>JAYTKJ010000848.1:0-35395 GCA_043730365.1 Acidobacteriota bacterium | reverse complement strand
CGCAACTCACCCGCCGCCGCGTCGAGCTCAAACGGCCCGAACGTGCTCTTGACCTGCGTGAGGTTGGGCTGAGTACTCAATAACCTCCTGATAAGCCGGTTCACGTTCGGGCGATATTTTTCTTCTCCCATCGAGCCAAGCACTTAGCGAAGAATCAGGCGCCGGGTTGTGGGCAGACCACTCGTATGCTGGAAGCCGGGTGGAAGCCGCGCCGTGCGCGCTGGCGTCTGCCGCTGCAATCTCATTCTGGGAAGAAGTGAAAACAAATGCTCCATCAGCCCGCGACCCTCGCCTCCCCTCGCCCGTTTGAACGCGCACTCGGCGGAGAGGCTGTCCTGCACGTTTGCACGATGATCTCCAACCCCGTGCGTTATACCTCACGCTATCGGCTCTACGATGGTTTCGTAGCACAAAACGCCGGGCCGCACGTCTGGTTCTGGACCGTGGAAGTGGCCTACGGGGACCGTCCGTTCATGGTCACCGAGGCCGGCAATCCGCAGCACCTCCAACTGCGGACTTCGTGTGAGTTATGGCACAAGGAAAACGCTCTGAATCTGCTGTTTGCCCATGTGACGGCGGCTTGCCCGGACGCCGAGTACTTCGCCTGGGTCGATGCCGATCTCACTTTTGTCCGGCCGGACTGGGCCTACGAGACGATCCAGCAACTCCAGCATTATCAGGTGGTGCAGATGTTCTCGTTCGCCCAGGATGTGGGCCCAAAGTTCGCGCCCGTCGCGCCAGCGAAACAGCACCGCAGCTTCATGTATGCCTACTCCAACGACGCAACTTTCATGAACACCGACATGCGCTTTGGCTATTCCACGCAGGGTCACCCGGGCTTTGCGTGGGCGGCCCGCCGGGCAGCGTTAAACACCTTTGGAGGGCTGCTGGATTTCGCGGTCACCGGGGGTGCGGACCGGCACATGGCGTGCGGGTTGCTGGGGACAATGGAGCGATCAGGGCCTTACCAGGGCGCCACTCTCACCGATCTGGTACCGAATTTCAGAAACTCACTGCTGTTGTGGCAGGAGCGCGCCGCGCCGCTTGAGCACAACGTTGGCTATGTGGACGGTCTGATTCTGCACCATTGGCACGGACGCAAGATTGACCGCAAGTATGGAGACCGCTGGCGCATCTACGTGGACAACGCTTTCGATCCATGGACGGACCTGCGGCGCGACGTGCATGGACTTTACGCTCTGCCGGCCAAGCGCCAGAAGTTGCGGGACGATCTGCGCTCGTACTTCCGTGCGCGGAATGAGGATTCGATCGACGAGGAAATCCCGAGGGCTGCCTAATATGCCTTGGCGATCACGGCGCGGTGGGACACCGTCTCGCCGGTGACGATGCACTTGCCCGGCCCGTCGAACTTGTCCTCGAGCGGGAGGCAGCGGACGCTCGCTTTGAATTCTTTCACGCGGGCGTCGCAGGCGGGGTCGTCTTTAATGTGCGCCATCACGAACTTGCCGCCGCCACTCTCAGCGGTGGTGCTGGCCAGGATCTCTTCCACCTCGCCAATCGAATTCGCCACCACCGTGTTATCTGCCAGCCGCTTCCGGGCCGTTTCGAGCAATTCAGACTGCATGCGGCCCAGCAGCGCCTCAATCAGAGCCGGTAGCCCATCGAGCGAAACGGGCTCCTTGGTCCCCAGATCGCGGCGCTTTACCACGCAGGTGTTGGCCGCTAAGTCGCGAGGGCCGATCTCGATTACCACGGGGATGCCGCGCGATTCCCAATGGAAGAACTTGGCGCCGGGGCTTTGCTCTGAGCGATCATCTACTTCTGTAGTAATATTCGCGGCATTCAAAGCTTCAGCCACCGAAGCCACCTTGCCCATCAGGGCGGCGACGTCGGTATCTTTGCGCAGGATCGGCACTATTACTACTTTGGTAGTTGCAAGCTTGGGTGGCAGCACTAAACCCTTGTCGTCCGAGTGCGTCATGATTAGCGCGCCAATCAACCTGGTGGAGACGCCCCAAGAGGTCTGCCAGACGTATTCCAGCTTTCCTTCCTTGCTCTGGTAGGTGACGTCGAAGGCCCTGCCGAAGTTCTGGCCCAGTTCGTGGCTGGTGCCCGCTTGCAGAGCTAACCCGTTCTGCATCATCGCTTCGATAGAGAAAGACCGGTCCGCGCCGGCGAATTTCTCGGCCCTCGATTTGACGCCCCGAATCACGGGCATCGCCATGACGTTCTCGGCCACGTCTCCATAGACATGCAACATCTTGACCGTTTCATCGTAAGCCTCCTGTTGGCTGGCATGGGCGGTATGGCCCTCCTGCCACAGGAACTCCGACGTTCGTAGGAACATTCGCGTGCGCAACTCCCAGCGCACGACGTTCGCCCACTGATTCAACAACATGGGAAGATCGCGGTAGCTCTGGATCCACTTAGAGAAGAAGTGGCCCACGATGGTTTCAGACGTCGGGCGCACCACCAGCGGCTCTTCCAGCTTCTTGCCACCGGCGTGGGTCACCACCGCCAGTTCCGGGGCGAAGCCCTCCACGTGCTCGGCCTCTTTCTTGAGGAAGCTCTCCGGAATAAACAGTGGGAAGTAGACGTTTTTGTGCCCGGTTGCCTTGAAGCGCCGGTCTAGCTCAGCCTGCAGGCGTTCCCAGACGGCATAGCCGGTGGGCTTGATGACCATGCAGCCTTTGACCACTTCGGCGGGCTCGGCCATGTCGCCTTGCATGACGACGTCCTGATACCATGCCGCGAAATCCTGGGCACGGGGGGTTATGCTCTTGCTCTGTTCCTTCATGATTGTCCGGGTGGGGAATCTATAGGGTAGCGAACTTTTCTGCCACCTTGGAGCATTTGTATGCGTATTAAGCCAATGAAGACGGCGATGTTCCTGGTTCAGCCACAGCAATCGAGCTCGTTTGCCACCATTGTGCGCCAACATCAGGCGATGGTGTTCTCAATTGGCTGGCACTTTTTGCGGGACCGCGCCGTGGCCGAAGAGTTGGCCCAGGATGCGTTCCTGCAGTTGCATCGGAACCTGGCTTCGATCGAGTCGCCCGCGCATCTGACCAACTGGCTCAGGCGGGTGATGACGCAGCGCTGTATTGACCACGCCCGGCGCGCCAAGCTGCATGCGCAGGTGGCGCTCGATGAAGCGGCCGAGCCTAGTGTTGCCGCCAGCGAGGCGGATCCGTTTCTGACGAGCCTGCTTGATCGTCAGATTGCGCGGCTGCCGGAGCGGTCGCGGATGATCGTGGTATTGCGATATCAGGAAGAGATGGAGCCGGGCGAGATTGCCGAAACGATGGGCATCCCGGTCGGGACGGTCAAAAGTAACTTGCATCGGGCTCTGGCTCTGATGCGCGGACGGATGGAGAGGGCGAAGGTATGAACGACGATTTGGAACTGCAATTGCGGGCCGCGCTGCGGCGCAAAGACCCACCGCCGGAGTTTGCCGCGCGCACCATCGCTTGCGCCCCCGCTGAGACCCTGCGCCGCCCCATTCGCGCGTGGATGCCGCTGGCCATGGCGGCCACGTTGGTGATTACGTTCGCCGCCGCCGGGATCCAGCACGTGCAGGAGCGACGCCGGGCCGATGACGCCAAGCGTCAGTTGATGCTTGCACTCGAGATTACTTCCGAGAAACTCGCCGTAGTGGAAAAAGTTCTGGATAGGAGTACGAACTAATATGAACAAACTTATCTCTCTCGTTATGCTGAGTGCCGCCGCGTTGATGGCTCAGCCTCAACTTCATGACATGATCAAGTTCGAGCAATTGGCCCCCAAGGCCTCGAAGACCGTCGAGGTGAATCTGGACGGCAACATGCTCAGCTTTGTCAGGAACTTCCTCTCGGATTCCAAGAAAGACGAGGCCGAGGCCAAGCGCATCATCGGCAAGCTCAAAGGCATCTATGTCCGGCAGCTTGAGTTTGACAAGGAAGGCGAGTACAACGAAGCCGACATTGAGCAGCTTCGTAAGCAAGTCAGCGGCGCCGGTTGGCAGAAGATGGTGGACGTGCGCGAGAAGGGCAAGCACGGCGATAACGCGGGAGTCTACATCCGCACGGACGGCAAAGAAATGTCGGGCCTGGTGGTGCTGGCCTTTGAGCCGAAAGAAGTCACAATCGTGAACATTGTCGGCGTGATTGACCCCGCCGAGTTACGCGCGCTGGGCGGCAAGGCGGGTATCCCGAATATCAACATTGGCCCCCTGCAACAGATGGCCCCGAAGAACAAGAACAAAGATAAGGAAAAGGACGAGGAGTAGGAGCACCACCCGCGATGACTTGCTTCGTCCTCGCCATCACCGCCTTGTCCGCCATTGCCGCTGCCGCCGAACCGCCCACGTTGGAAGCCATCCTCGCCAAGGTGGCCCAGTCGCAGGAGCAGTCGCAACAGGCCCGCGAGAAGGTCGTCTACACGCAGTTCGTCCATGCCAAGCTGCTGCGGGCCAATGGCAAAGTGGCACGGGAGGAAAAGCGTACGTATACCGTTACGCCTAAGGCCAAGGGATTCGAGCGGAAGCTCGACAAGTTTGAAGGGTGGTACGAACGCAAGGGCGAGTGGATTCCCTACGACAAGCCGCACTTTCAGTACAAGAAGGTCGATATCGACGGCGGGTTGATCGATGAGCTCATTCAAGATTGGACCGGTAACGAAGACTCGCGCGACGGCGTTAGCAAGGATCTGTTCCCGCTGACCGCCGAGCACCAGCGGCGGTACGTCTTCCAGTCCAAGGGCCCGTACCAACTGTCTTTCGCGCCTCTGAAGAGGGACGGCGAGTCAGAGCCTTGGACGGGCGACATCGTTGTCGACCCGGAAACGCTGCATCCGCGTAGCCTGAACAGCACCTTCGCCTACAAAATTCCGATGGCCGTGAAGATCATCTTTGGTATCTCGCTGCGCCAAGTTGGCTACAGCGTCAACTATGCCAAGGCGATCGATGACCTATGGTTCCCGGTAAGCGCGGGCACCGAATTCAGCCTGCGCGTCCTGTTCGGCTACGCCCGCACGATGACTCTCTCGATGATCAACTCCGATTTCCGCCGAGCCTCGGCGGAATCCACTGTCACGTTCGCCCCGGTTAAGGAAGAAGAAACGAAATGATCGCCCTCCGCCTCGCCCTAGCCTCCGCACTCATTGCCAGCTCCGCCCTGCCTGTCGATCGCGGCCTCGATGACTTCGATGGCGTGGTCAAGCAGATCGAATCACACTACCAGAAGAAGCGGGTCTGGATTCCCTTGATGGGCCTGGTCAGCTTCGTATCGAGCGCGGCGCGACCGTTGGGCGCCAGCGATTTCAAACTCGCCGTCATCGACGATGTCAACAACCGCACCAATCCACCCGACCTCACCTTCGCCGACTCATGGCGCCCGGTGATCCGCGTGCGGGACCGCAACGGAGAGTCCGTGAATATCATGGCTCGCGAGGAGGGCCGCAAGGCCGTGAAGCTCCTCATGCTCGTGGTGGATAACGACAACGCGGTGGTGATGCAGATGCGCATGGCGCCGACCCGCTTCCTTGAGTTTGTGGCCGAGCAAGCGCGCGACAAGCACCGCCGCGATGATGACCGTTAGAGCTTGACGTCAAACGCCAACTGCTCAATCATCTTATCCACTACGCCCTCAGCGAGGGCGATCTCGGCGTCCAGCCGCTCCATCTCCTTGCGCAGCTCTTCTAGCCGCGTCTCCTGCCCGTTCAATTGCTGTGTGTAGCGTTGCAGCAAGGCCTTCTCTTCGGCGGAGCCTTTGAGGAACTTCATGTTTTCGCGCAGCCGGAGCTGGTCGTCAAAGATCTTGTCCTGCTCGCCGTCACGGGCGGACTTCCGGGCTTCCAGATCGGCCACTCGCGCCTTCTGCGCCAGGATGCCCCGCAGTGCTTGCTCCACCTCCGGCGTGATCGCGCGGGTTTCGAGAAAGGCCACAATCTGCTCACTGGTGATGATGTTCACTTCAAAGCGCGCTTCGATGGGCCGCGCCTCTTCGACGACGAATTCCACCGTCTGCTTGGAGGCCACGGGAACTCGGAAGCGCATCCAGCCGGCGGCGGTCTCGGCCGGCTTCACCTCATTGCGCAGCCGGAACTCAGGCCGCACCGCGTGCTCCACCAGAATCGTGCGGGACGAAGTGTCCTGGTTGCGGAACGTGTAGCTCTTCTTCTCGCGCTGCTCACTCATATGAATCATCGTGCCCTTGGCGATGACGCATCGGGACACACGCTGCTGCTCGGTGTTGCGCCGCGAACCCACCGTCACGGCCAAGTCAGTCGCGTAAGAGACCAGGCGCTTCTCGCCCGGCCGGATCGCCTCGAAGATGCCCTCGCCGGCGAACGTTTCCTCTTCGAGCACGCTGAAGCTGCCGCCGTCCAGCGTCAGGCCGCTTGAGTTGTCAAGCCACAGCGCGCGCTGCGGCCGGCTGTAGCCCGCCGTCTCATTCCACACCGAAACCTTTTCAGCGCCGATAGCGGACTGCACGATCGGCACCAAAGCGGAGTTGTTCTTTTGGATGGTGATTGGATCTTTGACCTTGTACTCGAAGAGGTCACCCAACTCCTGCCCGGCCGCCGCCACGCGCATCTCCTCGCGAGCCTGTGCCGACCCGATTCCATAGGCGCCTCCGCCGATCGCTCCGCTCATCGAGCCACCGCTTCCTCGCGGACCGGTCTGCCCCAAACCACGTCCGGTGCCGAGGCTGCGGCTACTTCTCGAAACAGCAGAACTGGAGGTCTGCAGGACTGCTGCGTTAGCGTTCACGGTGACGGTCTCGGTGACATTGCCCACCTGCAGGCGCGCATCATGACGGCCCGGGGCGGCGCTACTCGCCATCACACCATTCACCACGCTCCGCTTGAAGCCAGGCGCGTCTACTTCGATCCGTACCGCGCCCTCCGGCAAGCCGCCCAACTCGTACGCGCCCACTGCGTCGGTTTCGCCCGAACCCACTACCTTGCCGGACTGATCGATCGCGCGCACTAGCGCTCGCCCCACCGCACCGCCTGAGCTATCCGTGACCACGCCCGCCACGCGTGCGCCCCCCGGAATCAAGGTCGCTTCAAAGGTTTGCGGCGTCGTCATCGCCTGCTCGGGCAGCGGCACTACGGGCCGCCGCGAGTAGTACGGTTGCGAGAGTTCTTGAATGAACGATTGCGGCGCGCCCGCCACCAGCGACAACTGCACGTTCTCCCAGTCCTGACCCACTGTGTTGTCTACGATCGCCCAGCCCTGTAACAACGGCGACTTTCCATTCTTCGGATTTAGCACAACCCGATAGGTGGCCTTCCAGATTGGAACCTCGGAGATGTAGCTGACAAACAGCCCGCGCTCACCGGTGCCTTGCGTCGAGACCACCATTCGCCGCAGATCCGGCTCACGGCCAAGCGACACCAGATCGAGCATGCGGTTCACCTTGCCCGGCAACCCACTTTCAAGCAGCCGAACGCTGAACGAGGGCGAGACTTCGGTGGTCCGCAACTCACCTGCGTCAGTCAGCAGCGAGATGTAATCCACCTCGAGCGTGTTGCCCCCGGCCACCCGCGTCTTGCGCTCGACGCTAAGGAGCCGCCCCGTGATGGCCGAGGCCGGACCGCTGCGCACTTCGAGCCGTGCCCCGCGCAGCGCGCCCAGGAATTCGGTGAGCGGGTCTTACCCGCCGCTGGTAGGCGCAAGTCACCGAGTAACCGGTCCACCGGCGCGCTCGATGCGTACTCGACGCCGGTGATCCGGCCGCCATTCAGATCAAGCAGCGTCAGCGACTTCAACGCGTCGTTGAGCTGGCCCGAAGTAAACGGAATGGTTACCGACTGGTTTCCGCTCACGCGGCCCAGGTGCTCAAAGTAGCCGACGCCGTTTTTGTAGAGCACCACGCGTTTGATGGGCAGAGCGTTGTTACTCTGGCCGAACGCGATCGACACCGCCACGAAGACACACAAATAGCTTCTGACAAACTTAGTCATCACCATCACCCCTTACACCACCAAAGCTGAAGGCATTGTGCGCCTTAGTGCGCCCGACTGCAAGGCCTACGGGACAAAAATTTACAAGTATCTTAGACCCCGGCTTCGCATCGAATGTTCCCGAAAGATCCTGGAAACCAGTTGCCCAACGGCCACGTATAGTAGCGAATGGCTGCACGAATTATGTGGCATAATGCCCTCATGACGAGGGCAGGATTCTTACTCGCTTGGCTGGCATTGACGACGATCGGCGATTCATTGAAGGCCGCGCCGAAAAGCGAAACGGGGCTTTCGTTGCCGCTGCACTTCGAGCCCCGGAACGGCGGATTCGTCGCTAGGCAGGCCGCCTTCGGATTGACGGTCACCAGCTCGGGATTCGACATCTACCCACGAGATGCTGCTCCCTTGAAGGTTGAATGGCTTGGTTCGTCCCGTGATGCGACCCTCTCGGGCCTCGATTCATTGCCAGGACACTCTAATTATTATTCGGGCAAGGACCCGTCCAAGTGGTCCCTTGGTGTGCCCCACTTTGCCCGGGTCCATATAAAGTCCGTTTACCCCGGAATTGACGTGGTTCTGTACGAGGCGGAAGGGGCGGTCGAGTATGACTTCGTGGTCGCACCAGGGTACTTGCCTGATCCCATTCGCTTGAAGGTTGTCGGCGCGAAGTCCATGGGGATCGACGAGGCGGGCGATCTCACGATTGAAGCCGAAGGTGGCGCGAATCTACGGCACCAGCGTCCCCGCTGTTATCAGATGAAGAACGGAAAGCGGATTGATATTCGCTCATGGTACAAGAAGAGCGCCGAAGATGTGGTGACGGTCGCAATGGCGTCTTTCGATCACTCCGTGCCCTTGACAGTTGATCCCAAGCTGGTCTTCTCGTCGTACTATGGGGGATCGGGAGCCGATAGCGCCCTGGGGGTAGCCGTGGATGGCTTGGGCTTTATCTATTTGACCGGCACAGCGACGTCTGCCGACCTTCCTTCGAAGCAAGGATCGCGAAACGGCGAGAGCGATATTTATGTCGCTAAGATCAACCAAGTTACGCGCACGGTGGTCTACTCAACTTATCTTGGGGGAAGTGCCGACGGCGACTACCCTTCGGCCATCACCGCAGATGCCGTCGGCAATGTCTACGTCACAGGCACACCCGGCGGCCCCGATTTCCCGCTGATCAATCCTATCCGCTCGAACTACACAGCTCTCACGGCTTTTCTGACCAAGCTGACTCCCTCGGGAACGCTTGCCTACTCAACATTCCTCGGAGGAACCAACGGCACGGTTTCGCGTTCCGTCGCGGTCGACAGTTCTGGCAACGCCTATGTGGCGGGCACCACTGGTTCGGCCGACTTTCCCGCCATCAACGGCTATCAAGCCCGGCATCCAGGGGCAGATGTATTCCTGGTCAAGGTGAATCCCGCCGGATCGGCAGTGGTGTTCGCCTCGGTTTTTGGAGGGGACCAGACTGACTTCGGCAATCAGGTCGCACTTGACCCCAGCGGTAACATCATTGTCACAGGTACCACAAACTCGCGCGACTTCCCATTGGTGAACTCAGTTCTGCCAAGCCCAGCCGCCGCGCAGCCCAAGGCGATGGCTTTCGTGACAAAGTTCAATCCGGCCGGTAACACCATCGTCTTCTCGACGCTCCTCGGCGAGGATGACGCGACTTCGCCCGAGAATACATTTGGCAGGGGAGTGACTACCGATTCATCGGGCAACGTCTACGTGGTAGGGACAACCGGCGCTCGGAACTTTCCCTTGATAAATCCTATTCAGCGGAGCATTCCCCTCGATAACTGCTTCCTCGCCCGCCTGTCGCCAACTGGCGGGCTAACGTACTCGACGCTGTTGGGTGGTTCACTCAGCGAAGAGTGTTATGGTGTTGCGGTGGACAGTTCAAGGCGAATTTGGGTTGCCGGCACTACCATGGCCCGGGCGATCCCACTGGTCGATGCGCTGATTTTTGACACATACTCCCGCGTGACCAACCTCATCTTCCAGATTGCCAGCGACGGCGCCTCGATCCTATTTTCCACATTTCTCGGTTCGGACCAAGGCCAGGTTTCCCCATCCAATATCGCCATGGACCTGAGCGGCGACCTTTATCTTGCCGGCTCGATCTCCGTCTCGGGCTTTCCATTAAGCAACCCACTTATCACACCGAAAGCACAGGGAGCGTACGTGAGCCGGATATCGGGCCAGTCCCAATGCACTTATACCGTCGGTCCGCCGGTCCCGGCGGTGCTGCCAGCTTCGGGCGGCACTGGCTCAATGACGGTAACCACCCAGCCGGGCTGCTACTGGAACGCGGTGAGCACCAGTCTCCTGCTAATAGGAGACGGTCTCAAGCAGGAGTCGCCGGGAAGCAGTTGGGCAGATGGGCGTGGCAGCGGTCAGTTTACCTATACGGTGGGAACGGGCGAGGGGCCTGACCGAGTGTTTGAAGTAATGGCGGCCGGGAAGGGAGTGGCAATTACCCAGCAGGGCTATGGGTGCAATCTGGAACTGAATCCGGCTCAGCTTAATTTCACCCCCGCTGGCGGCCCCGGTTCCTTCCTGACCGGAGGAACGTCTGGATGCTTTTTCGCCCCTGTTGTCAGTGCCCCGTGGATAACGATCACTTCCGGCCCGACATCGGGACCCTACGGAGAGGTGGCGTACACGATCAGTCAGAATAGCACTGGAACAGTGCGAACTGGTACGATCACGGTCAACGGCGTGCCCCACAGGATCAATCAGGGTGGCACGTATGTTACGGTCGGACTCAATCCCGCGGTGCTCAATCTAACTGGTCTTGAGAGCGGCCCGACCATCAGCGTCACGACGAACGGCCCATGGGTGGTCTCATCCAATCGGCCCTGGCTGAATCTGGTCCCGGGCCGTAATATGGGCACCGGCAACGGAACCATTCTAGTGTTTGTTGAAGCAAATCCTAATTCGACGCCCAGAACTGGCGCGATCACGGTTAATACGCAGACAATCCCGGTTACGCAGGGACCTGCCGGTTTGTTGACTTTTGATCCTCCCTCTGCGAACGTTCCGGCGGCCGGCGGCTCCGGTACTGTTCGGGTAACCACGAACTATCCTGGCTACTCGTGGTTCCCACGCTCTGAGATTTTTTGGGCCACGGTCTCGGGAGCGGGTTACGGCAGCGGATCCTTTAGCTACACCGTCCAGGAGAACAAGACCACTGCGGCAAGAACAACAGAGATTACTTTGGAGAACTTCCGTTACACCATCAGCCAGGCGGCCGCCGCGGTCATTCCTACGCCCACCTCTTCCGGTTTACACTTTGTATCTGTCAACCCCTGCCGCCTGGTTGACACGCGTGAGAATCTGGGGGAATTCGGCAAGCCATCGTTCGCTGCCGGAGTTGCGCGAGCCTTCCGTATTCCAGCGGGCAACTGCCAGATCACACCAGCTGCCAAGGCTTACTCACTCAACGTAACTGTCGTTCCCAAGGCTCCGCTCGGGTATCTGACCATCTGGCCCACGGGCGCCGTCCAACCGCTGGTGTCCACACTCAATTCGGTGGACGGGCGGGTCAAGGCAAATGCGGCGATCGTGCCTGCCGGTGTCGACGGCGCGGTCAGCGTCTTTGCCACCGGTGATACGGACTTAGTAATCGACATCAACGGGTACTTCATCGATTTCGGGACACAGCCCGCTGAACTGGCCTTCTATCCGGTGACGCCGTGCCGGGTGGTGGACACCAGGAACGCCGCCGGTCCTCTGGGAGGTCCGGCGATTGGCACGGCGTCACGCGATTTTTCTCCCCTGTTATCGAATTGCAATATTCCGTCCAGCGCTCGCGCCTATTCCCTGAACGCCACAGTAGTTCCGAACGGCCCGCTGGGCTATCTGACACTTTGGCCTGCCGGAAGCGCTCGGCCGTTGGTTTCCACTCTCAACGCCGGCGGTGGCGGTATAGTAGCCAACGCCGCCATCGTGCTCGCCGGAACCAATGGTTTTATCAGTGCCTACGGATCTTCATCAACGCACCTGGTCCTTGATATCAACGGCTACTTTGCGCCGCCCGGGGCTGCCAATGCGATGCGGTTCTTCCCGATTGCGCCGTGCCGGCTGCTCGACACCCGCAACCCGGCGGCCAGCCTCGGCGGCCCTATCCTGGCCGGCAGCCAGGCGCGCGACTTCCCGTTGCTATCGGGCACTTGCAACATTCTGGGCACCGCCCGAGCCTATTCATTGAATGCCACCGTTGTGCCAGAGACGGCTCTCGGCTATCTGACGTTGTGGCCGGCGGCCGAGGCACAACCGCTGGTCTCCACGTTGAACGCGCTGGATGACCCGATTGTCGCCAACGCAGCCATTGTACCGGCCGGACTCTTGGGGGCGGTCTCGGCCTTTGTGACGAATCGGACTCATCTCATCCTGGACACCAACGGTTATTTCGCACCTTAGCCCACGTTGGGCGCCTGGTTCGACTAACATAGCAGGATAGTGTCGACAGACAGACGAACGTTTCTCCAAATTCTCGCGGCGGTTGCGATGCCGCAAGCTCAGGCGGCGATACGGGCCTCTCAATTGGGCGCCAACACAGCCATTACTGGCTGGAGCTTGGCCGATTCGATCGCGCTGTTGCGCCGCCTCGAATTCCCGGTAATCGAGATCCACCCCATGGGTAATCCCGAGGCCACGCCCGGACAGTTCCCCGGCTTCCGATTCGACCAGCTCTCGCCGTCTCAAAAGAAAGACATTCGCCGATCCTTGCGCGGCTTTGCGCACGTGACCACGCATCTGCCTTACACGGGGCTTGACTACTTCGCCCAAGACGAGGCGGTGGCCGGGGACGCCGTGCGCGCCGTAGACATTGCGCTTGAAGGATCGGCGTTCTTCGGCGCCGAACTCGCCGTCCTCCATCCAAAAATCGGCGGCGGGCAGACGCTTGAAAGCCAATGGCCCGTGTTGCTGAAGCGGTTCAGGCGTTGGGGCGATCTGGCGCAGCGCCATAAAATTCGGATTGCGCTCGAGACCGGCTTTCCGGCGTCCGTAGCAGACTTCGTTCGCCTGGTGAAGGAAGTGGATCACCCGGCCGTGGGCGCCACCATCGACGTGGGGCATCAGAGCCGCTACGCCGAGTTAGTGGCGCGGGTAAGACCGGAGGACCATGCCACTCCCGCAGGCATCTCCGCCTACAACGACACGACGCTATCGATCATCGAAGGCCTGGGGCCGCAAACCTTCCATCTCCACGTCCACGACATCGATCCGCAAACCTGGAAAGAGCACCTCCCGCTTGGAAGCGGATTCGTTGACTACACACGCCTCTTTGCGTTGCTCAATCGCTTGAACTTCCGCGGCTATCTTATCCTTGAAATCGCCAGCAGACCAGAGGAGATGGAAGGTTACTTACGCGACGGCAAGCAGCTTCTGACAACCATGCTGGCCGCGTAAAAACAAGCTTTTACTATCAATAAGGGGCCGGAAGTCCCTCCCCCCAGACTTGGAAGGTTCTGGTACCGAAGAGCTGTTAAATTCCAAGTTACCTCTCCTAATCGTCGAGTAATATCGCTAGCATTATTCATTGGGAAGCACTAGGGCCGAATTGACATTTCGTTTGGCGCAACGGGTTGTTCTCGTCATGTGCGGGGTTGCCCTGCTGCTGCACCTGGTGGGTCTCCGGCGCGAAGCCGTGCAGTTGGACGAGTTCGAGCACCTGCACGGAGCATGGTTGGTTTCAAACGGCCAAACCCCTTACAGTGACTTTTTCCAACATCACACGCCGTTGTTCTACTACCTGGGGGCGTCTGTTCTTTCCTGGTTCGACCCTAGCTTCGACACGATTCTCAACATGCGCTTGCTCCCGCTGGGATTCACGGTTGGCCTGGCGGCCTGCGGTTGGCTATGGCTAGGGAGCTTCGGACGTATCCACGGTCTGCTGGCCGTCTGCCTGGTGGCAACGAGCTCCACTCTGCTGTCGATGGGCCACACAATTTTTCTCGACACATTTGCAGCCCCATTCCTGGTATTGAGTGCCATGCTCATCGCCGGCGGCAAACATAGGCCGAGTTGGATGCTGGGCGCCGGAATCAGCTTCGGGCTGGCGGTGCTGTTCAACTTGAAGGCGTCCATGGCGGTGTTTGCGCCCATGCTGTTGATGGCCAGCCGTGGTTGGGCGGCACGGTCGGAAACGGACCGGCTCCGCGCTTGGGCGCTGGATATCGCGGCGTATCTGGCCGGGGGCTTGATTTCGATTGTGTTCGTGGTGGCGTTGCTTGGCAAAGACGGCACCGTGGGTCTGTGGCAGTATACAGTGGCGTTGAATCTGGGCTGGAAGGCCCGCCATTCTGGAGTTCCATGGCTGATGGGAATATTCTGGCGTGACGCCTTCGTGGGTTTTTCGGCGGTGGCGCTGATCTTCGCACGAGTGTGGACTCTTCCAAAGCGCCGGTTCGCGTTGGAGGAACGCGACGTGCCCTGGCTTTTTCTGGCGTCTTTAATTGGCGGAGTTTTTATCTTGCCGGTGGTTTGGTCTGAGTACTTTGCGACAGTGGCGCCCTTCCTGGCACTCACCGGAGCCTTGGCGCTGGGAGATTGGTTCACGGCTTGGGAGAGGCCCGGCTCGTTTGCCGAGTCGTGGTGGGGATTTTGCTCGCCCTTTGCACTTTGGTTCTTTGGCCTACTGGCTCTCTTTCCGTATCGAGCCATCTTCCGCGGAGATTCGTTAGCATATACGCAGTCCGTGATCATGCTGGCGTTGTTCGGGATCTTGTGTGTGGCCGTCAGCCGCGCCCGGCACGGGGAACCGTGGATGCCTGTGGCGGTGGGTCTTGCACTCATCACCATCGTTCCGCTCGTGCGAGTGGGGACCACGCTGCCCAGCCTTGCCAACCAGGATCAGAGAGAGCGAGTGGAGTATTTGTTAGCCAACACGCGGCCCGGCGATGCGGTTTTCGACGGCTACACCGGATACGGAGTCTTTCGCCCCCACGCCTACTATTTCTGGTTCCTCCACGAGGAAGTGCAGGCGATGTTACCGGAGAGTGACAAGGGCGCCCGGCTGGTCAGAGCCCTGGAAGCTACCCGTCCCGCCATCGCGATTACCGACAGTTGGGTGGCCACGCTTCCCCCTGAAGTGCAGACCTATCTGGCGAATAATTACGAGGGGACCACGCCGTTTCCTGCCCTGAAAAAGCGCAAGAACCAGCTGGCTAAGGCTGCCGCTCAGCGGTGACCAGCAAGCCAGGGTCATGCACGGTGAGTAACTTCGCCTTGCCATCGGTCACTGTGAAACGAACCCGCACGGCATCGGCGCCGGCGGGATAGAACGCGTAAGAGCCGAGATGAAAGAGATTGCGCGGCGCGCCCTTGATACGTGCGACAGTCAAATTCCCACGCGTCACTTTGACTTCAAGTTTGTCGGCTGGGCCAGAGCCGAATGAGTAGATGCCGGACAACAGCTGCTGCTCGTAGGCCGAAAGCGGCGCCAGGGTTGGCTGGTCGTCGGCGTTGCCTGAACTTTCCAGAAACGTTACGACATCGGCCGCCGCTTCCTTGCCGGCCAGGGCATGCGCCATGAGCGTAATTCCGTGCGGACCCTTGATTTTCTGAATACCGGGGCTGGCGCCCAGGAACCCACGGACGACGTGAAGCTGGCCCAACATCGCCGCCGAGAAAATAGTCGCCGGAGCGCCGTGGTCCAGAAGAAGGAGCGCCGTATCCCGGTGGCCCATGTGAGAAGCCGCGCCGAGCGCCGTCTCCCAATCGCCGAAGCCCCAATCCCAGGAAGCTTTGGCCAGCGCGGGGTGGGCGCTCACCAGCTCCTTCACACGCGCGAAGTTGAAATGAGAGGCGCCAACCACCTCGCGTACCATATCCGGATCCTGGCTGGGGAACGCCGAGGGCAGGGCGGCTTCGGCGGCAGGCACCGCAGCGGCGAGCATCGGCAAACCAAGAAATACACGCCGGGTATTCATTTCAATATGGACGCCTCGCGCGCCAAAAGGTAACATCGTGCAATGCACTCCGCACTGCTGGCGCTCCTGATGGCGGCCCAATCGCCGTCCGGCGAGGCGATTTTCACGAGTCAATGCGCGATTTGCCACGGGCAGCGAGGCGAGGGGGGCCGCGGTCCGGCGCTCACGCGCGCCAAGCTACGCCATGCGCCGGACGATGCCGCGTTGCAGCGGGTGGTCCGCCGCGGGATTCCGGGTACGGGCATGCCGGGCACCTGGCTCAGCGAGGCCGAGCTGGTGGCAGTGGCGGCGCACGTGCGGAGTCTTGGGCGCGCGGTGGCAGCGGCGCCGGTACCGGGCGATCGGGCGCGAGGAGAGGCCATCTATCTCGGCAAAGGTGGTTGCGCGCAGTGCCACACGGTGAAGGGGCGTGGCGGATCGTTCGGGCCCGATCTCACCGGCATCGGCGCACGGCGGAGCGCCGAGCATCTGCGCCAATCCATTGTTGATCCGGCAGCGGATGTCTCGCCTCGTTTCACGCTGCTTCATGCGGTCATCGCAGCGGGAGGGCGCACTGTAACAGGGGCGCGGGTCAATGAGGACAGCTTTTCGGTGCAGATTCGCGACGCCGGCGGCGTAGTTCATTCTTTCTGGAAGACCGAGCTCCGGCAGTTGCGCAAGGAGCCCGGCAAAACGACGATGCCTTCCTTCGGCGGCGCGCTCTCCGCATCCGAGCTGGACGATCTGGTGGCCTACGTGGCCGGACTCGAGGACGAACAATGAGGTTCGCGCTACTACTGCTGGCATCGTCGCCGGCCTTCCCACAGCTGCCCTATGACCGGATCCTGCACTCGGACCGCGAGCCGGGCAACTGGCTCACCTACTCTGGCAACTATCAGGGGCACCATTATTCTCCGCTCGGCCAGATCAATCGCACCAACATACAGCGTCTCAAGCCGGCCTGGATCTATCAGGCGCGCGGGCGGGAACACTTTGAAACGATGCCGCTGGTCTTTGATGGCGTGATGTACATCACCGATCCGCCCAGCGACGTGACGGCGCTTGACCTTCGCACCGGCCGACCGATTTGGCACTACCGCCGCCCCATCCCGGAAGGCATCGCAGTGTGCTGCGGACAGGTGAATCGCGGGGTAGCCGCGCTGGATGACCAGATCTTTGTCGCGACGATTGACGCCCATGTGGTGGCGTTGGACGCCAAGACGGGCCGCGTGCGCTGGGATGTGGAGGTAGGGAATCACAAGCAGGCGCTCACGCTGACGGCCGCGCCGCTGGCGATCAACGGCAAGATCATCGTCGGCATGGGCGGCGCCGAATACGGCGTGCGCGGATTTCTCGATGCCTACGATGTCAAGACCGGCCAGCGTGCCTGGCGCTTCTGGGCCGCTCCGGGGCCGGGCGAGGCTGGCAATGAAACCTGGTCCGGCGATAGTTGGAAGCAAGGCGGCGCCAGCACGTGGACCACTGGCTCCTATGATCCGGAGTTAAACCTGATTTACTGGGGCACCGGTAATCCGGGGCCGGGCTACGATGGCCAAGTGCGTCTGGGCGACAATCTTTATTCCGATTCGGTAATCGCCCTTGATGCCACCACCGGCAGGCTCAAGTGGCACTATCAGTTTGTGCCGCATGACGTCAATGACATGGACGCCACCCAGGTGCCCGTGTTGATCGACGACATGTGGAAAGGCAAGCCGCGCAAGCTGATGCTGTTTGCCAACCGCAATGGCTTTTACTATGTATTGGACCGCACGACCGGCGAGTTTCTACAGGCCACCCAGTTCGCGCGGCAGAACTGGGCCAAGGGGATCGACGCGAAGGGGCGGCCGATCCCGACCCTGCAGACGGAGGCCAACTCCACCGGCGTTTTGGTGTATCCCGATGACGACGGCACGTCGAACTGGTTCAGCCCATCCTATAGCCCGCGCACGAAGATGTTCTATCAGAACGTGCGTGAGAAAGGCGGTTACTACTACAAGGCGGATACTAAGTTCAAGCCGGGCCAGATGTATCTGGGCGCGACGAAACGCGACGTTCCGAACGAAGAACCGTATGGTGCGTTGCGGGCACTGAACGCGCTGACCGGCAAGCAGGCCTGGGAGTTTCGGATGCAGTCGCCTCCCTGGTGCGGTGTGCTGGCCACGGCGGGCGACGTGGTGTTCTCAGGGACCATGGAGGGCGACTTTGTCGGGCTCGACGGCTGGACGGGGAAAGTGCTGTGGCGCTTTCAGACCGGCGGCGAGATCTGGGCGAATCCGATCAGCTACCGAAGCGAGGGCAAGCAGTATGTGGCGGTCGCGGCCGGAAATTCGATGATGGTGTTCGGTCTGGACTAGCGCGCCGCGGCGACGACCATCTGCAGTGTCCGCCCCGTGGCATCGCCGACTATTTTCGGATCCCCGGCCTTCCAATCGGCGCGCGAGCCGTCGTAGGTGTACTTCACAGGCAGCCGCGTCAACGCAGGATCGTACTGGCCCTCGGTGCCGCCCATCTTGTAGATCACCATGTCGAGCGACGGCACGATGTAGATCGCATAGCCGCCCGAGCCGCCTTTCCAGAACGCATCGACGGGCACGCCGGCGAGGTGGGCATCTTCGTTCATGTTGAAATTGAAGCTGTGCGTGAAGTGCGGGTTGTACTTCACCATGCGCCCACACATGCGCGCGAACTCCGGCGTCAGAATCTGCTGCTTCTCCCAACGTCCTTCGTGCAGCATCAGGTAGGCAAAACGCAGCACGTCGGTTGAGCGTACCGCGATGCTGCCCCCGCCCGGCGTGTGAAACATGCGCCCCTCGGCGTCAATCCCGCCTTTCAACTTCGGCCGGTACATCGCGTAGCCCCAAGTGCCGAAGCCCAGCGGGCCGGTCAGGCGCTTCCGCATATACTCTTCCATTTCCATGCCCATCATGCGGCGAACGATGATGGCGGGAATATGGCTGGATGACGTGGCGTATGAATAGCAATCTCCCGGCGCGCACCACAAAGATTGGCGTAAGGCAAAGTCATCCGTAGTTGAGTATGGGCCGTTGTCTTCGGTGGGGTTTTCCCAGGTCTGGCGCACGCCTTTGACATAAACCGGATTGGTGCCGCGAATGCCGGCCGACATCGCCAGCACCTGTCCCAGCGAGATGTCCGCTTTGCGGGGATCGTCAAGTGGGAAGATCTCTTTGGGGAGAAACTTCGGAGTGAATACTTTCTCGTCCAGCCCGTTTGGGAATAGCTCCGGCTTCTCCTTCATCATGATGCCGGTTGCGACAGTGGTGAAGGCTTTGCCGCAGGAGGCCAGTTCCGGCAGCGCCTCCCGGTGGCCGCGCCCGAAGTACCGCTCATAGACGAGATGGCCGTGCCGCACCACCAGCAGTCCGCCGTGCTGGCTGGTTTGTTGAATGTAGTTGAACGCTTCGTCAAGCTTGGGCGTGTCGATGCCGGCCACTTTGCGAATGGCTTCGGGATCCTTGAGCGTTCTCCACCCGCCGCGTGAGTCCGGCGGCGGAAAGTAGGTCTGGCCGAAGCAGACTCCGGCCAGGAGAATCGGAAGAGCCTTGGAGAGATGCACGAGCCCTATCATACCTACTCAAGGAGTGAGCGCAGCATCCAAGCCGTCTTCTCATGATCCTCAAGCATTCCCGTAAGGAAATCCGCCACGTCAACCGCCTTGTGCTTGTTCCCGGCCTTCTCCACATCCTCACGCAGATTGCGGATGAGCGACTCATGATCCTCAAGCAGGTTGCGGATCATCTGATCGGCCGAGGGATCGTCCCCTTGCGGCTCCTGAAGCCGCGCGATGGCCAGGAACCCGGTCAGCGAGGCCGGCGCCTTTTCCCCGAAGTACCGGATGAACTCAGCCACTTCGTCGATTTTGCTGTCGATGGCATCGTACTGGGATTCAAAGAGTTTGTGGAGATCGTGGAAGTGCGGCCCGGTGACGTTCCAATGGTAGTTGCGCGTCTTGGTGTAGAGCAGATACTCGTCGGCCAGGGTCTTCATAAGAATAGTCACTACCCCGGCCCGCTGTTTGTCTGAGAGTCCCACGTTGGCTTTCATGTTTATTCTTCTACCCTTGGAGATGCCTCCGAGGGCCGCCGGGATTCATCAGCGCCGGCGATAGATGCGGGTTCCCGCCGTATCTGCAACTTGCACGTAGCGGGCCAGCCAGGACTCCAGGTCGCGATAATTCGAAATGGCCAGTGCCGGGTTGTAGGGACCCAATCCGTCCACCACCCACGTGGGTGAAAGCGCGCTGAGGCGAGCGCGATTAGCCTCAGCCAGCTTGGGGAAGGTGACGTCGGAGCGGTTCAGGTGACGGTCGGCCAGCACTCCGGTGAGGGGCTGGGAATCGAGGAAGGGCGCGCCGAGAGCCAGCCGGGTGTAGACCAGAATATCGGGCCGATAACCCCACACCAGGATGGTGTCGCCTGGCTTCGCTTTGGCCGTAATCAGGCTTGCCGCCACCGCACTGTCCCGGTTCATCGCCGTGTCGGCCCAGTCCATGTCCTGATCCACCGCCAGTTCGGCGTACTTGGGGCCAAAACGCGCGCCAGGGATAAGCAACAACGCCATGACGGCCTGCTGGGCCAGGGTGGGCATCAAACAGAGGCCTCTCGCTGCTGCCAGGGCGATGCAAGGCAGCAAGACAAGGTAGTAGCGGGGCGCAAAGCGGAGCCCGAGCCAGACCATGATCAGGCCTAGCACCATCCAGACCGCCAGCATCCGCCCCGGTTTCGATCGTTCGCGCCAAAAGAACCAGCCGGAGGCGACGACAGCCGTTCCCTGGAACCCACACCAGGCGAGCGTTCGGACCAGACCTTCCTTGTAGGGCGACGGCAGGGGAGAGTCGCCTGAATACGTAGCGCCCCAGATCCATACCTGGTCCCACATCGCCCTGGCGCCGATGCCGTTACCGGTGAGCGGTAGAGCCAACCCCAATCCTACTGCCAGTCCGATCGCCTGGCGAAGATGGCCGCCTCCGAAGAAGAGCAGAGGTGTCAGTAGCAGGACCTTGCCGTTGCAGCCGATCGCCCAACCGAGGCACAGTCCGGCCAGCAGGTTCTGCCCGTGACTCAGCGCCAGAACGGCCGCTAGCGTTGGGAGGATGGAAAGCAGGTCTGGAGCGAGCGCCATCACGGCGGCGGGAATCCCGAAGGTAAGGTAGAAGGCGAGCAGCAAAGCCGCCAGCCAGGCCTCGCGCAAGCCCCACCAGTGCCGTGCCACGAAGTGAGCCAGCAGGCAGCAGAGCGTCACGTAGATCGCACCGGCCAGGCGGAGAGGCCAATCCGTTCGACCGCTCCATAATCGATAAATGGCGGCGCTCAGTGGCGGCTTGTCGTATTGGATGTCCTGATAGAGGATGCGGCCGTAATCCATCTGGATGGCCGCTGCGGCAGGGTAGGCTTCTTCAACCCAAAGGACGTTGCGATGCGTGAGGCGAATGCAAAAAAGGGCCGCTAAGATCGCAACCCAGGCCAGATACCATCGCATCGCAATCTAGACTGTACACCAGATTGATGGCCGGTGGCGGAAGGTTGCGCCCCGTCGCCGGCCATCGCTGGTTGTGGGTGGCTTTTAGGCGGCCTTGTCAAACAGGCTTGCAAACGCCTCCCGTGGTTTTATCTCCTTTGAGCTGAGACGGTTCATGCCGCCGAAGTACTCGTCGAGCGGGAACAATGCGTAGGGTTCCAACTCGCGAAATACGCGGCCCAGCCGCTGTTCAATGCGGTAGACCATGTGAAAGAAGTTCCCTTTGTCGATGGTCAGCTTCCTGCAGCAGAGCCGCCAGTCAGCGCCCATGAGGAAGTGATACTTGAAGACCTGATGTTCGGCTTCGGTGAGCGATCGCTTACTGACCAGGCAAAAGTCGGCAATGTACTCTTCTTCTTTCCGGCTCCAGAAGTATTTCCTGCCACCGCCGCCGGGCCCTCTCTCCAGTTGAACCTGCGGGATGTGCTTGTCCTTCTCTGTACACTCGCGAAAACGCGCGTAGCAAGCGCGAAAAATGTTCCGCAAAACACAATTGCATGGGGATTCCTGGCCTCCCCTTCCGTTGATCGTGCCCGCTCCGTGACAGCGGACACAGTGATAACTGGCAAGCGCCAGAGTTTGAGAACGATTCCAATTCATATTTAAAGAGCAGTCCTTCGAGTCTGGTTCGCACCAGACCCCTCGTTTCGAATGGCCGCCGGAGCTGTTATTGGATGAGCTCCGGCAGCGCTCGTATGGTGCGATAGTAAATCAGATCCAGTTTCGGTCAACTAGCTGGATCATTTTTGGCCGACGGCGATGGCACGCCTCGAGCTTGCAGCATTGAGAAGTCCATGAAGAGGAACGTCTTACGGTTCATTGACCTCTAATATTAATATTTACTAATTAACTGAGATTTCTATAAAGTGCGCGATAAACTCTGAGCATATGTCTGGAAGGAATACCCCGATACTGGGAAGAGGACCTACCCCACTGACGTTTGCCGACCTACTGGATCTTATGGCGGGCCATGTGCGCACCCTGGTCCGTAATGGCGTGGCCACCGAGCGAGGGCTGGCGCTGCGCGCGGGAACCTCGCAGTCGTACCTGCACAACGTATTGAAGGGTGTGCGCCACATGACGCCGGCCCTGGCTGACAGACTGATGCGAGAGCTACATATGACGGTAGCCGATCTCGGGGTTGGTAGCGCGCCGGCGGCGGCCCACCGCAAAGGACCCGGATCGGAAGCGCCGACCCCACCGCGTCCGTGGCGGGACACGGCTGCCCTGCGATAGCGGCAGCAAGTTGGATGCGAGTTGCCTGGATGGGCCGAGCTTAAGCCGGGTTCGCCGCGCCGTCTTGCGGAAAAGTCCGCCCGTCCATTTCGCGGTACCACAGACTCAACAAATAAGCGCTTACAGCCGCCATCACCGCAACTCCGGCGCTGGTGGTGAGATCGGCGCGTGACCAGACGCCGGCCAGCACTCCGCCCGCCAGGTAGTAAGGGATCACGCGAGGCTGCAGCAGGCGCCACACCGTGTAGAGCGGTGCGTTCTTCATCAGACAAACGATCACCGCAACCAGTAGAGTGTTAGTGACCAGCAGCACCACCCCAGCGACAGCCAGAAAGACCACCGGATCGCCAGCGCTTTGCGCCAGACCGTGCGCCACGCCGTAGGCGAGACCGCCCGCAATCGCCATGGTCGCCGCGTTGAAACCGATCTGCACCGCGTTTGGCCGGGCCTTGCGGCGCCACAGCAACTGCACCAGTGCTGACGCCACGCCAATCGCGACCGTCTCGGACCAGCCCAACCGGCCGATTGCCACGAGTAGGAAGATGAACCCTGGAGAGATCGTCCCGTCCGTGGTGGGGAGCGTAACCTTGAAGGTGGACGCCAGCACCGCCAAGCCGAGACACACCACGAATGCGGCGAGATCCTGGGGCTGCCACAATAGCAGCGCACTGGCGGCGACGACGGCTCCCGTCGCGATGACAGTCCAAGCGTAGATGAGTGGTTTTCTTGCCATGGGGAGTTACCTCACCGGGCTTGCTCGTCTACTTAGTTACTTATCACCCGCCGCCGTTAGCGCGATGGAGAATGGGAGGCAGTCGCCCCAGATGACGTTGTCGCCCCAGATGACGTTATAGCCCGAGGAGACGTTGGCTCCCCAGATGACGTTGTCACCCCAGATGACATTGTTCGCCAACAAGAGACTATCGCCCCAGATCACGTTGTCGGCCCAGATCACGTTGGTTCCCCAAACCACGTTGAGGCCGGTGACATTCGGATAGGTCTTGGTCAACACCACTTTCCCGTCACTCTGTTTCACCACGCGCGGTGAGATCGCCGATTGCGTGGAGCCAATCTTTTGGGTGCTGGCCAAGGCAGCCGCTATGTCCAGGTACCCGGCCCCTACGGTAAACAGGTCTTGCTGGATGTTGTAGTTCGTGTTGGTCAGCGAATCGTAAACCGAAGCGGTAAGGGCCATTCCCTTCCAGGCCGTCTTCATCAGCCGGGCCTTCACCTGGTCTGGCGTCATCGTCGAGTCCCTTTCGATTAGCAGGGCCGCCGCCCCGGCCACTACCGGCGCGGCCATGGAAGTGCCGCTCAGCATGAAGTATTTGCTGGTGCCACCGTCCAGGTACGTGGTATTGCCTGCGAACGACGTGGTCAGCGTGCTCGGAAAGACCGTCCGCGCCACCACCATATTGCCGGGCGCAACCAGGTCCGGCTTGACCACGCGATCAACCAGGGTGGGCCCCTTGGAACTATACGAGGTGATCGTGTCGTCGGTGCGCGTCGACACTCCGGGATTGGGATCTCGGACGGCGCCGACGGTGATAACGAACGGGTCGGCGCCTGGGACCGCGATGGTTGCGTAGCCTTGTGTTAAGTGCGAGTTGTCCCGGCCCATGTTACCGGCCGCCGTCACCACCACGATGCCTGCCTTCCAGGCGCGTTCCACGGCTTGGCACAGCGGGTCATTGACGAAGCTCATGGTTACGCCCCGGCCGAGCGAGAGGTTGATCACCCGGATGTTGTAGGTGCTCTTGAGTTGGATGGCGCGGTCAATCGCAGCCACCACTCCGCTGTCAGTTCCCACGCCGAAGCTGTTGAGCACTCGCAGATTGATGATCTTGACTTCGGGGGCGACACCATTTTGGGCGCTGCCATCGCAGGACGCATCGGCGCCGACAATCGACGCTACGTGCGTGCCGTGTCCGTACAGGTCACTGGTACCGGAATCGGAGGCGAAGTTCTGGCTGTAGACGATGCGCGAGCTGCCGCAAGAGCCGGGCTTTCCAAAGGCGGCCAGGCTGGACACGCCGCTGTCGATCACCGCCACGCCAACGCCATCGCCCGAGGTGTTGGAGGCAACCGTCGTGGTGAGTCCAGTCGTGGTCCGCACCTTGGCGGGGGCGAACTGGGTGGAACCCGCCGCGGCCGCCGAGACCTTCCGGTCCGGGCCGATCGAGCGGATCTTGCCGTCTTTCTTCAGCTCCTCGAGCAGCGCGCGGTTGACCCGCAGCGTTCCAACTCCAACGGCAGCATGGTTGCGGAAGTTCTTGCCGCCCAAGTTGCGAACCTTATCTTCACGGCCACGACGTGAATTGTCGTCGTCGTCGTCGTGGTACACGACCACGACATCGAATTCGCTTTGCGTTGACTTGAGTAGGTCGGTGTCCACTTGCGGCCGCCGTTGGGGATAGGCGGTGGAGGCCACTCCGAGGGCGAGCAAGGCCAGTAATTTCACGCGGGTCATGCCAGGAACAAGGCAAGCAGGTAGCCACTCGGAACGATCCGTCTAAGTTGATTTTTTTCAACATCGCCCCAACGAACGCGGGCATCCCGCCTAGTCAACTTGTCTGGCCGCTCCAGACAGTTTGTCTGGCCTGGCAGCCACGGTGGCCATCCGCACAATCGGAGTTATATGATTGACTGGTGATCAAAATTCTGGCTTTCCTGCTTGCGGCTGCCCCGCTGCTGGCGCAATTTGCCGCCATCACCGGACGCGCCACAGACCCCAGTGGCGCAGCGCTTCCGTCCGTCAAGATCAGCGCGCGCCACGAGGGCACCGCCGCACTTTCGGAGACGGAAACCAACGGAGAGGGCTACTTTGCCCTCTCCAATCTCCCGATTGGGAGGTACACGCTGGAAGCGGCCAAAGACGGCTTCGGCCTGGAGAAGAAAACCGATCTGCGGTTGCAAGTGGGTCAGAACGCCCGCATCGATTTTCAGTTGAAGCTGGGTACGGTGGTTTCAACTGTGGACGTACAAGGCCTGGCTCCGGTGATTCAGACCGAGTCATCCTCGGTGGGCGCGGTGGTGGAATCACGCCAGATTCTGGGCGTGCCCTTGAACGGACGCAGCCTATTCAACGTGCTGTCGCTAGCCCCTGGTGTTCAGAACGCCGGCACGAGCCCGCGCGTGGGCGGCGGTCCCGGCAACTCGAATAACAACTTCACGATCGACGGCACGTCCAACAACGACACCATCTCGGCGCGCGGCGAAGGCGCGTATCCCTCGCTGGACATGGTGGCCGAGTTTGAAGTGATCAGCGTGAACGCTCCGGCGGAGTTTGGCCGCGGCGGGGCTCAGATCCGGGTGGTGACCAAGTCAGGCACCAATGCATGGCACGGGAGCCTGTTCGCCTACAACCGCAACAAGGAATTCGCCGCGCGCAACTTCTTCTCGCCGACAGTTCCTCCGTACAACCGCAACGAGTTTGGCGGATCGATCGGCGGGCCCGTGCGAATCCCGAAGCTGTACGACGGGCGCAACAAGACGTTCTTCTTCGCGGTGTGGGAGGGGTTGCGTGAACGCTCTCCGCGCACCAACACGCTGGCGGTTCCGACGGCCGCTCAGCGCAGCGGCAACTTCGCCGGCTTGCGCACCATCACCGATCCATTCACCGGCCAGCCGTTCCCGGGCAACCAGATTCCGGCGGCGCGACTGAACGCGGCGGCGCAGGCGCTGGTGCAGTATTACCCGCTGCCAAACCAGCCCGGATCGGGCGCGGCTGGTACGGGCAACAATTATGTGACGAATTTGAGCAATCAGCCGACACTCAATAACTGGTCCCTCCGCATCGACCACACGTTCGGCTCACGCGATCGAATCTTTGGGCGATTTCTAGCCTTCACCAACGGACCGTACTTTCAGGCCGGCCCGGCCGCCGCTACGTTCAACAACGGCAACTTCGGATTTCTGGACCGCAACACGACCTTCGGCTGGAACCACATCATTTCGCCCAGCTTGACCAATGACTTCAAGTTCGGCACGATCTACAACAACAACTTTCGCAACACTGGCAATCCGGCGCTCGACCTGAGCAAGCTGATTCCCGGCTTGTTCCCGATCACGCCAGGCGCGGGCGGCGTTCCGACCATCAATCTGGTGGGCTACACCCAGCTCACCGAAAATCAGGGGACAACCAGCGGCGGCTCGTTCAAGCAGTACAGCCACAACTGGCTGAACAACACCACGTGGGTCCGTGGCCGACACGTTTTCAAGTTCGGCGGCGACCTGAACTTCAATAAGAGCTATGACAAGCTGGCGATCCGGCCCTATCCGCGCGGCTTTTTCGATTTTCCCGGCACTTACTCCGGCGAAAGTATGGCGGACTTCCTGCTTGGCTACACCACCGTGGCACAGCGCTCCACCGCGTTTGGCGGGTCCACTCAGCCCGGCGCTTCGGTGTACGCCGGCTATCTGCAAGACGACTGGCGGGTGACGCCTCGTCTCACCATCAACTGGGGCATGCGCTACGAAGTCCAGACGCAGTATGAGGACCGTGATGGCAACTACGCCAATTTCGATCTGGCCAATAACCGGATCGTGGTCCCGAATTTCAATGGCGGAGTATCGCGTGGCGCGAGTCCGGCGTTGGTGGCCGCGCTACCCGTGGTCACCAACGACAAGGCTGGCTTCCCGAGCAAACTGGTGGCGGGCGATCATAACAACTGGGCGCCGCGCTTCGGCTTTGCGTATCGCCTGACCAACGCCACCGTGATTCGCGGCGGGTTCGGCATTTATTACGGCAGCACTTTCGGAGATCAGTTCCTCTCGTTCCCCAAGAATCCGCCGTTTGTGCTCACCGAGCGTGTGGAAGCTCCCGCCGGATCCACGCCGGCGCTCACGCTCAACAATCCCTTCCCGGCCGCCGGCAGCGCTCCGCGCAATCCGTCGTTCGTGGCCTTCGATCCCAACATCAAGATGAACTACGTGATGCAGCGCAACCTCACGCTGGAGCGTCAGATCACCAGTTCCCTTGGCTTGCGACTGACGTACCTGGGCCAGAGCTTCAAGCACACGTGGCGCGCCTATGACGCCAACCAGCCGCGCGAATTTGGGCCGGGGCCGATTCAGAATCGCCGTCCGCTGCAGCCGTTCGCCAATATCCTTTACTACGATTCGGGCGGCTCCCAGTCGTCCAACTCGCTACAGGTGGGCGTCATGAAGCGCTACTCGAACGGGCTCTTGTTCCAGGCCGAGTATCAGTATGTACGAGCGATCGGCGATGACCTCTACACGGGGCCGCAGGACATTCGCAACTTCCGGGCCGATCGCGCCAATCTGTCCGGCATCCGCCGCCAGGTGCTGACGCTCAACTATCTTTACGACCTTCCTTTTGGCAAGGGCAAAACCTTCCTCAACCATGGCGGAGTGCCGGATCTGTTACTGGGAGGGTGGCAAGTGGGCGGCATCACCACGCTGGGTACGGGCACCCCGTTTTCCCCGTCGTTCTCGGCCACGGTGCAGGGCGCGCCCAGCGGACGGGCGAACGTAGTGGGCGATTGGCGCCTCGCCAGCCGGTCAATCACCCGCTGGTTCGATCCAGGCGCTTTTGCGATTCCGGCACCGTTTACCTTCGGTAACTCCGGAAAGAATGTGATGACCGGACCGGGCCTCGTGACCGTGGACCTTTCCATCTACAAGAACTTCAAGATCAAGGAACGGGCCACCATACAGTTTCGCGCCGAGTTCTTCAACCTGCCCAACCACGCCAACTTCTCTAATCCGGCCGCCAACATTTCCGCGCCGGCTCAGGTTGGACGGATCACGGGAACGGCTACGGCGAATCGCGTGATTCAGTTTGGATTGCGCCTGACGTTTTAGTGAATCAGAACGCGTAGCGTAGCGCCAACTGGATCTGGCGGTTGTCGATCTTGGTCGCTGAGATCACCCCGAAGTTAGGAGCGCCCACCGTGCCGCCCGGGATATCGAGCAGCGGGTGATTGGGCAGATTGAACACTTCCCAGCGCAATTCCAGGTTGTGCCGCTCATTGAACCGGAACTCCTTGAGGATCGAGAAATCCCAGTTGACCACGCCGGGTCCGATGATCGTGTTCCGGCCGGCGTTGCCGAAACGGAACCCGGAACCGGGCAGGCGGTTGACGAAGGCGGTGGTATCGAACCAGCGCCGGGCATCCTGGCTGCCGCGGGCCAGATTCGGGTTGACGCCAAGGCTATCGGGGTAGCACGCTCCGTCGCCATTCTGCACCGCGCCCGAGCCGCACACCGGAGATAGCGGGAAGCCCCCGACCAGCGTCACGATCGATCCCACCTGCCAGCCGCCCACCAGGAGATTGGCGTTGCGGCCGACGTTGCCCAGAAACTTCGCGCCCTTACCGAACGGCAACTGATACAGCAAGGAGTTAGTCAGGTTCTTGCGGAAGTCGAAGGCGGACAGGCCGCGCGACGCTCGCTTGTTCAACGGATCCGAAATGCCGGCATCGCCGAATTGAATGCGGTAGGCGCTGAGGTCGTCGATCGACTTACTGAACGTGAACGCGGTCAGTAGGTTCAGGCCGTGCCGCGGCCGATGCTGGAACTTGGCCTGTAGCGCATGATACGAAGAGTGATACGCGCCTTCGATCCAGACACCGGTTCCGCCGAAGATCGGGAACGGCCGCCTCGGATTGACGGCGCCGGCGCCCGGACGAGCCGTGTTCATCGTGCCTGCTCCTTCCAGATACTGGCCCGAGGAACCGAGATAGTTCGCCTCGATCGACATGTTTCTCTTCAACTGTTGCTGCAGACCGAACGACCACTGGGTCACGTTGGGCCGTTTGACGTCATACTCGTGCCCGAAGAACAGCGACGGGATGTTCTGGCCGGTGACCGACAGTTGCTGCCAGGTGAGGTTTGGAATCAGGTTGCTGGCGGTTTCGTTCCGGCGAACCGTGAAGGGCGGGTGGCGCACCACTTCGAAGTTCTTGTTCTGAATCTCCTGTACAAAGTAGATACCGCCGCCGGCGCGCATCACGGTGGTGGGCGTGAGTTGATATGTGATGCCGAGGCGCGGGGCCCAACTATCGAGGCGGTTCTTCTGAATGCCTCGTCCCCGGCTGCCATCGCGCACATAGGGCACGGTACTCGGCATCCGGCAGCAATAGGGGCCGCCCTCGTAGGGATCGCCGTTTCCAGCCCGCACGAAGGTGGGGAACAACGAGTTGTCATACCGCATGTTGACGTTAATAATGGCGTCGAACTTATCCTGCCAGGGCGTGTAGTCTTCCCAGCGCAAGCCATAATTGACGTTGAATTTGCGGCTCACTTTCCAGTTGTCCTGGAAATAGAAGGCGTAGTACATGTTGCGGTAGTTGGCCAGGGGGATGCCGGACTGCGACTCGGAAACCGAGAAGTTCCCCTGCATCCAGTCGGCGATGTTGTGGGCGGCCACGATCGGTTCGCCGGGAATGCCGCTTGAGGAGAACTGGCCGTTCACGCTGAACCGGCCCCGCGTTGTAACGCCGCCGAGTTGGTTGAACCGGCTCCGCGTCACTTCGCCACCGAACTTGAAGCTATGCTTACCCACCGTCCAGCCAAAGCTATCGTTGACCTGGATCATGGTGTCGTAGTTGATGAACGGCGAATCCGGCGAGTTGCCGGCCAAGGTCATGCCCGCACCGAAAGTGACGTTGGGCACGCCCCAATAAAGCGGGATGCTGGTGTCGAGCGGAATGCCCAACTCCTGCACCACATTGCGCGTATTGGCCTGGAGCGGCACGTTGGCGTTCTCAAAGCGGCTCACGCCGGCGCGGAACTGATTGACCTTGTTCGAGCCGATTACCCACGTATGGGCCAGCAAGCCCTGGTGCGCCTGCACGTCCACGTTGGTGCCGTGCCTGGGAATGGCGATGGGGTTGTACTGTGTTTCGCCCGAGTGCGAGTAGCGGAAGAAGAATGAAGAATTGGAATTCTGCACCCAGTCAAAGCGCGCGTTCTGTTGGTTGTTGTCGGTCGGACGGCCCTCGGTGTTGATGAAGTTGTTGGCCGTGGCAACGCTGCCGGTGGCGTTGGGCATCCAGTCCCGCATGTATCTGGTGGAGATCGCCTCGATCCGGTTGGCGGGGATCCGGTTGCCGGGGAACGGGGTTGAACTGGCGACTCCGTTACCCGCCGCGTTGAGGACGCGAGTTCTGACGTCGTAGACAGGCGTGGAGACGGCAGAGAAATCTCCGTTCACCCAGCTACTGGGCGGCACCGTCGCCGGCTGTACTAGCGCCTTGCGCTCACGCAGACCCTCGTAGTTCACCATGAAGAAGAGCTTGTTGCGGCCGTTGAAAACCTTCGGCAGAAACATCGGCCCTCCGATCGTAAACCCGAACTGGTTGCGCTTGAACGGCGGCTGCGGCGTCGACTTCGCATTGAAGTAATTCCGGGCGTCGAAGTAGGAGTTGCGGACGAACTCCCACGCCGAACCGTGCAACTCGTTGGTGCCGCTCTTGGTGGTCACGTTGATCTGCGTGGCGTTCTTGCCGTATTCGGCCGGCGTGATGCCGCTTTCCACCTTGAACTCCTGCAGTGCATCGAGCGAGGGCAGAAAGATATACGATTGCCAATTCGGGCTCGTGTTCTCGAGGCCGTCAAGCAGGTAGCGATTGAAGATGATCCGCTGCCCGGAAACCGTCAGCGTGAACAGGCTGCGCGTGCCGCCTTGCCGCAAGCCCATCACGAAAGACGCGGGCGCAGCCGTGGTGGCCCCAGGCGTGAGCGCGGCCAGTTGCAGATAGTTGCGGCCGTTGAGCGGGAGATCGATGATGCGCTGATTCTCAATGACGGTGCCGAGTGAGGTGTTGTCCGTCTCAATCAGCGGCGCGGCGCCTTGCACTTCCACCACCTCGGCGACGTTGCCAACCTGGAGCGAGACATCGAAGCGGGCGACCTGCGCTACCTGTAACTCAAAGTTCGACCGCACCTGTGAGGTGAAACCCTGCATCTCCACCCGCAGCGAATAAGAGCCTGGCGGCAGCGCCGTCAGATTGTAGACACCCGCGCTAGAGGTAGTAACCGTCCTCTGGGTGTTGGTGGCAGAATTCGAGGCCGTCACCTTCGCGCCCACGATGACCGCGGCGGCGCTGTCGGTAACGGTGCCCGTAATTTCCGCCGTGGTGATCTGGGCTGGAAGGCGAAGGCAGGAGAGAAGTAGAGCCGGAGCGAAAAATCTCGTCATTGGACCTCCCAAGTTGGCTAAGACATGAAACGGTCTAGTTTATGCAAGCTCGTTGGGGGCTGTCAAGCGGGACTCGGCGGGACTGGGCGGCTTCGCGAGTCAGCCTCGCCGCCTCGGGGGGGGGAGCTTCCTGCTCACTGTTAAATGGGTAGTATGATATGATACCCAGGTGATTCGTTCCTTCCTCTGCCGGGATACAGAGGACCTTTTTCGCCGACAGCAGAGCCGGAAGTTCGGAAACATCGCTTTGGTGGCCCGGCGGAAGCTGCGCATGCTGGACGATGCGGATCGATTGGACGATGTGGCGGCGGTACCAGGAAATCGCTTGGAGGCGTTGAAGGGCGCCAGAGCCAGGCAGTACAGCATCCGGATCAACGAGCAGTGGCGCATCTGCTTCGTCTGGCGGAACGGCGCGGCCGAAGCTGTGGAAATTGTCGATTATCACTGATCAGGAGGACGTCGCATGACCAACAAGGACCGGCTTCCGCCCATTCATCCAGGCGAGATATTGCGCGAGGAGTTTCTCGCTCCTCTCGGCCTCTCGTCTCACCAACTGGCGCTGGCGCTGCGTGTGCCGGCTACGCGCCTCAACGATATTGTCAACCAAAAGCGCGGCATCACGGCCGATACGGCCCTGCGGCTGTCGCGCTACTTCGGCACCACTTCCAGGTTCTGGATGAACCTGCAGGCTTCCTGGGAGTTGGAGGTGGCCGAAGACCGGCTTGGCGCAGCCGTAGAGCGCGACGTGCAGCCGAGGAGTGCGGCCTGAGGAGTTGGCGGTCAAGCGGGCCGTGGGGACTGTACGGCTTCGCGATACACATCCAAGACCTGTAGCGCCGTCTTGCCCCAACTGAAGCGGCTGACCTGACGAAGCCCATCGACCGCCATGCGCTTGCGCAAGTCGTCGTCTTCCAGTACCTCGCGGATGCCTCGCGCGATATCGAAGACGTTGTCCGGGTTGACCAGCATCGCCGCCTCGCCGACCACCTCCGGCAGTGAGCTGCAGTTGGATGTCACCACCGGCGTGCCGCAGGCCATCGCTTCCAGGGGCGCGAGCCCGAAGCCTTCCTGGAGAGAGGGAAACGCGAACAGCACAGCCGACTCATAGAACGCCCGCAACGTCTCAAACGGCACGTAGCCGAAAAACCGGATAGCCTGTTCCAGATGGCCGTGCGTGGCGGCGCGCCGCACCTCCGGATGTTGAGCGATCTCGTCTCCCACCACAATCAGCCGCAGGTCGCGGTACCGCGGATCGTTAGCCAACTCCGTGCGCACTACCGCAAAGGCTTCGATCAGGCGTGGGACATTTTTGCGCGGGCTGATATGGCCGGCATAGAGCACGAAGGGGTAGTTGACCTGGAAGCGCTCCAGTTGCCGGAGCCGCTCATGATCGGCGTCGGCCGGACGGACTGAAAAGCGCGGATCGGGGGCGCTGGGGATGACACGGAAATGAGAGGTGGAGATGCCCAGCGCCGCCTCGACATTGCGTTGGGTTGCCTGTGAAACCGAGATGACCCGCTCGGCCCGCTTGAGGCCGCGGCGCGCTCGGTACAAGCTGGCTTGAGCGCGCCACCCGCTGCCGGCGGAAAACTGCCGGCTCATGTCATGCACGGTCACCACATAGGGATGCGGCATGAACCACGGCACGCGGTTCAACGTGATGTGAAACAGGTCGCCCTTCAGGCGCTTCAGAAAGGCGGGGAAGGCTATGTGATCGACCTTCTCCAGATCGCGCCGTGGGTACGAGACGGTCTCAAAGTTGCCGGGCAGGGACGGAAGTTGTGGGCCATCGCCAGGATGAGTCACCACCACGTAGCGGTTAACCGAGTCAACTTCGGCCAGCCCCTGCAGCAAGCCGCGAATATAGGTGCCGATGCCAAAGTCCCGCACGTGGCGGGCGTCCATCACGATCCGGAGCGGGGCAGGCACGGCGGCTCGCGGCTACCGCGCGACGGCAGTGGTCGCTTGTCTCCAGGCGTAGAGCGGGAAGCGCTCGGTCAGTGCGCCCACGCGCCGGCGGACGGCTTCGAGGGTCGGACCGATCTTGGTTGCATCGGCCCCCAACTGCGTTACCACGTCAACAATCAGTCCTGCCACCTCGCGCATTTGAGCTTCGCCGAAGCCCCGCGTCGTCACCGCCGGGCTACCCAGCCGTATGCCGCTGGGATTGAACGGCGTGTTCACGTCAAACGGAATCGAGTTCTTGTTCACTGTGATGAAGGCTTCGTCAAGCGTGTGCTCGGCTTCCTTGCCGCGCACGCCCTTGGAAAACACATCCACCAGCACCAGATGTGAGTCTGTTCCGCCCGAGACCACACGGAATCCGGCGTCCATCAGGCCCTGGGCCAGCGTCGCCGCGTTCGCTTTCACGCGGGACTGATAGGCACGGAACTCAGGCGTAAGCGCCTCGAGAAAACAAGTAGCCTTGGCCGCCATCACATGGCACAGCGGACCGCCCTGCGCGCCAGGGAATACCGCTTTGTCGATCAGATCGCCCAGCAGGACATCCTTGCCCTTGGCGTCTTGGCCCATCACTTTTCGCTTGGCCAGGATCATGCCGGAGCGCGGCCCTCGCAGGGTCTTGTGGGTAGTGGAGGTAACGATGTCGGCGAGGACGCACGGGTTGGGATAGACGCCGCCGGCCACCAGGCCCGAGAAGTGCGCCATGTCCACCAGAAACAGCGCACCGACAGAGTCGGCCGCGGCGCGGAACTTGGCGAAATCGATGATGCGCGAATACGCGCTGCCGCCGGCGATGATCATTTTCGGCTTGTGCTCGAGGGCCAGCTTCGCCAATTCGTCGTAATCGATTAGTTCGTCATCCTTGCGAACCCCGTACGGGATGATCTTGTAGGTCTTGCCAGAGAAATTGAGGTGATGGCCGTGCGTGAGGTGCCCGCCATGAGCGAGGTTCATGCCCAGAATCGTATCGCCCGGCTTGAGCACGGCGGCAAAGGCGGCCGCGTTGGCCTGTGAGCCCGAGTGCGGTTGAACGTTGGCATAATCGGCGCCAAACAGCTGGCGGGCCCGGTCTCGCGCCAGGTTCTCGACGATATCGATGTTCTCGCAGCCGCCGTAATAGCGATTGCCCGGGTAGCCTTCGGCGTATTTGTTGGTCATTACGCCGCCGGTGGCTTCCAGGATCGCCTCCGACGTGAAGTTCTCGCTGGCAATCAACTCCAGGCGGGTGTTCTGCCGGTCCGCTTCCTGATTGATCGCCGCAAAGACTTCCGGGTCCACTTCGGCCAGAGGCCTTGCCATCCGTTGCTGTTCGGTCATCTTGTTATCTCCGCTTCTCCTGTTCCTCAATTTGCGCGATTTTGGCCACCCGCCGGGCGTGTCGTCCGCCTTCAAAAGCGGTATCCAGAAATGTGTCAAGCATGGTCTCGGCCGCCGCGGCATCAGTGAACTTAGCCCCGAAAGCAATGACGTTGGCATCGTTGTGCTCACGTGTCAAGCGCGCGGATTCATCGTTGGTTACCAGCGCCGCTCGCACGCCATTTACTTTGTTGGCGGTGATCGACATGCCGATGCCTGTCGAACAGACCAGCACGCCGCGATCGGCGCGGCCGTCGGCCACTTCGTGCGCCACCAGCGAGGCGTAGTCTGGAAAGTCGGTTGACTC
>JAYTKJ010000847.1:0-3535 GCA_043730365.1 Acidobacteriota bacterium | reverse complement strand
GGCGCCGATGGTCTGCTTGGCCAGTCCGAAGTCCAAGAGCTTCACTCGACCGTTTTTGGTGAGCAAAATATTGCCGGTTTCAGATCGCGATGGATGATTCCGGCGGCGTGGGCGGCGGCGAGACCATCGGCGATTTGAACGGCGATGTCGAGCGGTTTGCGGGTATCGCCGGGAGGCTTTATGGGATCGCCGTCGATGCACTCCGTAACCAGGTAGTTTTCGCCCACGTCGTGGAGTGTCGCGATATTAGGATGGTTCAACGCCGCGATGGCGCGGGCCTCCTGCTGGAATCGGCCAGTGAAGGCTGCTTGGGAGAACCTGATAGCGACGGTGCCGTCGAGGCGTGTGTCGCGGGCTTTCCACACCTCACCCATGCCCCCGGCGCCGATGGGCGAGAGCAGTTCGTAAGGGCCGATGCGGGTTCCGGGCTTACTCGATTCCACGATTGCTCCGTAGCTGATAGTCTAAAATTATAGGTATTGGCATGACTACTCTTGACACGCTGCTCACGCTGGACGACTATTTCGACCTTCCGGAACGGCCCGGCGTCGACTTCGAGATGCTGGACGGAAAGGTCGTCGAGATGGCAACACCCAGCTTCGTGCACAACGAGATTATGGGCCGGTGCATGCGCGCCCTTATAGTTCTTTCCGAGAACCGGTTCCCGAACCTGCGAGTCAGCGGCCACACCTCGTTCGTGCTGAACGCCGGGACCGTGCAAGCGCCGGACGTCGTCCTTCTCGATCGACAATCCTTAGAAACGGCTGAAAGCTATCGCGGTGCGTTGCGATGCGCGCCCGACCTCGCCATCGAGATCATTTCTCCACACGAAACCTCGGCCCATGTCGACGACAAAGTCGGCAATTACCTTGAAGCCGGAACAAAGACGGTTTGGGTGCTGTGGCCCCGGCGCCGTCACGCGCTCGCTTACCACCGCGACGGCTCCATACAGCATGTGATGGCGGGACAGTTCCTGGAAGCGCCCGAGGTACTCCCCGGTGCGCGGGTTCCGCTCGACGAGATTCTCTTGCCAGCTCATTATCCCAGGCCCTCCGCCTGATATAACTCCGGCGATAGCGCCCGATGGATGTACACATACGATTCTCCATCGGGAGAAACTCCGACGTTTGACGGATCGATCACCACTCCGGACGCCGCCTGCAAACGGAAGCCGGTTGTGAGTTGACCGGTTGCCAGATCCAGGCGGCCCATCCGCGCGCCCGCGCCCTCCGCCTCCGGGGTAGCGATCAGGGTCGAGACGCGTATCGCGGGCTTTCCACACTTCGCTCATGCCGCCCGCGCCGATTGGCGAGAGCAGTTCGTAGGGGCCGATGCGTGCGCCGGACTTCCTCGATTCCATGGTCTCCCCCGAAGTTGATCGTCTACTATTTATGCCCACGCTGGATCATGCGATCCGAACCGAAGCGCCTGGGGTACTTTCGGGAATGCTACCATTAGTCGCACAGTCAACATTTGACTGTGTTCTGGTCTGCGTCCATTGGAGGCGCGGGACAAAGCGACGAAGAGACGATCTCAATGCCTATCGAACAAATGAACATTTCGCTTCCGCCACGCATGGCGCGGTTTATCAGGGGCAAGGTGAAGGCCGGCGAATACACAAACGCCAGTGAGGTCGTGCGCGATGCCGTGCGGCACTTGCAGGCTGTAGAAGAATACAGAAAGCACCGCGCCGCGTTGCATGCGTTTGAGATCGAGGATGAAGCCGTAATTATGGCTGTTCGGGAAGGCGTCTCCCAATTGGAGAGGGGAGAATACACGGAACTGAACGGTGACGCTGCGCTAAAGAGCTGCTTCCTGGATGCGATCGGCCGGGGCAAGGCGCGCGCCGGGGCGCAAATAGGCAAAGCCAAACGGAAGTGAGATCTTACCGCCTTTCCAAGAGTGCTCAGAACGATATCGATGCGATCTGGGATCGATTCGCGGAGGATGGCGGAGTTAACAGTGCGGAAAAGTTTCTTTGGCGCCTTTACGATCTGTTTGCCATGCTGAGCCCAAATCCGTTGATGGGGCAAGTGAGTCGTTTGGTTACCACGGGTGTACGAAAGTTCCCACTGGACAACTACCTCATTTATTACGTTGCCCAAAACAAGCGCGTACTGATCGCGCGTATCCTTCACGGTAAGCGCCGGCAGAGGAAGGCCTTCCGGGAGAGCGGTAGATAGGTGTTTGAGTTCTTTCGCGCCTCAACGGTCTTCCGTACTCACCGGCGGAGTTTGCCAGTGACCGAACACGCGGCGCCAACCGGTTTCGGGTTACGCGAACCCCGGGATCAGGAACAGATCCATACTGGCCTTAGAGGTGCTAATGACGATTTTCTTCCCGCTGAGATGAACGGAAAGTGTCGCCAGGAGCGGCGAATAGCCCTCCGGCAGAGCGAGGGAGACGGAAGATATCAATTTGCCGGAGATGGGATCGACTCGCATCGGCGTGGCCACCGGCGGCGTGCCGCGATAGAAGACGGTTCCGCCATCGGTCGCTCAGGCGCAACGGGTGTCGTTGGGAGGCTTGATGGGATCGTCATCAATGAACTTCATGACGAGATAATCGGGATCAACGTCGAAAAGCGTCGCGATGTTGGGATGATTCAACTTGGCAATGGCGCGGGCTTCCTGTTGAAAGCGGTCCGTGGAGGCGGCTTGGAAGAACTTGATAGCGACGGTGCGGTCGAGGCGGGTATCGCGAGCTTTCCACACTTCACCCATGCCGCCCCCGCCGATGGGTGAGAGCAGTTTATAAGGGCCAATTCTGTGGCCGGCACGGAGCATGCATTCGATGACAGCGTAGGGCTTGCCGCGGCCACCGCGGGAGGACCGGTTCCACGAGACGCCGGGCGTGTCGCCTGCGTATTTCGCGTTTGGCGGCGGGTAATTTCCGGCGGCGGCGAATGGGGACGCGGTAGCAGGGTGACGGGATGATCGCCGATTGATCTACAGTTCAATCCAGCGGTTTTCGCGCGCGGATTGGAAGGCGGCGTCGATAGTTTGCATGTTGCCTTTCGCCGATTCGAGCGACACAGGGACGGGGCGCTCGCCGCGGACGGCGGCGGTGAAGGCTTCGCCCTCAATGGTGTATTGATCGCAGATCTCGAAAGTTTGCGCTACGGGGCCGCTGCCGTTATCGATGAAGACGTGCGTGGGTTGGTCGGGCGGGGCGTTGAAGGGGATCTCGATTTCGATACGGCCTTTCGTGCCGTGAAAATGCATTCGCTGGTAGGGGTTTATTTGCGTGCTGCAAGTGAACTGGCAGTGGACTACGCCGTAATCGAGGATGACGGAAGACAGGCGGTCGGTTTGAAATTGGGGATCGTGATCGATTTGGGCGCAGGCGCGGATGGCGTTGCGGCCCATGATGAAACGCGAGGTGAAGATGGGGTAACAGCCAATATCCATCATGGCTCCGCCGCCGGCACCGGCTGGGTTGCGGATGTTGGCGGGGTCAATATTGGTGTAGCTGAAGAAGCCCTGGATGGCGCGGAGTTGGCCGATTTTTCCTTCTTCGATGGCGGATTTGGTCC
>JAYTKJ010000846.1:0-1594 GCA_043730365.1 Acidobacteriota bacterium | reverse complement strand
ATGAGCAGGGCGGTCAGAACCCAGCCGCAGCGCCGATCCTGCAGACACACCAGAGACCAGTCGTCCCGCACGGTCTCGGCCGTCACCAGCTGGCCCGATTGCTCATCCGGAGGCACATACTGAATCCGGGGCATGATGGTGCGCGCCGCCAGTTTCACCCGTTCGCCTTCGGACAGTTGATAGAAACTGGGCGCGCCTCGATACGGAGTGATGTGGACGTTGACCATTTCGGCGGCGGTGGCTGAGCCTTGCGGCGGTGAAGTGCTGGCGCGGGCGCCTTGATCCCGGAATATCGCCATGCCTTCGGCTGTGAGCAGTTGGCGTCCATCGGTCCAACCGGCTGCTCCGTCCGGCCCGCGCACCTTGGCGAACCGCCGCCGGCGCGCCAGGATCTCCACGCGGGTTCCATGGTTGAGGGTGGACGTGATCTTGGCGCGTGGAGCGATCTCTTCACGCAGTTGCAGCGTCGCCGGCGCGACGTAGGCCTCGCCAATCGCGGGTTCGTCGGTTCGGAGGCGCAGACAGCCGGCCAGCGAGATGGCGATAATCGACAGATGGATCAGTTGCCGCCAGCCGCTTCGGCCGAGACCGCGTTCTATTGTGCCGATTGCCGTAAGCCAGTAGCGCAACCATTGGTTTGTAAGGATTGTCTGGGCGTGATTTGCCGCGATTGCGGGACGCCGCTCGAGCGCGTCGATGACCTGGGGATCGGCTGACGAGAGCCGCGGCGCCTCAAGGTTCATGGGTTCGCAGGAGCACGGCTGGCCCGCGTGGTTCCACGCTCACGCCGGCTGGCACCCGCCAAACCTCGCCGCGCGTGAATGGCTGGTTGTCAATCTGGCCTCCGCCCTCCAGCACGATGACTACCCCGTCGCGCTCCCATTGGCGAGGCTCGCCGAGCGTCCAGCGTTCGGTAACAAAGTATTCGCAGGCGGCCAAGCGTTCGCCTCCGCTGCCCAGCATTTCAACACGTTCACGGCCAGGGTGCGGCTCGAGGTGAGCCACGGCCATCCCGTGTTCGAGATGCAACTCGCGGCCACGGCCATAGTCGAATAGCCGATACGTGATGTCCGAGGTCTGCTGAATCTCACACACCACCAGGCCCGCGCCCAGAGCGTGCACCACGCCTGCCGGTGTGAAAAAAGAATCGCCGGCGTGCGCTTCGTGCCACCCCAGGAGTTGTTCGATCGAGCCATCGAGGGCGGCCGTCCGCACTTGCTCACGCTGCACGGGCTTGGCAAAGCCCGCGGCAATGCGTGCGCCGGGAGTGGCTGACAGGATGTGCCACATTTCAGTCTTCCCCGCCGCGCCATCGTCATGATGAAGCCGCGCGTACCGGTCATCGGGATGCACCTGAACCGAGAGCGCCTCGGTGGTGAACAGAAACTTGATGAGCAGACGGCCGGCGTCAAACCACACTTCTCCGGTCTTCTTCGCCGGATTCGGAAACCACGGTTCCAAATGGAGCGAGCCCCACACTCGTTCAACGAAGCGGGGCTCGATGCGGCTGGCAGTCATACGGGTGGCGGCCTACTCAACTCTTTTGCCGGATGAAATTGTCGAGCCGGTCCATACCGCGCTCGAGATCCTTCAT
>JAYTKJ010000845.1:0-28737 GCA_043730365.1 Acidobacteriota bacterium | reverse complement strand
CGGCCGCGCCTGCCTCCAAACCCGTGTCCCGCGTTGCACTGGCACGACGCCGGCAACAGCTTTACTCGCTACTGGGCGATCTACCTCCGCGCCACCGTCCCGTCTCGGCAACGCGGCGGCGCATCGAAGACCGGGGCGCCTATAGTATCGAGACTCTGGTGCTCGATCTGAACGGAGTCGAAGCCGCGCCGGCTTACTTTGTCAAACCGAAAGGCGCCGCCGGGCGTCTCCCCACGGTGCTCTACCAGCACTATCATGGCGGCAAGTACAAGCTGGGCAAAGACGAGTTACTGACCGCCAAGCCCAGCGCCGGTTTGGCGTCTTATGCTGAAGATCTGGCAGCGGCGGGTTACGCCTCGCTCTGTTTTGACACCTGGGCTTTCGGCGAGCGATCGACGCGTCCCGAACTCGACATCTTCAAAGACATGCTCTGGAAGGGGCAAGTGATGTGGGGCATGATGGTGTACGATTCGCTCCAGGCGATCGACTATCTGGTCTCACGCGACGACGTGGACAAGCAGCGGATCGCGACGCTCGGCATGTCGATGGGCAGCACCATGGCCTGGTGGAGCGCGGCCCTGGACGAACGGCTGAAGGTGACCGTCGATATCTGCTGCCTGACCGACTACCAGGCACTCATCGCGAACAAGAATTTGTCGGGCCACGGCGTTTACTACTACGTGCCCGGACTGCTGAAGCACTTCACGACGTCGCAGATTAATGAGTTGATCGTACCGCGCCCGCACCTGGGGCTGGCGGGGAATCGCGACAAGCTCACGCCGCCGGAGGGCCTGGATCGAATCGACGCGGAACTGAAGAAAGCCTACGCCGCCGCCGGGAAACCGGAGCATTGGAAACTGGTGCGCGAGGACGTGGCGCACGAAGAGACCGTGAGCATGCGGCAGGCTGCGATGGGCTTCCTCAAGAAGTACCTGTGAGTGCGGTAATCCGTCTCCGGGACAAATCCGAAATCCGCCGCCGTCTTGAACGAGATCGCCATTGGGCTCTCTATGCGCTGGCGGACCTGGATGAGGGGATGTTTGAGCATTGCGATTGGTGGGCAGGCAGCGGGGACAGCTCGGCGTTGGTGTTTCGTGCACTCCAGATTCGTCCGATCTTTGTGATGGGCGATGCCGGGGAGACGCGTGGGTTGTTGGCGGAAGTCGGAGAAGCTACGGGTTATCTCAATCTGCAGCCGCATCAACTGGAGGCTGCCACGGGGCTCTACACCTACCGCGGCGAGCGTCATCAGATGGAGCGGATGTTCGTGGAGGAGTTACGGCCGCGGGCGGCCGGTCGCGTCGAACTGCTCGGGCCTGCGCATGTGGGCGAGATCGAGTCACTGTATGGCACGGGCGACGGCGGCGGCATCGCCTTTGCAGCGTTCCAACTGGCTACCGGAATGTTCCGAGGGATCCGGGGAGAAAGTGGCGAGTTGGTTGCGGTAGCCGGCGTACACGTGCTGTCACGAAATGAGGGCGTCGCCGGCGTCGGCAATATCTTCACGCATCCGAATCATCGCGGCAGGGGTTATGCGCAAGCGGCAACGTCGGCGGTGGTGACGGCGCTGCGCGAGGCGGGGATTGCGACGATCGGGCTTAACGTCGAGCATGACAACGCCGCGGCGATTGCCGCGTATGAGCGCATTGGCTTCCGGACGAGGTTTCACTATTTTGAAGGCGTGGCTGGGCGCGAATAGGTCTCTGCGATCTTCTTGCATAGGCGATGGGCTCATCGCGAGACTTGCTGGTCAGGCGTAGACCGCATTACAGTAGCTTGGCGTCGAGTGGACACCGGCCAGCGTCATGGGACCGCACAGCGGAGCCATCCGTTCGCGGTGATCGCTTGGCACATCATCTGAAACGCCGTAATCCAACTTTCGATTGTAGTTTCGCCGCCCGTCCCGGCGACCATGGATGATCGGTCGTCAGGGTAGTCCTGACTGGCAGACGCTGCCAGTTGGCGCGTTGTGCGTTAACGCCTTTGGCACTGGAATTGCACGAGGGGACTCTGGGCGGAAGCAAATGAAACATCCAGGAAAGACGCCGCCGTTTCGTGGACCCCGGGGAGAGACCCTGCCGGGCAGCATCGCTGAGATTCGGTATGTCTGCCTGGGCGAGCTAGACCAGTGGGTCATGATCCGCGGAGAGAGCACCTCTAATCCTCCATTGATCCTCCTTCACGGCGGGCCGGGCTTTCCAGAGATGCGCCTGTTCCGCACCTTCAACTCCGCGCTTGAGAAGAGTTTCACCGTTGTCTACTGGGAGCAGCGCGGCACCGGAAAATCGTTCGACAGCAAGACACCCCAGTCATCGCTGACGGTCGCGCAGTTCATCGCCGATCTGGACGAACTGGTTGAGTGGGTTCGCAAGCGCCTCGACAAAGACAAGGTCGCAATCTACGGGCACTCCTGGGGCGCGGTGCTCGGCCCGCTCTATGCCGCGCGCTTTCCGGAGAAGGTCTCAGTCTATGTTGGCACTGGGCAGATCGGCGATTGGTCCGCAAGCGAGGTGCTATCATACAACTTTACGGTCGCCGAGGCGGAACGCCGCCACAGCCGCAAGGCGCTGAAAGAGCTTCGCGCAATCGGATCTCCGCCCCACACCTATCAGGAAATGTCCGTTCAGCGTAAATGGCTCGTGCGTTTTACCGGTATCGCGCGCGGGTTGTCTTTCTGGAAGTTTGTGCGGATCTTGCTCGGCGGACCGGAATCGTCGATCTTCGATCTACCCAATATCTTGCGTGGCTTCATGTTGAGTGCAGTCATGTGGCCAAAAGTTTCAGCAATCAATCTCATGAAAGCCGCACCGGTGGTGCCAGTGCCGGTCTTTTTCTTCATCGGCCGCCATGATCATGTGGTCGATCCGGAAACCAGCTTCGCATATTTCGATATGCTGACCGCGCCGTCGAAGAAATTCGTGTGGTTCGAGAATTCGGCACATGAGCCGCCCGTCGAGGAACCGGCAAAGTTCAATTCACTGATGGCTGATTTGGTGCTGCCCGTTGCCCGGGCGGGTGAGCGCGTTTCACCGTCATCGCGAGTAGATTGAATGGAGAGGTGCCTGAAGTTGACTGGCTTAGATCCACCTGAAAACCGGCCTACCGGGAATCGATTGAAGCTTTCGACTTCGGCTTCCTGGCAGCGGTCTATCGGAAGCAGATTCCAAGATGCACGAAGGTCACCCGGTCAGGGCCGTTGGTGCTTTGGAGATAGTGCCTGGCTTCGGCTCGCAGGCCGACGGAATCCGAGAGCCACCAAGTTACTCCGGCTCCCACGTTGGCCCTTCTATACGCCCGGCCTCTCTGGATGTCGACGCTGACGCCGTAGCCGGCGGTGAGGAAGGGAACGAGTTTCGTATCTTCCGCAGGACGGGTGAGCCACTTTGAAAGGTGCCAAACTCCGTTAACGGCGCTTAAAACAAAAAGGGGGGGGCGCTTGTCCCCGTCGAAGCACTTGGCGAATCGCCGGCTGCCTACGCAGATCCGTTCCTCGCCGTGCCACCGTTGTAGCCAACATCGAACGCAGCAGCAAGACGGCGGTAGACAAAGACCTCGATGCCCGCTCCGGCGCCATAAGCAAAGATCGGATCCGACCCCTCTTCGACCTTGCAATTGGAATCAGTGGTGGGGCCGCAAGCGGGAAGGATGCTCCATCCTTTGCCGATCGCGCCAAAAGCGCGGCCACTGACGCGCGGGCTTTCGGCTGCCTGCGTCGCCACGGTCAGGAGGAACAGGGCGCAGCCGCCGGCGCAATGATGGAGCCTCATGGCTCAAAGACCATTCCGGCGAGGCGCCAACTACACCCGCTACGAAAACAGATCGGCGATCGGCGTACCGCGATCGGTAATCGGCACCGGTCGATCTCCGGAATACAAGTTCTTATGTGGGTCAATCCCGAGCGCGCAGTGAATGGTGGCGTGGAAGTCCGGCACCGAAATCGGCCGATCGACCACTTGCTTACCGATCTCGTCTGTCCGCCCAATCACTTGCCCGGTCTTCAATCCCCCGCCCGCCAGCACCATACTGAAGCCGAGCGATTGATGGCCGCGCCCGCCGCCGGAATCGAACTCCGGGGGACGGCCGAATTCGGTGGCCACCACCACGAGCGTCCGGTCCAGCATCTTGTTCTGTTCAAGATCAGCGATGAGCGTCGCAAAGGCCTTGTCGAGTTCCTGTATGAGTAAGTGCTGATTGAGCTGCCCTTCGTTGTGAGTATCCCAACCACTGCCGTTGAGGAAGTTCAGATTGTGCGAAACCTCGACAAACCGCACGCCGGATTGCACGAGGCGCCGGGCCAGCAAACAGCGCTGCCCGAACTCGCCGCCGTAGGACTCGCGCAGCGTGGCATTCTCGCGCGCCAGATCGAAAACATTCAGAAACTTCGGCCCGGCCAGTTTGTAGGCAGACTTGGTAATCGCATCCTGCTGCTGCACCGTCTGGTCCGAGGCATTGCGCTTCAGAAAGCCGTCGCGCATTCCGCCCAGCAGCGTCTCGCGGCGATCCTGCCGGTTCAAGTCCACGTCCGGCGGCCGCACCAGCCCATTCGGTCCCGTCTCAATCTGGGTCAGATACACGTAGCCGTGCTTGGCGCCGAGGAACCCCGGATCGCGGATGATACTCGGGTAACCCATCACTACATACGCCGGCAACTCCTCGCTCTTCGGACCTAACTGATGCGAGACAATCGCGCCGATGGCCGGATAGAGAATCGTGCCGCTCGGTTTGCGCCCCGTATGCACGAGGTTGGCCGCCGCAGCATGCTCGCCCGAGATATCGTGCGTGATCGAACGGACGATGGCCGCGCGATCCAGCAACGGCGCCGAGCGGCTCAGATGCTCGCACACCTGCTCGCCTTTGATCGCTGTATCGATCGCTTTGTAGTAGGAACCGGCCTTCTTCTTGCCGTCGCCCCTTATCTTGGGGTCCCATGTGTCCATATGCGCGGCGCCGCCGCCGAGCCACATAAAGATACAGGCATCGGCTTTGCCCTTGGGCACCGGCTGGGTGGTGGCCGCCGAGGCGGCCGAAGCAGCGGTCGTGGCTGCGAGAAATTCACGTCGATTGAGCATGTCGTTCCGGGGCTCCTCAGGCTAGGGCATCAACACGAACTCAGGGCTATTGACCATGGCCCAGATTGTGTCTTCAAAGCGCTCTCGAAAATCCTTAGTGAGTCGCTTGGTGGGCTCGGCGCCCATGCGCATCTTGCGCTCTTCCTCCATACGAATCAGGGTGGCTTCGGCGCTCAAGTGATTCGACCACGACACGCGATTGTCGCTCTTCAGTTCAGAGTAATTGGACAGCGCACCGGCCACCTTGCGCGAGGCATAGACGGGCGCGAGGAGCGTGGAGAACGTGCGCGTCTCAGCCGCAGTGGCCGGGCGCGACAGAATGCGCAGGAATGCTTCGCCGATCAGTTTGTCGAGGGGCTGATCGCGCAGCGCCAGTTCGGTGAACACGCTGTCGTCGGAAAGCCGCACCACACGCGTGCCGAGCACACCGTTGGCTACAACCAGCGTTTGCATGGGCGAGGAGCCATCGTCGCGGGTTGTAGAGGGGCTCTGGCGTGATTGCCGCCAGCCGTAGGCCGTCATCACATCCACCAGCGCCTGGGCGATGGGGAGCGCCAACGCCGGACGATCGCGCTCATTCGAAAGCGCCGTCAGTTGCCAGGCCCGCGTTGGCTTACCCATGTTGAGAAATTGCGCGGGAGGACGGTCACCCGCCGGGTTGAGATTCAAATCTTCACATTCAAATTTCTTGCCGACGGCCACGTGCAGCGAGTCAACCAACTGTTCGGCCGTCATCTTGCGGCGGATCGGACCGGTGAACAAACGATTGGCGGTCGACATCTGCGAGTCAGGCAGTAACTCAATCGGCCGGCGTTGATAGGCGTGCGAAGAGAAGATCATCCGGGCCAAGCCCTTCAGGTCGTAACTGCTCATCACAAACTCGCGCGCGAGGTACTGCATCAGCTCTGGGTGCGAGGCCTTAGTGCGCGCCCAATCGTCGACAGGCTCCACAAAGCCCATTCCCATGTAACGCTTCCACACGCGATTCACCACCACCTGAGCGAAGCGCTCGTTGCGGGGCGACACCATCAGAGCCGCCAGCGACCGGCGTGTTTCCGTCCTGCCCTCGCCCGGCAGCGCGCCCGTTTCGTCGTGCTTGACCAGATCGGCAAACGCCCAGCCGGGTTCAATCGACTCGCCCGCCTTCAACGTGATCTGCACCGCAGGCCGGCGCCCGCCTTCGACGAGCGGCACCGTACTCGTCACGGGCAGCTTCATCGGTTTGCCGTTGAGCATCGCCGCCATCGAGAACAGGTCTTTTTGCTTGAAGGGATGGAACGGCGCATCGTGACAACGCGCGCATCCCAGCTTCACGCCGAGGAAGGCTTGACCAAGAATGTCAGCTTTAGCGGCCATCGGCGCGTCATTCAACGAAGCCTGGGCAAAAGCCGCAGGCGCCCCTTGATGGACGCTGCCTTCCATTTGCACGAGTTCAGTGACAAATCGATCAAACGGAACGCCGTCGGCAAACGACTGGTGGATCCAATATCGGAAGGGGCCGGTGTTGTTGAGATCGGGCTTGAGGATACCGGGATTCTCGGCCAGAACATCCTGCCAATAGCTGACCCAGTTGTCGGCCCAACCGGGATTGCCCAAGAGCCGCTCAATCGACATAGCGCGGCGTTGCGCGGCGGGCTGAGCGAGATAGGCGCGAATTTCATCGCCGGAGGGAATGACGCCGATCGTATCGAGAGATAGCCGCCGGAGGAAATCGAGGTCCGCGGTCAACGGTTGCGGCGCGGCACCGGCGGCTTTAATCCGCGTGTTTAGAAAATGGTCGATGGCGTTGTAGGCCCCGAGTCCGGTCGTAGCGACCGGGACTGCCACCACTCGGTCTTGGTAGTAAGCGCGAACTTCCTGGTGACGCGCGCGCCACTTCGCCATGATTTCTCGCGAAGCCTCCAGCCGCCGTTCGCGATCCCCCAGACGATGGCGCTCATCCTGCTTAGCCACGTGCGCTTCCCAGGCGGCGTCGGTCAGGTGCGGCGAACCGTCCGGCCCGAGCAGCGTCTCGATCTGGCCGGCGGCTGCGAACGACACCGCCAATTCGCCGGGCGTGGGCATGAGGCCCTTGCCGCCGATGACTGCGACTAACTCGAACTTGTGCGACTTACCGTCACCATTGAAATTGACGAAGACATCTTGATGAGGATGCGCGGGTGGACGATGTCCGCTTTCGTCGCGCACCGGAGGCGCCGGCACCGGATCGTCTCCTGAAGTATTCGGCTTCTGCTTGGCAGTCTTGACTACCTCGGCTCCATCAATGAGGAGGCGCGAGGCGCCGCGGGCCCGCAGCCGGAATCGATGCGGCCCCGGAGCGATGACGCGCTCGTAGGCGGCATATAGAGTGAAGGGCACGGACCGGTCCAGCGCCAGTGCCTCAGGCGAATACTTCACCGGGAGGCGCGCAAAACCGAACGCAGGCTCGGTGTATCGGTAGGAGGGTTCGCCCACCGGCGTCAATTCGGCGCCACCGGCGAGTCCTTCGTAGAGCTCCACACGCACGGGGGCGTTCTCAAGCAGCCCGGCGGCCAGTCCGGCGCATCCGAACGCAACCGTCAAAACGGGTACAAATACGATTTTCACAGTGCTCCTATTCTGTCGCAACGTAAGGCGGATCGCAACCCCGGCAGATCTTGGGACGGGCTAGGTAAAGATCGGGACTGGTACTGCCGATGTCACAAGTCAGGGGTAGGTCGTTGACCTCGCCCCTGTAACTGATCGGAGACAGGAGGCTCGAAGACCGTATGGAGCAGCCCCTCGCCATTCCGCGAGATCCGCGTATCCCGGCCACACGGCTGGCTCGGCTCCTCAGTCCGTCCCTCTCGGACCTGTTTTTCCTGTCGCTGCTGTGCTGGCTGTTTCTAACTTCCCCGGATGCCTTGAGCGGCCTCTTGCTTGATGGTGACACCGGCTGGCACATCCGTACCGGAGACTACATTCTTTCGCATGGCCACGTGCCCCGGGTTGACATCTTTTCCTTCTCCAAACCAGGTCAGGAGTGGTTTGCCTGGGAATGGGGCACCGACGTCATCTATTCGCTCCTTCATCGAACCTGGGGTTTGAAAGGGGTCGCGTGGCTGGGTGCGCTGCAGATCGTTTTGTTTGCGACGATCCTTTTTCGCTACACGCTTTGGCGGGGAGCCAATATGATTTGGGCTCTGCTGGTCGGGCTGCTGGCTATCGGCGCCTGCACGGTGCACTATCTGGCTCGACCGCATCTGTTCACTTTGCTCCTCTTGCCGATTTGTGTCTGGATTCTTGAGGCAGACCGGCGCCGGCCAGGCAAGTTGATCTGGTTGACGGTGCCACTAACGATGCTTTGGACCAATCTCCATGGAGGCGTCCTGGCGTGGGTGGCCTGCGTGGGAATCTATGCGGCGGGGCGGGCGGCGGAAACAATGCTGTCTGAGCCGGCCGGGCGTGATTGGGCTGGCATTAGGCGTCAAGCGGGGCTTCTATTGTTGACGGCGACGGCTACTTTGGCCAATCCGTACGGCTGGAACCTGCACCTTCACGTGGCGAAGTATTTACGTTCGGATTTCATCCGTGAGGTAATCCAGGAGTTTCAGTCGCCCTCGTTCCGCACCGAGAATCAGCTTCAATATGAGGCGCTGCTGCTGGTGGGCCTGATGGCCGCAGCCGTTGCCCTTTCGCGGCGTCGGATCGTGGAGGCGCTGTTGATCCTATTTTGGGCCCATCAGTCGTTGGGGTCGATTCGTCACATCACTATTTTTTCCACGCTGGCGTCACCCATTATTGCCGAAGAGGCCACGCATTTGTGGCGCAAGTGGGTGGGCGGGGCAGGCAAGAAGAGCACGCGGGGCATTTTGGAAGCGATGGCATCGGACATGCGCCCAAGTTTTGCCTGGACCAGCCTTTGGCCTGCGGTGGGCGCATTGGTGCTCCTGCTAGGGAGCGGATTGCCAGTCAAATGGCCGGCAGACTTTCCAGAGTTCCGCTTCCCGGTGAAGCTGATTGCCAAGTACGAGCAGCAGTTGCGTTCGGGTCGAGTACTGACCACAGATCAATGGGCCGACTACTTGATCTACCGCTTTTACCCGGCCCAGCGAGTTTTTTTCGACGGCCGCAGCGATTTTTACGGGGCCGTGCTAGGTAGAGAATACATCCGCGTCTCAGGCGGCGCGCACGACTGGCGTCAGATTATGGAGCGCTACCAGTTCGATCACGCGCTAGTACCGGTGGGCTGGTCACTGGGCAGCTTGCTGAAAGAAGACAAATCCTGGCGGCTGTTGGACGATGACGGGAAAACTCTTTTGTTTGAGCGAGTTGCAGGGAAGCTGCCGTTAGCTTCCGGGCCGCGCCAAAATTTCCCTAGTCCAGCACTAATGAACTAGACCGTCCCGTCCGAAACTCTTAGTGGGAGACCGTATTCGAGATGAAACCCGCCACGTTAAGGCCAACTGTCGGTTCAGAGCACCGCAATGGACATCCACGACGTCCTGTGCCTGCGGCTCCGGCATCGCCAGCTCAAACCACCGATTGGCGCATGCCTAGCGGCGTGGGCTTGGCAGAGTACGCTTGGCGAGGTGGGGTGGTTGCCCCGGGTTTGATGAAGCGTGGCGGCGTTCGCCTGGAGGAACGCGCTTGATTTTGATTCCAGCCGAGATGACGGACGTGGCTCGCCTCGAGTGGTGGGTGGCAGGCCTGGTGGGTCTGTCGGCATCGGTGGAGGATGTGGCGCGACGGACGATCTCCAACTGGATCGTGCTGGCGGCTCTGGCGGCCGGAGTGGGCTGTCAGATTTTTGCCAAGGGCTGGATCGGAATTGGCTACGGCCTGATGGGCGCGGCCGCCGGATTCGGTGTGTTCCTGATTTTTTATGTCCTCGGTGGGATGGGTGGAGGCGATGTCAAGCTGATGGCTGGTTTCGGGGCCCTTTTGGGCGCTGGACGGCTGTTGCAGGCAGCGTTTTGGACCGCGCTTACCGGTGGTCTGTTAGCGGCCGGGATACTCGGATTTGCGGCGGCGCGCCGACGGATGGCGCCGGGCCGCCAGAATGAAGCGCGCCCGGCAAGCATACCGTATGCGCCGGCCATCGCTTTAGGCGTATGGCTGACCCTTTTGTCGGCGAAATAGGAGAGACGAGATATGGATCGTAGGTTCTTGACGGTTCTCGGAGTGAGCCTGGTCTTCGCGCTGGTGGTCTCCAGCATTTTCTACCAGATTTCGGCCAAAGCCGGCACCACGACCAAGAAGATCGATCAGGTCGAGATGCTGGATGTGGTGGTCGCGGCCAAGCCGCTGCCGATCGGGGTCACGGTCAAACCGGACGATATCAAGGTGACCAAGATTCCGGCGGGAGCCTTTCCCAAGGGTGCTTTCAGCAAGCCTGAAGAAGTGATTGACCGGCCGGTGGTGAGCAATGTGCTCTTTGAGGAGCCGATCCTTGAAGGCCGTCTGGCGGCACGCGGCGCTGGCGTCGGCCCAGTCGCGCAAATCCCGATGGGGATGCGCGCCGTCTCGGTGCGAGTCAACGATGTGGTGGGCGTCGCCGGCTTCGTATTACCTGGCATGCGCGTAGACGTACTGGTCACTGGTCGCCCACCCAACGCGGAAGGTAACAACACGATCACGCGCACAGTGCTCCAAAACATCACGGTGTTGACGGCCGGTCAGACTCTGCAGGCAGACCCCAGGGGCCAGGCAATCAACACGCCGGTGGTGACGCTCCTCGTCACGCCCGAACAGGCCGAGACGCTGACGCTGGCCGGCAACGAAGCCAAGATCCAATTGGTGCTACGCAGCGCTTCTGATCCGACCGTGTCGGCGACGCGCGGCCAACGAATGTCCGACCTCTACAAGACCACTTCGGTGGGCAAAACCCCACGGGGCGGGTGGAGCGACAGCGAGGGTGGCGATGGCGAAGGCGGCGAACCGCGCCGGCCGCGGCCACGGCCAATCGTGATCGCCGATCCCAAGCCGTTGGCGCCATCGGTGGCTTCCATTCCTGCCGCTCCGGCCGATTCGGTGATCGTCATCCGCGGACATACGAAAACAGTTGAAGTCGTCGGCAATGGTAGCGGCGGCGTTTCCACGCAGAACCAATAAGGGGAGATCCGATGACACATACTACCCAACTCAACTCGCAATCCAGCGCTATCAGGGTGCTTGGCTTGGCCGCGCTCCTGGCGTCGTCGCTGGCCCCCGCGCTTCTCCTGGCCCAATCGTCTACCGAAGAACTCAAGGTCACGGTCGGAAAGAGCGTGGTGGTCGACTACCCGACCGACGTAGCCCGGATCTCGACTTCCAATCCGGACATCGTTGACGCCGTGGCTGTTTCAACGCGCGAGGTTTTGCTGCACGCCAAGGCGCATGGCTCCTCGACGGTGATCATCTGGGCGCGTTCCGGACAAAGAACATTCTACAACGTCTCGGTCGAACATAACCTCGAACCCATCCGGCGGATTCTCAAGGAGACCTATCCCGACGATCAGATTCTGATCAGTTCGGCCAGGGATTCGGTCACCTTGAACGGGCGCGTCGGCGACAAAGCGACCTCGGACCGCGTGGCGGCGCTGGTGGCGTCACTGGCCAAGACCGTGGTCAACAATCTGACACTCGCGCCGAGCCCGGTGGAAAAGCAAATTCTGCTCCGGGTCAAGTTTGCCGAGATCGATCGGAAGGTTGCCAAGTCCTTCGGCGTCAATTTGATTTCAACGGGCGCGGGCAATACCCCGGGAGCCATCTCTACGGGGCAGTTTGGGCCGCCTCGCATCGACGCGGTGAGCGGCTCCATCCCGTCCAGCGCGGCTGGTACGGTCACCCAGGTCAGCCTGTCGGACATTCTCAACGTCTTTGCCTTTCGCCCGGACCTGAATCTGGCCGCGACTATTAAGGCCCTCCAGAACGACAACGTACTCCAGATCTTGGCCGAGCCCAATCTGGTGACCACCAACGGCAAAGAAGCCAGCTTCCTGGTCGGAGGTGAGTTTCCTATTCCTGTGCTACAGGGCGGGTCTAACTCGGGATCGGTAACGATTCAGTTCCGGGAGTTCGGTATCCGGCTCCAATTCAACCCCTTGTTGACTCCCCACAATACTCTCAAGATGTACGTCAAACCGGAAGTGTCCTCAATCGACATCACCAATTCGATCACCTTCGGAGGATTCCGAATCCCGGCACTGTCAACGCGACGCATTGAATCCAATATCGAGTTGGCGCCCGGACAGAGCTTCGTCATTGGCGGCCTGATCGACGACCGGGTGGAAGACACCATGGCGCGCATCCCCGGACTGGCAAACATACCGATCCTGGGAACATTCTTCAAGAGCCGAAGTTCGGCCAAAGCCAAAACCGAGTTGATCGTACTGGTGACGCCTGAGATCGTCGACCCGCTCAACCCGGGAGACCCCAAGCCGATGCCGGTCATGCCCCGCGAATTCCTCGGCCCGGTTGAAATCCCCGGCTCTTCCGCCACGCGAGCGCCCAATCCAAAGAAGAGCGCGGCGTTGCGCCGGAATGCGGAGAGCGCTCAACATGCCAAGGGCACGAGCGCTCCGGCAGGAAAAGTGGCCGCCACAACGGCAGCAGCCGTAGTAGAGCCAGAGCCGGCCTCATCGACGCCAGTTCCGGCGGCACAGCCGCCAGCCCCGGCCACCGGCGAGGCTACTAAACCGAACGTTGGCGACGCCAAGCAGTTAGGCGAGGGCCAGGCCGGACAGGCCCCTCGCTAGTACACCGAACAAACCTAAGTCGAGAAAGGAACGAAAGGAATCTTATGGACGCGCTACGGAGAACGAGGGATTCTGGGCTCACCACCCTGCTGATCTCACCGGACCGCGAAATGGCCGCCGCGCTGAGCGCAACGCTCGACGAGTCACGGGCTTTCCAGATTCTGTCGGACCTCAAAGAGTACCCGTCGCCGAACGCCCTGGATATCAGACTGCGGCAGCTCAAGCCGGACGTGTTGTTGATCGATGCGGCGACTAATCTTGACGCAGCTTGCGAACTAATCCGCGCGTGTGCCGCCTGCCAGCCGCCGGTGCTTACAGTAGGACTTGACCGGACCAATAACACCGCCTCCGTCGTGACTCTGCTGCGGGCCGGCGCCTCCGAGTTCCTGTGCGCCCCCTTCGAACCAGCCGTACAAAAAGAAGCCGTAGCCCGCCTTCGGCGGCTACGCCAGCCGGAAGCGGACTCTCCCCAGACGGCCGGCAAGGTCATCGTATTCACGGCCGCCAAACCGGGAGCCGGTTCATCGACGCTGGCCACTCACACGGCCCACGCCATTCGTAAGGCCACCGGCAAACGGGTCCTATTGTGCGATCTAGATCTGGAGAACGGCACCATTGGATTCTATTTGAAGATTCAGTCCAACCTGTCCGTCCTCGACGCTCTGGAAAAGGCAGACAGACTGGACGCCGGTCTTTGGTCCAGCTTCATCGTGAACGCCGGTGGGGTTGACGTACTGCCCGCCCCGGATCAGCCAGTATCGACGGCGGTGGACGCCGCCAAGCTTCACGACTTGCTCGAGTATGCCCGGCTTCTCTATGACTGGGTCGTACTTGATGTGCCCACCGTTTTTCACCGAACCGCGCTCATGACTGTATCGGAGTCCGACCACACCTACGTCGTCTCGACAAGTGACCTGGCCAGCTTGCATCTGGCGCGCAGGGCAATAAATCTGCTGATTCAGGTGGGTTTCTCCAAGGATCGTTACCAAATCGTGATGAATCGCATGAGTAAGCGCGACGAGATTGGCGGCAGCGATATCGAAAAGATCTTTAATTGCCCGGTCTATGCATCCCTGCCCAACGACTACTTTGCGTTGCATCGAGTGATCTCGCTGGGCCAGCCGCTGGCGGTCGATTGTGAGTTGGGGCGCGCCATTGCCACGCTGGCGTCCCGAGTGGCGGGGATAGCGCATGGACCCAACAAGCCGGCCGTTGCCGCGGCGTCCACCGCCGGAGTGCCGGCGGCATAAGGGCAGACCCAGCGTAAAGAGGAATTGAAAAGCAATGTTGCCGAGTCTAGATCAAAAGAGCCAACAATCGCAGCAACTGTCCTGGGAGCAGCGCCTGATGAAGAATGCCGGGCGCGGCAAGGGTGCTTTGAAGCCGGAGTATCAGGAACTTAAGTTCACCCTGCACCGCAAGTTGCTCGACAAGATCAACCTGGAGGCGCTGGCGACAATCGACAATCAGCGCGTGCGTGGAGAAGTCCGCAACGCCTTGATGCAGTTGATCGATGGCGAGCAGACCCTCCTCAGCTCCGTAGAAAAGCAACAGATTTGCGACGAGGTGCTTGACGAGGTCTTTGGCCTGGGGCCGCTTGAGCCTCTGCTGCAAGACCCGACGATCTCCGACATTCTGGTCAATACCCACAAGCATGTTTATGTCGAACGCAAAGGCCTGCTGGAGATAACCAGCGTCAGCTTCCGCGACGACGCTCACCTGCTACGCATCATCGACAAGATCGTTTCGCAGGTCGGTCGCCGCATTGATGAATCAACGCCAATGGTGGATGCTCGTCTGCTCGACGGTTCGCGCGTAAACGCTATCATCCCTCCGCTGGCGGTTGACGGGCCAATCCTCTCTATCCGCCGTTTCAGCGTCGACAAACTCATGCCGGCCGATCTGGTGGAACGTCGCGCGATGACCCCGGGCATGATGGAGTTGCTGGAGGCGGCGGTCAAGGCGCGCATGAATATCGTCATCGCCGGCGGCACGGGCTCGGGCAAGACCACGCTGCTCAATGCCCTCTCATCCTTTATCAATCCGAAGGAGCGCATCGTCACCATTGAAGACGCCGCCGAATTACAACTGAAGCAGCCGCACGTGGTGCGCCTTGAAACCCGCCCGCCCAATCTCGAGGGGCATGGCGCTGTGCGCCAGCGCGAATTGCTGATGAATTGTCTCCGTATGCGACCGGACCGGATCGTGGTCGGGGAGTGCCGAGGCGAAGAGGCCCTGGACATGTTGCAGGCCATGAACACAGGTCACGACGGTTCGCTGACGACCGTGCACGCCAACTCGCCCCGCGATGGCGTCTCTCGTCTTGAAGTGATGGTTTCGCTGGCCAACGGGAACATGCAATTGACCAGCATCCGCCAGCAGATCTCCAGCGCTGTGAACCTGCTGGTGCAGGCTTCGCGCCAAAGCGACGGCTCCCGCCGGGTGGTCAGCATCACGGAGGTGACCGGCATGGAAGGCGATGTCATCACGCTCCAGGACATCTTCGTGTTCGAGAAGCGCGGGCTCACGCCAGAAGGACAAGTGGTAGGCCGGTTTGCGGCCACCGGCATCCGCCCGAAATTCTACGAGAAACTCCTGTCGGCGGGTATCCGTTTGCGCCCCGACCTGTTTGACGAAGTGATGGAGATCTGACCGATCATGAATACGACATTCATTCTGATCTTCGGCCTCATCTGGCTCGGCTCGATGGCGGCGTGGTGGGTAATCAACCGGGCCTTCCGGAACGCCGACGTCGACAAGATGAAGGTCCGCATCCTCGACACCACGGCCAAACAGGAGAAAAAGACCAAGGCCGGACCAGTCACGCCGGAACTGATCAACCGCGAGGACGTGACCTCAGGCAAGATTGCTCTTAGACTACTGAGGAAGTTCGATCTTCAGAATCGCCTGGACATTCTGCTGGAACAGGCGGGGCTACGCTGGAAACCAGCCCGGCTGGTTCATTCCTCACTCGCCATGTTCCTGGGCGGCTTTTTTGCAGCCCGACTCTTGTTCTCGGTCCCCTACCTTTGGTTGCAGCTGGGGGCCGGACTGATCCTGGGAATTCTGCCGATCATGTATGTGCTGCGCTGCCGCTCTCGGCGCCTTTACAAGTTCGAGGGACTATTTCCCGAGAGCCTTGAGTTTGTGGCCCGGTCCATGCGCGCCGGCCACGCGTTCTCGGTATCGATCGAGATGATCCACCGTGAGTTCCAGGAGCCGTTGGCTGGTGAATTCCGACGCACCTTCGACGAACACAATCTTGGTATGCCACTTGACCAGGCGCTGCAGAAGCTGGCCAAACGTGTCCCGCTGCTGGACGTCCATTTCTTCGTTTCGGCAGTCCTCTTGCAGAAACGGACCGGCGGAAACTTGGCCGAGATTCTCGACAAACTCGCTTATGTCATCCGCGAACGCTTCAAGCTACGCGGCAAGATTAAGGCCATCAGCGCGCACGGTCGCATGACAGGTTTGGCCTTGACGCTAATTCCGGTTGGTGTGGCGATGATGATGTTCTGGGTCAACCCCGGTTACGTAACATTCTTCGTCGAAGACGAGATTGGCAACGTGATGATGGGAATCGCCATCGCCATGCAGGTGATCGGCTATCTGATTATCCGCAAGATTGTGACGATAGAGGTCTAGTTCCATGGCAATGTTGATCGCCGCCCTCCTTTTCTTGACCGTGACCGTTCTCGGAGCCATGCTGGGCACCAAGCTTTGGGTGCGCCCCAAGGAGGCCATTGAGCGCGTCACTGGCACCAGCACCGCCAAGCAGGAACAAGCACCGATTCACCCCAGTCTGGTTTTTCACGAAATCGTAAAAAAACTCGGCACCATGATGCCGGTAAGTCCGAAGGACGCGGGCGCGATTCAGCGCCGGATGATTCGAGCCGGCATCCGGAACCCGAATGCGCTGCGCTACCTCTTCGGCGCCAAAGTGATCCTGGCAGTGCTGCTCCCGTTGTTGATGACCGCAGCCGTAGCCAACTCCACTGCTGACCCAACTACCAAGATCGCGGCGGTCCTGGCGGCCGGCGCGGCTGGCTTTTTCGGACCGAACGAGTACCTGAATTTGCGCGCCCGGAAGCGTCAGAAGGAGATCCGAAAGGGGTTGCCGAACGCCCTGGACCTTTTGGTGGTCTGCGTGGAAAGCGGGCTGGGACTGGACCAAGCGGTTGTGCAGGTGGCCAAGGACCTAGACCAGGCGCATCCGGACATCAGCGAGGAGTTCGCCATGGTGAACTATGAACTCAAAGCCGGTAAGCGCCGCATTGACGCCTTGCGCAACCTGGCCGAACGCAGCAATGTCGACGATCTCAAGAAACTAGTCGCCGTTCTCATCCAGGCCGACCGTTTCGGTACCGGGGTTGCCCAGAGTTTACGCGGCCATGCCGATTTCATCCGCGTCCAGGCGCGGCAGACAGCCGAGGAAAAGGCGGCCAAACTCGGAGTCAAACTCGTATTCCCCATTTTCTTCTGCATCATGCCGTCGTTGTTTGTGGTGACGGTTGGACCGATGATTATCAAGATCTCACGGGAGCTGATCCCCATGATGAACAACATCTAGGTTTATTCGGCTGGAACTCGAGAAAGGAGAAAGGTTACATGGATAGCACAATAGTTCGGATCATTTGTTCGGTGGCGGCGATTGCTCTACTAGGGCTCATCGTGATGCGCCGCAAGGGCAGCCCCGAGTAGTTGGGGAAGAGCCGCAGCCGCTTCTAAGGTGGCGGAGGCCGGTCTTCTTTGGCCTCCGCCAACATTTGACAAGGTAACAGGCGAAAGTTTTTGGTTAGAAAAGACGAAGTTCAATTAAGACGCACACAGGCGACCGCAAGGATCGCCAGTGCGGGAAGCGATGGGAGCGAGGTTATGGAGAGGATGCAAAAATACCTAACGCGGTGCGGGAATCGCGCCCGCCAAATTACCAGGCGGGTCATGGTGCTGGGACTAGCATGTTCCGCCCTGGCGTCGGCTGCGCCGTTCGGCAAAGTGGTGGCCATTGGCGGCCAAGCTGCCGATCTGGCCATCGACGAGGGCCGCAATGTGCTCTACATCGCCAATTTCACAGCCAACCGGATCGAAGAAATGTCGCTGGCCACCGGCGCCATTCGCACCTCGATCAATGTGTCTTCGCAGCCAAGCTCTCTGGCGCTCTCACCTGACAATCGGTATCTGGTGATCGGTCACTACGGCAACTTTCAGTCAGCTGCCACGGCCAACAACGCCCTGACAGTTATCGATTTGGGGAGCCGCGCCCGCCAGACTTTCGCCATGGGATCTCCCGTCCTCGGCGTCGCTTTCGGCATCGACGGCCGGGCATTGATTGTCACTACTACCGATTTTCAGCTCTTCGATCCGGCGACAGGTGCGACGCAGGTTCTTGAGACTATCACCGGACTGCAGGCCAAAACCCTGCCAGCCGCCAACCCGAACGCGCCTCCTTCAATCGTGGCGGCGACCGTGGCGGCCTCGGGCGATGGCCGTTCCGTTTACGGACTCAGCGATTCATTTCGCTTCTACTATGACGTCGAACGTCGAGCGCTCCGCGTCCTGGGTTACACGTCATCGCCGACCATGGGGCCCCGCGCCGTTTCGGTCTCCCGCGATGGCTCTCAATTCGTCGCCGGATGGGTTCTGTCCAATCGTGACGGCGTCAATGTGGCGCAGTTTGGCGACCCCAACGGTGCGCTGGATGTCGGCAGTCACGCCCTTGACTCAAGCCGCGGTGTTCTCTACTCTCAGATTCCGACCGGCACCGGCGGTTCGTTGGTCTCGGGCGTGAGTGGCGCGCAGGCTCCCATTCTTCAGGTCCTTGATTCAGACAACCTGCGCGTGCGTGACCGGCTCCAGTTGGCCGAGCATCTTGCCGGCAAATCGGTGTTCAACCAGGACGCCACGGTAATCTACGCAATCTCGGCCAGTGGCGTTACGATCCTTCCGGTTGGGAACCTGGAACAGGCCCCCCGAGTTGCCTCCACCGAGCAAGATGTCATCTTCCGTGGTAACTTCTGCGACCGCCGCGTGTCTGGTCAGGACATCGCCATTGTGAACCCCGGTGGGGGGGCAGTCGACTTTTCGCTCAGTTCGGTAACACCCGGTCTGCGATTTTCGCCCTCAAGCGGCGTCACTCCAGCCACGGTCCGGGTCAGCATCGACCCTGCGGCGTTTCAAAATCTGAAGGGCACACTCACCGCTCAAATTGAGATCAAATCGGAAGCTGCGGTGAACCTCGCCTCGCCCATCCGCGTGCTCATCAACAATCGCGAACCGGATCAGCGCGGCTCCATCATCAACGTAGCAGGCAAAATTGTAGATATAATCGCCGACCCGGAACGGGACCGGTTCTACGTGCTACGCCAGGACACCAACGAAGTTCTCGTCTTCGACGGATCCACCTACAGCCTTCAGGCCCGGCTACGCACCAGCAACACACCCACCCAGATGGCGATCACTTTTGACCGGCGTTACATGCTGGTCGGCCACGATAATGCGCAAATCGCGACAATGTACGACCTGGAGACGCTTGAGCAGTTGGCCCCGATCCGCTTCCCCGGTGGGCACTATCCGCGGTCAATCGCGGTCAGCGGCCGATCGATCCTAGCGGCAACGCGAGTGGCCGGACCTATCCACACCATTGACAAAGTAGACCTTGTCTCGCGGACCGCTACACAGCTGCCGTCACTGGGCGTCTACGAAAACAACATCGATAAGTCGACCATCCTGGTGGCAACGCCCAACGGCAACCGCATCATGGCAGTACAGGCCACGGGCGGTCTTCTCCTCTATGACTCCACAGCCGACACCTTCACGGTTTCGCGCAAAGAATCCGACAAGCTTGCTGGCGCGGTGGCCGCATCGAGTTTTGACCAGTTCGTCGTCGGTAACAAGCTGCTGAACGCCTCGCTGGTTCCGATCCGCACTCTCGACACATCAAAAGTGCAGTCGGCTGGTTTCATGTTCGTCGATCAAGTCGGATTCCGTACCAGCGCCGGCGAAAGCACGGCGGCCGGCGTGATCCAGAGGGTTGACCTGCCGGTGGGGCAGGTGAGCCGAGCCACACGAATGGCCGAAGCGCCCTATCTCGGAGATACTGAGTTCCCCTTCACCCGCACGCTTGCTCCGCTTTACAGCCGCAACGTGATCGTCAATCTTACAACTTCGGGATTCACCGTGCTGCCGTGGGCCTATGACGCCGCAGTCGCCGCACCGCAAATCCAGCGGGTTGTGAGCGCCGCCGACGGCACCGAAAACGTCGCCACCGGTGGGCTGGTCAGCTTGCTCGGCCGCGAGATGAGCCCGGTCAACCTGGCCACGCGAGAGTTGCCGTTGCCCACCGCGCTCGGCGACAGCTGCCTGACCATCAACGGCGTGCCAACTCCGATGATGTTTGTCTCGCCCGGTCAACTCAACGCCCAGATCCCGTACTCAATCGACGGCAACGCCACCATCGTGCTCCGCACGCCCGGCGGTGTCAGCGACAACTACAACGTTCAGATTCGCACCACTGCGCCCACCGTATTTAGAAACGCTGTGGGCGGAACGCAAACCGTCGCCACCATCGTGCGCACGAAGAATAGCGAGTTGGTCACACTCTCGAACCCCGTGCGCCGCGGCGAAAGCCTGGTGGTGTATCTGACCGGCATGGGCCGCACGTTCCCGGCCATAGAAGCCGGTATCCCCGGGCCAAACGATCCGCCGCTGAGAGCTCAGATTCAGCCGAAGGTTTTCATCGGTGGCAAGGAAATGGGGATACGGTTTGCCGGCCTGAGTCCGGGACAAGTTGGCGTCTATCAGATTGACGCTCAAGTCCCAGGCGACACCCCCGTTGGGCTCGAGATCCCTCTGGTGATTACCCAGGATGGCGGCTCGACTACGGTCAATCTGCGGGTGGTCGACTAGGTCGACCACCGTCACAATCAACTAGTTCGACATCGGCTAAAGGAGAAAAGACGATGAAAAAACTTTGGATGCGAGCCCTGCAACTGGGCTCAATATCGGCAGCCCTCGCGCTACCCGGCGCAGCGCAGCAGTATGAATTCGGAATCCTTGGGGGCGGAGCGTTCCATTTCGACCGCCCGGTCACCGGGGCGGTCAAGGGCAATGCGGGCCTTCAGCCCGGCTGGACAGCGGGCGGAGTCCTTGCCCATAACAGCGCCGGTCGCTGGGGCGGCGAAGCCCGTTATCAGTTCCAACGAACCGGTCTTCGAGCTTCCTCCGAAGGTCAATCGATCAGCTTTTCCGGTCAGTCGCACTTGGCCCACTACGACGTACTCCTTTACAGTAACTCGCGTGAGGACGCCGTCCGTCCCTTCGTTGCCTTCGGCGGCGGGCTGAAGGGATACCAAGGCACCGGCACCGAAAGAGCCTTTCAACAGCTGAGTAACGTGGCCATCCTATCGCGAGTTCAGCAGTGGCAGCCGATGCTGAGCTTCGGCGGCGGTGTCAAGTGGCGGGTTGGCAATCGGCTGATGATGCGCGCCGAAATTCGCGACTTCGTTACGCCGTTTCCCAAGGACGTCATCGTGCCTTCGCCAGGAAACAAAATCGGCGGATGGCTCCACGACATCACGCCATTGTTCGGGGTCAGCTACCTGTTCTAACCCAACCCAGCAAACAAGAAAGCGGATTGTGCTTCAAGAGGTCCCCGGCGTGAGCCAGGGACCTTTACTCTTTTTTTACAATTAGTTGGCGAGTTCTTCACAACTCCAAACAGGGGCCTCCCACATAATAGAGAGGTGAAGGTATTGTGCTCAGGGCGGGTTGTTTTCCTGGTCTGTCTGCTTGCCGCAGCAACCCCGGCCGCCCGCGCAGAAGAAGGATTCCTCGGGAGCAATGCGTGCAAGACGTGCCACGCCGACCTGTGGCAACCGTTCTTCCGCAATCCCCATTTCAAGAGCGTCGCCAGCGGCAAAGAGCCGCCCGAACGAACTGGCTGTGAAAGTTGCCACGGCGCGGGTAAGAATCATGTCGAGGCCAAGGGCGGGACCAGGACAATCCCGAGGGCCTTCTCGTTGATGTCCCCACGCCAAGCACTCGACACCTGCCTGGCCTGCCACTCGAAAGATCTATCTCGGGGCGAAATCCGGCGGTCGGCACACACGCAAGCCGACATCGCCTGCAACAGTTGCCACTCGATTCACCGCTCGCAATCACCAAAGGGTCTCCTCGCCAAGGCGCAAGTCCCGCTTTGCTATAGCTGTCACTCGAGCGTCCGGGCTCAGTTTTCGATGCCCACCAAACATCGGGTCAATGAAGGCTTCATGAGGTGCACCGATTGCCATAACCCTCACGGCACCGCCTCGGCATCATGGCGAATGGGCGTGCGCCCACGGATGGTGCAGGCAGGTGCTGACGGCGAACAACCATGTCTGCGTTGTCACAGCGACAAACGAGGCCCCTTCGCCTTTGAGCATCCAGGCGCTCGAGTCGAAGGCTGCGAAGCCTGCCATTCCCCGCACGGTTCCATGAACTCGCGCCTGCTGAAACGGCCGATGGTCTTCACCGTATGCCTCGAATGTCACAACGGCGCCGGCACCTTCGGACGGCAAGGCGACGGCGTAGCCCTGCAATCGGGCTCCCACAACATGACGGATCCGAAGTACCAGAATTGCACCACTTGTCACGTGCGGATACACGGCTCCAATGCCGACCGCCTGTTCCTGAGATAGAGCCGAAAATGCCCAGGAACAATCATCGTCTCCGCCTCAACGCCGCCGCGGGCTGGCTCCTCCTGCTGGCAACATCATCTCTGACGCTGCCAGCCCAACCCACCGTGGCGCCGTCAACCGAAACCGTTGGCCGATCCCGCGGCGAGGACACCGGCAACTATAACGTAGTCAATTCATTTGAAACCGGCTACCGATTCCGGTCCGTCGACGGCAATTTTCTCAAGTATCGCAGCGACGTCAATTACGGCAACGGATTGCGGCTGCTCGGCAGCGACCTGCGGGTCAACTCAAAAGATGGACACGGCCGCCTATTCGACGAGATCATCCTCACCACCCAAGGGCTCGGAAACGACCCCTATCAGTCCGCTACCCTGCGAGTCCAGCGCAACGCCTTGTATCGATACGATTTGCTATGGCGCAGCAACGACTATTTCAATCCCGGCCTGACCAGCGCCGTCGGCGGCCATCTGCTCAATACCCAACACCAACTTCAGGATCACGACTTCACGCTGTTTCCGCAATCCAAGTTTCGGCTGTTTGCCGGCTACAGCCGGAACTCGCAGACTGGCCCGGGCCTGTCCACCGTGAACCTGTTTGATTCTCTCGGAGACCAATTCTCTTACTTCGCCGGAATTGACCGGCGCCAGCGAGAGTTCCGCCTGGGCGGCGAGGCCCAAGCCGCCGGCTTCAAGATCAACATCATGCACGGCTGGCAGCGCTTTGAAGAATCCACGTCCTACCGCCTTGGCACTCCCACCGCCGGGGCAAACCCAAACGATCGGACCACGCTCAACACCCTGGCTCGCACCGAACCATACGCCGGCGATACACCGTTCTGGCGCGGCTCCCTACTCAATGAGCGCAAGGATTGGTATTCGATCAACGCGCGCTTTTCGTACGCCGGTAGCCGCCGCGGATTCACCTTCGACGAAGGCGTAGCAGGCACAGCCCGCTCCGGGTCAGCGGCCACCCGGCAAATCCTCGTAACAGGATCAGGGCGGCGCCCGATGTCGTCCGGATCGCTGACCTTCAGCCTGTTCCCGTCTCGCAAATGGACCATCACCAATCACACTGCTTTCCACCAGACTGGCATGGACGGCAACGCGTCCTACCGCGAGGTCAACAACGCCACCAGCACGTTCCAGATCGTCTACTTCCAGAACCTGGCGATTCGAAACCTGGTAAATAACACCGAAGCTTCGTACAAGGCCAACAAATGGCTGGGCCTGTTTACCGGCTTTCAGCATTCCGATCGGCGCATCCAGTCGGTGGAGGCCGAAACGGCCGATATCTTCTCCGACACCCGATCTGCCACTCAAACAAATCGCCTCAATTCCGGCCAAGCCGGCGTGAGACTCCAACCCGTGAAGACGGTCTCGATTGTGATCGACTCCGAAATCGGCCGGGCCGACCGTCCGTTTCTTCCCATCAGTGAGCGGCGCTATCACGCCTTCGGAGGGCGCGTCCGGTATCGAGCCGGGTCATCCACCCTGCAGGCGTACTCGCGGACCAACTACAACACCAATTCGGCCTCGCTGTTCACCCACAGCGCGCGGTCCCGCACCTCGGGCGCCGACGCGTCATATGCTGCCAAGCGCTGGTTCTCCCTCGACGCCGGCTACTCCAAACAGCACTTTGACACCCTCAGCGGCCTCGCCTATTTCGCCGGCGATCTGGTCGAAAACGAAGCCTCCCTTTACGTAAGTAACGTCCACACCGGCTATGCAACGGCCCGCGTCACCCTACGCCAGCGGATCGATCTGTCCGCCGGTTTCACGCGTGTCCAGGACAACGGCGACGGGCGCGCCACACCCATTTCCGGCCCGGCTGGCGGCTCCCCACGGGCGGCCTTCCGCTCGGCGCAGACATTTCCGCTCGCCTACCAAGCGCCACAGGCTCGCCTGTCAATTCGCCTCCGCGACAAGATCCGCTGGAATCTGGGTTACCAGTTTTACCACTACCGGGAAGACTTCCGGACTGACCAAAACTACCGGGCTCACACGGGCTTCACCAGCCTGTTATGGTCTTTTTAGACGCAACCTTTTCGGGTGTACTCATCTCAGGTATTCACCCGATCTAGTCACTGCGGCCATTTCAGCCGATAGAACAAAGGAAGCAGGAGTACCAGTAGACCCGTGACTCAGATCAGTATCGGCAATGCACTCTTCATGCTGATCTTCACAGCGGGCTTGATCGGCGCGCGCTTTAAGCTTCAATCCGATTCGAACTGGCCTTTTGTCTACTACGCGGTGCTCGTGTTTTACCACCAATCCATGCCAGGTGTACTCAACTCACTCCCTATATATATTGCCGTCGTCTGCGCTCTCTTTCTACGTTTCGAGTTCATGTCGAAGGCTTTTCACAGCCTGTTTCGCGTAGCCGAGGTCTTCGGTCTCGGGTACATCATCACCGCGCTGGTCGGCTATATCGGATTCTGACGCGCTCCCGCTGCTCATTCCCTGACCCAACGGCGGGCCTTCATCTCAAAACGGGGTAGCGCGCCATCTGCCACCACGCAGACGGGAATGCGCAGGGAAAGAGCATCCCGAAGCTTGGCTTCCAGTCGATGCGGCAGCCCTGCGCTGGCAGTTGGTTCCTGTTCGACCTCGATGCTGAGTTCGGCCAAACCCAGTTGGCGCGAAACCCTAACGCGGTATTCGGTGACGCCCCCTACTGACCGGAGCACTTCTTCGATGGCGCCGGGATAGATGTTGACGCCACGTACCACCACCATGTCATCAGCCCTTCCAAGGATTCCACCCACGAGCGCCATCTCAAAACTGCCGCAGCCAGAGCATCGGGCTTCCGGTGCGGCCAGCACCAGATCGCCCGTTCGGTAACGCAACAGTGGCGAACCTGGGCGGCCCAGATTGGTCAAGACTAGTTCACCCTGCTGCCCGCGCGGCACATGCTGACCGGTATCCGGATCAACCACTTCGGCCAGATAGGAGGACTCGATAATGTGGAGTACGTCGCGTCGCGCGGGGCACCCATAACTTACCGGACCAATCTCGGTCATCCCGTGATGGTCCACCACGCTCGCTCCCTGCCAGAGTTGCTCGATCTTCTGTCGAGTCGCCGGAATGCTGCCGCCGGGCTCGCCGGCCACGATCAATTGGCGTACTTTACTCCTGCCGAGGTCGATGCCTTCGCGCGCGGCCACTTCAGCCATGTGAATCGCATAAGTGGGAGTGCAGCACAGCACCGTCGCGCCGGTGTCGATGATCACCGAGAGCCGCGCCGCCGTGGGCATCCCGCCGCCGGGTATACACAGGCACCCCATCCGCGAAGCCGCGTCAAAAGCCACCCAGAATCCCAGGAAGGGTCCGAATGAAAAGGCAAAGAAGACCCGATCGGCGCCCGTCAACCCAGCCGACTCAAACACGCGGGTCCAATTGCCTACCATCCAATCCCAAGACTCGGCGGTATCCAGCCAGCGCATGGGCTTGCCAGAGGTGCCGCTCGTTTGGCTGAAGTGACTGTAGCGATCCAGTGGATAGGTGAGGTTGGAACCGAAAGGCGGATTGGCCTGCTGGTCCTCGGCCAGTTCCTGCTTGGTAGTGAAAGGCGTCCGTGCGAAGAACTCGATGAGGCTGGCCGGAACCGCGGCCGAGAGCCGACTGGCATAGAAACGATTGGCCGGCTTCAGTTCGGCGATCAGTGCCTGCAGCAGAACCAATTGCCGCTGCGAGATTTGCCCGCGGCCGCCGGCTGCGGGGACGTCCAAACTCATCGGCTAGTCGCCCGCCGCCGCCAGATTCCCCGTTGGACCCAGGAGCGGCTGACCGTGCGGAACCGGGCCCGGCACGTCGGCAAACTTTCTCATGTGCGAAAACATCGGATCGAAGTCGCGGGAAAGATTCCCGATCAGACAATCGGTAACGTCACCCCGGTGCTCGGGGAACTCCATGAAAAAGTCCTTGAAGCTGAAGTTTTGGTTGTAGAAGGCGTAGACCAGCCGCCGCATCGCCTCGATCTCATGGCGCAGCGTGGCGCTGTACTCGGTGAAGCGGGCCGCCGAAAAATCGCCAGCCGTCAGCGCTTCATCAACCACATCCGCCGTCATCTCGCCGCTGCGCAGAGCCAGATAGACGCCCGAGGAAAACACCGGATCGAGAAAACCAAACGCATCGCCGGCCAGAACCAAGCCCTCGCAGGCGCTGTAGCGTGACCGATAGGAAAACTCAGCGGTCACAAAGTATTGGCCCGTCTGGCGACCCTGCGCCAGATGCTGTTCGATCCACGGGTTCTTCGTGACCTCGCGCTGGAAAATAGTCGCCAAGTCGCGGCTGCCATCGTACAGATAGTCTTTCTCAGCTACGACGCCGACGCTGACGAGATCTTGCGGCAACGGAATGTACCAGAACCAGCCTTTCTCCGGCACAAAGGCTACCGTGGTCGCACCCGCGTCTTTGCCTTCATCGCGAAGCGCGCCTTCGTAGTAAGTCCAAATGGCGATCTTGTTGAGATAAGGGTCGCGCACCTTCCAGCCGTTGCGCGATATCGCGAACGCGTCGCGGCCTGTGGCGTCAATCGTCATCGGAGCGTGGAACTGGCGCTGGGAGCCGTGCTCGTCAACCGCCGTCACTCCGGTCACCGCGTCGCCGGTGCGGAGCAGTTCGCGGGCCGTAATACGTTCGATCACTGCGGCGCCTTTTTCCCGCGCATTGTCCATCAGCATCTGGTCGAACTCGCTACGCAGCACCTGCCAGGTTTGCGAGGAAGGATGGTCGTAGTGTTGGAAAAAGTAGAAGGGAACCGACAACTTGCCTTCGGGGTTTACAAACTGCACGCTGTACTTCTTGGGGAAGTGCGAGGCATTCATTTTTTCCACCAGCCCCAGGCGTTGCAACGGATACCAGCAGTAAGGCAACAACGATTCGCCCACGTGATAACGCGGGAACTTTTCCCGCTCCAGCACGACGACCCGGCGGCCCTTCTCGGCCAGCAAGGCTGCGGCCGTGGAGCCGGCGGGGCCGCCGCCGATCACGATCACATCGTAGTTCGAATTGCTGCTGTTCATCTCGCTCAGACTCGACGGGCCAGGCGATGCTCGGGTTTGAAGAAGTCCGGCAACAAGCTGTCCACACGCAACAGCCCATCCCGGCTCAGCTTCAACCCGTCAGACTCGATGCTCACCAGCCCCTGCTCGCGAAGTTTCGCGAGCGGAGCGGCAAAACGCTGACGCGGATCGATACCGAACTTTTCGCCAAAGTACTCCAGTTTGATGCTGCCCAACTTCATTTGAAGCACAAATTCGCGAATCATTCGCTCGTCCTGCTCCGGCGTGAGCGCCCGGAAGAGGGGCAGCTCACCCCGGCCGAGCCGCTCGCGATAGGAGCCAAAGTCGTGATCATTCTGAAAATGCGTGCCTTGCACGTGCGAGAACGAGGCCACGCCCAATCCCAGCATGTCGGCACCAGCCCACAGCAGATCCCGGTAGAGGAACTTGGTTTGCCTGTTCTTCACCGCAGTGTATCCGCTGGCGATCGTGTAGCCCGCCTTTTCCAGCTCAGCGAAAGCATAGCCCACCCACTCGCGCTTGGTCTTCCATCCCGCCACCGGCGCCACGGCTTGGCCGAGCACCTGCATCTCACGAGAGATCGTCGTGTTGTAGGGCACTTCCATCTGATAGATGGTCACGCTTTCGGGCGACATCTCAATCGTCCGGCGCACGCAGTCGCGCCAATTGTCATCGGTCTCGCCCACCATGCCGGAGATCAGGTCAATATTGATTTCAGGGAAGCCTGCGCCGCGCGCCCATTCATAGGCACGGTCAATTTCCTTGGAGAGATGCGCACGGCCGTTAGCCTTGAGAATGGTGTCGTTGAAGTTCTCGATGCCCAGACTGAGCCGCGTGAAACCTTGCTCGCGAATGAGCTTGATCTTGCCTTCGGTGATCGTCCCAGGCTCGCACTCGAAGGCAGCTTCCTGCACCTGATCCCACGGCAACAGTCGCTTCATGGCGTTGACCAGCCGAGCCAATTGCTTGGAGGAAAGATGCGAAGGCGTGCCGCCCCCGAAATAGATAAACGATGGCTTGCGCCCGCCGATAAACGGCTTGGCAGCGTAGATCGTCAGTTCCTCGATCACGCTATCGATGTAACCATCCACCTCGGAAGCGTTCTTATCCGTGTAGACCTTGAAGTAGCAGAAGTGGCAGCGCTTCCGGCAGAACGGGATGTGGACGTAGATGCCTAACGGCGATTGCGTGGCCGGCGGACGGTCGAAAAGAGCCAAGGCGTCGGCGACATGCCCGGCGTTCCACACCGAGTACGGCGGATAGTTGGAAACAAA
>JAYTKJ010000844.1:0-7171 GCA_043730365.1 Acidobacteriota bacterium | reverse complement strand
GCCAGGGTGACGCGATGCCCCGCCTTTTCAAGGACCCGCATGGCCACGCGTTGGTTCACGGCGTTGTCTTCGGCCAGCAGGATGTCTAGAGAAACGGTGGCGCCACCGAAGGCGAGGAGGTTCGCGGTCTGGACCGCGACCGGCCGCCTCTGAGCCTCTGGCTGCGGGGAGGACGTCAGGCTAGCGGCCACTACCGAGCGTAGCTCTTCCCGACGTACCGGCTTGGTGACGAACGCGGCAACTCCGGAGAGGCGGCTGCGACTCTTGTCGCCCCCCTGGTCCACGGAGCTGAGCATGACCACCGGTGTGGCGGCAGCTACGATGTGAGGGAGTTGCCGAAGTTTCTCGACGAACTCGAAGCCGTCCGCCTCCGGCATGTGCACATCGGTGATCACCAGCCCGTAGCCGCGCCCCTCGGCGGTCGCATCGTTCATCATGGTTAAGGCCTCGGCAACGCTGCCGGCCGCATCCGGTTTCATGGACCAACTTCGTAGCAACTCCGTCAGCACGCGCCGGTTGGTGGCGTTGTCATCGACAGCCAGCACGCGCGTACCTTCCGGCAGCTCGGCCAGAATTGGGCTGGCCGTGCCGGGGGGAGCGGGTTCAAAAGCAACGGTGAAACCAAAACACGATCCCTGACCGGGATCGCTTTCCACCCAGATGCGGCCTCCCATGGCCTCGACGAGACGCTTGGAGATGGTGAGGCCCAGTCCCGTTCCTCCGTATTTCCGGGTGGTTGATCCGTCAGCCTGCGAGAAGGACTCAAAGATAGTCGCATGCTTGCCTGCGGGAATGCCGATGCCGGTGTCGCGCACCTCGACATGGAGCGCGCGGCTCGATTCAAGGCGGATGCTGACGATTACCTCGCCCCGGGCCGTGAACTTAATAGCATTGCCGGCCAGATTGAGAATGATCTGCCGGAGCCGGGCCGGATCGGCGACCACCATTTCCGGGACATCCGGGTAGACTTCGCCGATCAGTTCAATGCCCTTTTCGTGGGCGCGTATGGCGACGGCGCGCAGCGTTTGCTCCAACATTTCGTGAACACTGAACGGCGCCGGGTCGATCTCCAGCCGCCCGGCTTCAATCTTGGAAAAATCCAGAATGTCGTTGATGATGCCCAATAGCGATTCGGCCGACGCATTTACTGTCGAGGCAAACTCGCGCTGATCGATGGTGAGCTCGGTCTCGAGCAGGAACTCGCTCATGCCCATGATGCCGTTCATGGGTGTGCGGATCTCGTGGCTCATGTTGGCCAAGAACTGGCTCTTGGCCACGCTGGCAGCTTCGGCGCGATTGCGCGCGCTGGCCATCTCGGCATTGGATTGCCTCAACTCGGCCGTGCGAATCGAGACTTCCGCTTCGAGGTTGGCGCGATGGCAAACGAGGTCAACATCGCGGCGCTCAATCTCGGAGAGCATCCCGTTGAAGGTGTCGGTCAGCTGCCCGAGATCGTCATCGGCCTCTTTCTTGGCCCGCACGGCGTAGTTGCCTGCCGCCGACACGGCCTGGGCCGTGGCTGCCAGATGCGCGATGGGGCCGGTTACGGACCGTTGCAAGCGCCGGGAAAAGAGAAAGGCCAGCACCGAGGTCACCGTCAGCACCACGATCACGATCGCCGCAAACCGCCGCTCACGCTCAGCCGCTTCCTGGAGATTGTGTTCAAGATATAGCTTGCCGATAATCTGGCCGCGATACTCGATGCGATGAAAGAGGACGAGCCGGCCTCGATCAAGGCGGCTGCCGTCTTGCTCAGCCCATGCCAGGAGAAGCGGAGAGGCTCCTGAACGGACATGCTTGGCCAACAGAGTCCGGGACGGCAGGAAGAGCACGGCGGCATCGATCGAGTGATCGGCCCGGAGCCCGGACAAGATCTCTTTGGCCGACTTGGCGTCTTCAAAGCTCAAGGCGGCGGCGCTGTTGGATCCTACGATCTCGGCCAACGTGGCCAGATCATCGCCGATCGCCTCGCGCGTCTGGACGCGGTCATAAATGAGGATCGCCGCGCAAGCCGGCAGCAACGCCACCGCCACCGTTACCGCGACGATCAGCCTGAGCTTACTCTGGATGGGTAGATTGGCGTAAGTTCGCATGGCCCGCCTCTACTTCCCCACCACGTCGGCCATGCCGAGCAACCGCGAATTAATGACGAGCTTCTCCCGCCTGGCCTCAGCGACGTTGATCTCGACCCGGAACCGCCCGTCCTCCAGCTTGAAATTGATGACGCCGCCTTCGCCCGCAAAGCCTTCGGACTCGCCCACGATGAGGACGCCGGTGACGGCGCTGAGTTCACTCCGCAAAGCCCGGAAGCGCTTAAGGCCCGGCGCGCTGACAAACAGCACGTGGCACCCGGCGATCTCCTTGGCGTCGGCGGCTTGCCGGACGGTGAACCCGCGCCCCTCGACCTGTTTGTTTTTGACCGTGTGGCCCAGAGCCTGCTCAAATGGCGTTTGTCCCATGACGCAGATGGCCACAGACTCGGCCTGGCCCTTGAAGGCCCCGGTGGGCCATTCCACAAAGGCGGCGACTTTGTAGAGGAACCATGCCTTGGCTTGGGATTCGTCAAGCTGGGCGCTTGAAGTAGCGCATAACAGCAGCAGCAGGAGCGCTACCGCCGCCCCGTGAGCCAGCCGCGTTTGCCGCCAAATCCAGGTCATCGCTTGGCTACCTACTCGCGGAATAGCGCGACCTCGATGCCGTAATAGAGTGTGCGTCCGCGCCCAAACGGAATCGTGTCTGCCGTAGGAGTGGCTGTATCCGGGAGCCAGATTTCGCGATTAGCCAGATTGACGCCATGGGCGAACAACGCCAATCCCTTGGCCCAGTTTCCGAAAACGCGAGAAAGCTCGAGCCGGCTATGCACGTTGATCAGGTGATAGGCCGCCGGCGCCGGATTAAGCCGGGCCTGGAAGCCAGAGACGGCGGTGTGGTAAACGTCGAACAGGCTGAGCGTGAATGCTTTCCTGGCCTGGTAGCTGGCGCCGCCCGAAGCCGTCCAGTGCGGCGTGGGGACGGGTACGTTGCCGTGAGTGTTATAGAGGAGCGAGCCGTGGACAAATAGACTGTCGCCGAGGTAGTACTTGCCCTCGAACTCCATGCCACGGCCAGTCACCGCACCCAGGTTGCTGTACTGGCCGCGCGCCCGGCTGGCATCGACGACGATGATACCCGTTTGCCTTGAGTCGAAGAAGTTCGCCGCCGCTAGAAACCGGTTCGCCTGAAAGCTTATGCCCAGATCGAGCGTGCCCATTTGCTCGGGACGCAGGGTTGGGATGCCCAGGATACCCGGATGATTGATGCTGGTCTCAGTGAGGCTAGGCGCCCTGAACGCCTTCCCATAAAGCGCCTTGACGTGAACATGACTGGCCGGACTCCAGACCAGACCGGCGCGCGGAACCGTATCGAGGTTTAACGGACCGATCTTGTTCGACTGAAAGCCGCCGATCAGCTTGACCTCGTCCGACAGGCGGTGCTCAATCTGCGCGTAGAATCCGGCTGCGTTCCTGGTTCCCTGCAAGACGGAAATCGCCGGGGTCACTCCGGTGTAGAGCGCGTTGCCTTCGAGGTAGTTGTATAGCGTGCCAAACGTGATCTGGTCCCGGCTGCTCGGCCGGAGCACGTTCGTCCACTCGAGCACCGTGTCGCTCGACGCAGCCTGGATGTCGGGAACATCTGACGACGAGAGCCTGGTCAAGGTGTGGGTGAGGTCAAAGCTCATGTCCCACTTGGCCGAAGGCGCGAACGTATAGCCAACGTTGGAAAAGCCTCGCCGCCAGCGATTCTCCCCCACGGTTCCGGTGACAAAGTAGCCTGACTGCCACTCCGAATAAGCGCCCATGAATCGCAACCCCTTGTAGTTAACCCCCACGAAAGCGCCCGGGCCACGGTCGCGAATCGAGGGTGTTTGGAAGCCGGTTCTCGCGCCCGGCGCCGGTTCGGTTCCAGCGAATTGGTATCCGCCGCGCCAGGTGGGGTCAAAGCGCGCCTGACCCGCCGCCACCACATTTAGCTTGCCGCGCTCAAGCAGGAATTCACCCGAGGCCCCGCCCGCCCCTGCTCCCGCCGCGTACGTCCGAAACGATGCCGACCGGCCCAGGGCCTTCTTGGTAATCAGATTGATGACACCGGAGAAGGCGTTGGAGCCGTACATCACCGAGCCCGGCCCCCGAATCACTTCGATGCGTTCAAGGATGTTCACGGGGAAGGATTGCATAAGGTCACTGACGATGCCACCGTCGAGGACCTCGCGAGTGGGCCGGCCATTGATCAGGATCAGAATATGACTGCCGTTGCCTCTGATCTGGTCGCCCCGCACACCCACCATGCTGCGATCAGCGAAATAGCTGGTCGTAGCGGTCAATCCGGGCACCCGCTCCAGCGCCTCGCGCAAGGTCATTGCACCGTACCGCCGCAGTTCATCCTGGGTGACGACCGACATCACACCCGGCGCCTCCGAGAGCTTCTCGGGGAACTTGGATGCCGTGGTCACTTCCATCGTGAACAAAGACTCCAGCGAGATCTCGGAAGGGTCAGCGCCCTTGTCATTCGATTTTTGTGCCGCCACCGGTGTCAAGGCGATAGTCGCCAACAAGAGTAATAGGATGAAGCGCACGCAGCCCCTCAGAAAGGCTTATCGGAGCGCTGGAAGTCAGTTTGAGGGGGCGGTGACTATTTGCCGAAATGCGCGACGAGATAGTCGACAATCGGCTTCAGCTCGTCGTCCGGCACTTTGGCGCCGCGCGCCACCATGTTGTCGACCATGGCGGTCCACGCCGCGCGGTTCCGCCGTGCGCCCAGGACCACGTCGAGCTTGTGGCAGGTGGAGCCGCAAGCGCGTTGGACGATCTTGCTTTCCGTGCCATCGAGAAGCGTCGGGCGAGGGCTGTCCTCGCGCTTTGACACCACGGGCGCTGGCTTGAGCGCAATGCCTTGACCGAGCGCGAATGCCATGACACTGTCCGACGGAGTACCACCGAAGTATCCCCCGCCGCCGCCGGCCATGATCGCCACATACTGCTTTCCGTTCCTGCCCAGGTAGGTAATGGGGATGGTATGGCCGTTGGCGTCGATGGGTTGGTCCCAGAGCAGACGTCCGGTCCTCGATTCGAAAGCGCGGAAGCGGCTATCGTTGGTGGCGGCGATAAAGACCAAGCCTCCCGCCGTGGCGATGCTGCCGCCCAGGCTGGGCGCGCCGGCGTTCCTAACGCCTAGCTCCTCCAGCGCCGGGATGATCCCGAGCGGCGAGCGCCAAGCGATATCGCCGGTGCGCGTATCCACCGCCACCAGTTCGCCAAAAGGCGGGTTGGTGCAGGGAATGCGTGTGTCGCGATTCCAGAAGCGGGCATACGCTCCGTAGGCCGACGTTCTGATGAAAGTGGTCTCGCCGGTCTTGGGGTCGACCTTCTTCTCCATGTGTCCCCATTGCCCGAGATTGTTGATGTTTGTGAAGAGCAGGCCAAGCGAGGGGTCTGTCGAGACGCCGCCCCAGCCGCCGCCGCCGAGGGTGCTGGGGAACATGAGCACGTTGCCTTCAAGGCCGAACGGTGTGTAGAGAGGGGCCGGCCGCATTTGGTTTTTCTCAAACAGCTCCCGACAGAAAGCCGCGTGCTCAGGCGTCAGGTTGTAGATGTCGTCTTTGGTGAACTCGACGCGCGACAGGGGCGGAGGCTTGAGCGGAAACGGCTGCGTGGGGGAAGCCTGTTCGCCGGGGATGACGCTGGGCGGCACCGGCCGCTCCTCCATGCCGTAGAGCGGTTCACCGGTGAGGCGGTTGAAGGCGAAGAGAATGCCCGGCTTGGTGATCTGCGCGACGGCCGGCACGCTGCGCCCGTTGCGCACGGCCTCAAACAGGATGGGCGCGGCGGCGGGGTCGAAATCCCACAGGTCGTGATGGACCAGTTGTTGGTGCCACTTCACTTTGCCCGTGGCCGCGTCGAGGGCGACGAGCGAATTGCCATAGAGGTTGTCGCCATGGCGATCCGCTCCGTAGAAATCGGAAGTGGGCGAGCCGAGCGGCACGTAGACAAGGCCTCGCTTGACGTCCACGGTGAGGAAGCCCCAGGCGTTGGTGCCGGAGCGATTCTTCCACCCGTCCTTCGGCCATGTGTCGTGGCCCGGTTCACCCGGGCGGGGCACAGTGTGGAAGGTCCAGACCAGCTTGCCTGAAGTCGCGTCCCAAGCGCGGATGTCGCCATAGGCTCCGGTGCTGGGATTGCCTTCGCCATTGGCGCTGCCGGTGATGACGAGATTGCCGAAAACTGTCGGGGGCGACGAGAGCGAGAACCGGGCATCGGACAGCTCGCCGAGCACGCCCTTCTTGAGATCGAGCAGGCCTTCGTTGGCGAAGCCCGGAGCAGGCTTGCCAGTGGTGGCGTCGAGCGCGATCATGCCGCCCTTGATACCGGCGTACACGCGTGGGTGTGTCGACTTGTCGCCCGGCCAATACGCCATACCGCGTAGCGCCACTTGCGTTGCTTCGTAATGCCAGAGCTGCTTGCCGGTCTCGGGCTCGATCGCAAACAGGCCGTTGGCGGCCGTCACATACATGACGCCGCCGACCACGATGGGGATACCTTCCGAGCCGGGTTTGCCGGTGTGGAATGTCCACGCCGGTTGGAGGCGGGCGATGTTGCGGGCGTTGATCTGCTTGAGCGGCGAAAAGCGGCTGGCGCCGGGATCGTGCCCGAACATCGGCCAGTCTGTCTGCGCACGCGCCGCTGCTGTCACGGCCATCGCGCTGGCGAGCAAGATGCTACTTCGAGAGATCACTCTACTGCTCGTCGTAGCCTTTCAGGCACCGCACCCAAACCTGGCGAATGCGCGCGCGTGTGTCGTGATCCTGGAAGGCGAGCGGTTCCTCGGCATCGTGCGGCTCATACGGCTTGATCGCGCGATGCGCCATCTGGCCGATGACCTCTTGGTGGTGATGCAGCAACACGCCGTTGTGAATCACGGTTGTGTAGGCGGGCTTGGCAAGCTTGCCGTCCTTGAAAACCGGCGCTTCCCATATAATGTCGTAGGTCTGCAGTTCGCCGGGTTTGCGCGAGGCGTTTACCAGCGGCGGATACTGCCCGTAGATGGCGCCGGCTTGCCCATCGGCGTAGGTGGGGTTGTTGTAGGAATCGAGCAACTGGATCTCGTAGCGCTTCATGATGAGCACGCCCGAGTTGCC
>JAYTKJ010000843.1:0-9277 GCA_043730365.1 Acidobacteriota bacterium | reverse complement strand
CTACCAGCGCGGGGCGCGGCGCATCCTTCCTGGAGTAGAGGATTCGTCCATCGGGGCTCGCGTGCTCGAGCACTCCAGGCATGTCGGCGAGTTCCACAGGCGCGCCACCCGCCGCCGGCACACGAACCAGCTTCCCCCCGCGCCGGAAATAGATTCCCGCGTTCGTCCACGCCAATCCCGGAGTCGCCGGCCCGCCCGTGCCTGGGATCTCAATGACAGGCCCGCCGCCTTGCGAGCTGACCCTGACCAATGCCGGGTTTTGGCGGAACACGAGCCACGCCCCGTCCGGCGACCACGCCATGGCGTTGGCGTCGCAGTCAGCGATGGCAAGCGGCGGCCCCCCGGTGGTTGCGATGGTCCACAACTTGCCGTTGGCGACATACGCGATTCGCTTTCCATCCGGCGAGGGGGTCAGCGGCACGTACTCGGAGTCCGCCAGTTTTGTCAGCAAAGGCCGAACTTGGCCGGTTTGATCGTCTTTGGCGAGAAGCTCGGTCACGCCCGGTTCGCTATGGTGGCGAAAGACGTAGGTGAGTCCGTCGGGAGTCCAGCGGCCGGAATTCCCGTCGCCGCGAACCAGGAACGACGGCCCCGGCGTGGACGATGCCGAGTATTCGTAAATGTTGTTCGGGCTCGGTCCGATATTGTAGATGATCCGCCGTCCGTCACCACTCAGGGTTGCCTCCCGGATCCGCTCTTCACCACTTCGGATCACATTGACGGCGTCGGATTCCGAATCCAAGGCCAGCACCTGACGCTGGACAAAGCTGGCCACCAGAAAGTGGCGGCTATCGGGGAACCAATTGGGGTTGCGCCCCAACCGCACAGGGAAGAAACGCCGGCGTCCCTTGGGCCACTGGCAAATCCAGACTCCGTCGGCGTTAGCCACGGCGAGCTTCCGGCCATCCGGCGAAAAGTGCATCCCGGTAGGAATGCCCAGCACCGGCTCAACGGAATCGAGCGGGCGGGGGTCCGAACCAAGGGGTTGGCTAAGCAGGAACTTCGCCCGTGGAGTTGGGCTCCGCTGAAGCATGAGGAGCCCATCGCCGCCCGGGAGCCACGCCGCCACTCCCGGGTAGCGCACGAGCACTCTCTCCGGCACCCCACCAGCCACCCCAATCTTCCAAAGCCCATCGGCGTTGGCGTAGAGAATTCGTCCTCCGTCGGGCGACCAAAGCGGACTCTGAGTAAGGCCCGTCGTCACTGAGTCGACGAGTACACTCGAGGCATCGGCGCCGAGCGACTTCACGAGAAGCTGCCGCCGCCCATCCAGCCTCCGGAAGTAGGCCACCGACTTGCCGTCAGGAGAAAATGACGGCGCATTGAGCGAACCCTCGCCCACCGCGATGGGCGTCAGCATGAGTCCTCGACCCGATATATCGCCTCTGGGAATGATCAGGGCGGCCAAGACGGCGCACGCGGCGACAGCGAGGGTGGCGGACAATACCGGCCACCATCCGGGACCGGGTCGCGAATCCGGGATCGGTTTTCGCGGCTCGTCATCGTGCGGTTCCCGGAGTTCGATCGCGATGTCGCGCGCCGACTGCCACCGCGCATCGGGATCCTTGCGGAGGCAACGGCGGATAATGCGGTCGAGCCACGCGGGCACGACAGCCTGGCTCAACGGTGCGGGTTCGTGTTCGAGGATCGCCGACATGATGCTTACTTGCGATCTACCTTCGAAGGCGCGCTTGGCGGTGAGCAATTCGTACAGCACGCAGCCTAGCGCGAAGATATCGCTGCGCGCGTCGGCTTCGTGTCCTTGTAACTGTTCCGGCGACATGTATGGGACGGTGCCGAGAATCGTGCCTGCACCGGTGAGCGGCTTGGTGAGCGTCACATCGGCTTCGCCACGCACTGGCGAGCCGCCTTTGGCGAGACCGAAGTCGATCACCTTCGCTCCGCCCGTTTTCGTCACCAGTATGTTGCCGGGCTTCAGATCGCGATGCGTGATGCCCTTACGGTGGGCGGCGTCGAGGGCATCGGCGATCTGCGCACCCAGACGCAGTACTTCCGCCACTGGCAGCGGGCCTTTCACCGGCTCCCCGTCGATAAACTCCATGACGAGATAGTTCTCGCCCACGTCATGCAGGGTGCAAATATGCGGGTGATTCAGGCTCGCGATCGCCTTCGCCTCGCGCTCGAAGCGCTCGCTGAATCGCCCGTCAACGGTCTTGATGGCGACGGTCCGGTCAAGCCGTGTGTCGCGCGCCTTCCAGACGGCGCCCATGCCGCCGGCGCCAATCGCGGAGAGGATTTCGTAGGGACCGAGTTTGTCACCAGGGGAAAGGGGCATTTGTGCGGATTCAGCCCAGTTTACTCGATTCGACTTGGATAGGGCCTGGATCACGGCGCATCCGGACAGAACCGGGCCGCATCCATCCCGGACTGATTCGAGTGTCTGGCGTTCATCCAAGATAAATCCCGCGGATGAGCGACGTCGCCAGCCAGTTGCCTAACCCGCTGAATGCGGCAGCAGGCGGCCCGGAGCGGCATGGCCACCGTTACTCCGACCTGGGTCCGTTTCGTGCGATCCGCGTGGAGGCGCTGCGGCGGCTGAATATGCAGGATCGCAACTACGGGTGGACGGTGGAAATGCAGATCAAGGCGCTGCGCCGAGGGTTGCGGGTGATTGAGATTCCGGTGCGATATGGGGTGCGGGTAGCGGGCGAGAACAAGGTGTCGGGGAACCTGCGGGCGAGCGTGCGGGCGGGGTGCAAGATTCTTTGGGTGGTGGCGCGGTCGGCCTTGGGGGCGATGCGGTAGCCGGCGCTGGCGGGGGGCGATCCGTTGGCGAACTTTCTGCGGAGGTGGGGCCGGGGAATTGAGCGGGAGAAGACTGGGCATTGGGCAACTTCCGGGTCTACGACTAAATGGGCGGCCTCGGGAGGAATTCAATCGGCGTTATGCGGCCAAGTCGCACGCGCCCCTTCCCGGAAAGCGTTTCGGGCCAATGTCCGAATGGACGAATCCGGGAGTTGCCCTCGGTGACGCAACAGGTCCCTGCTTTGAACGGATCACACGTTGAGCATGTGCGGGTTCGAATCGTTCAGGGCGTCGATGTGATATTTTCGTAGTTGTGATCAGCACGCAGGAGGCCTTCACCCGCTCCAAACAATACGCGACAGAACTACTCGGCGAGAGGGAATATACCCTTGAGGAAGTCGAGCAGGACGTGTACAAGGATCGCCGAGTGTGGCGGATTACGCTGGGCTTTCCCAAGCGACGCAATTCGGCACCCGAGTTGATCCGATCAATCGGGGCGAGCTTGCCCCTCGAGTATAAGACTATTCTTGTGGACATCGAGACAGGCGATCCGGTTGCAATGAAGCTTGCAAGCTGATGACGGATCAGGGCGACTTCAGTCAAAACGCCCGCGAAAACGGACTTTTGATCGATACAAACTTGCTCGTCCTGCTGATCGTGGGTTCCGTTAATCGCGATCGAATCTCTCGGTTTAAGCGCACTACAAGCTACTCGTCTGCCGATTGGGACCTCCTGAGCGGAATCCTGGAGCAGATCTCGCGCCGTTACACGCTGCCCCATGTGCTTGCGGAAGTCAGCACGCTCACTGACCTGAAAGGTCCGGAACTGGAGGTCGCGAGGGAGGTATTGCTCAGGTTGATTAAGCAATTGCGCGAGCTCCAGATCACTAGCGCTGACGCTTGCGCGACTCCGCTGTATCAGCGCTTGGGTCTTACCGATGCCGCCATAGCCGAAGCAGCCAGACTCCATCGTTGCTCGGTGCTCACAAACGATTCAGGTTTATATGCGGCGCTGGCGAATGAAGGTTCGTCTGTTGCTATGTTCGATCATTTGAGGGATTGGCTGTAAGGTCCACGATTGCGCGCCCAACTTCCGGATAAAGCGCGTCATGCGGTCCAATCGCGGGATGGCGCACGAAATCCCCGTATGCCTTGAAAGACTTCGTCAACTTCGCGCTCGGCGCCTAGTCATCGCCAATTCTAAAAGCCGCGAACATTCATGCCGACAAATTGCCGACCCTATTCGGCGCGCAGGGTCCGGAGTGGGTCCTGCGTCGCCGCCCGCCACGCGGGGCGTGCGCTAGCGGCTGCTCCGATCGCTACCAGCAGGGCACCCGCGCCCACATACGTCAAGGGGTCGCTGCTGCTGACCCCATAGAGCAGGTTCGTGAGAAGGCGCGACAGCAGCAGCGCGGCCACCACGCTCAGACCAAGACCATAGAGCAGCGGAATCATAGCGCCTCTCAGAATCACGGCTACGACTTCTTTGGGAGTTGCACCCAGCGCCACCCGAATCCCCACCTCGCGTGCCCGCAGAGTGGATGTGTATGCGACTACGCCATAGACGCCGAGCGCGGTCAGAAGCAAGGACAAGCCGCTCAGCGCCGAGAAAATCCAAGCCGAGAATCGCGGACGCCAGATTGAATAGGCGATCACCTCTTCCATCGTTTCCACTTTGACGACGGGCTGGTTTGGGTCCACCGCCCAAACTTGTCTTCTAAGGGCCGTGGCCAAGGCGGCCGGTTCGCCCTCCGTGCGCACGACGATGGTCGACATAAAGGCCGCAAAGATGAATTGCTGGTAAGGAAGATAGACCTCGCCCTTGGCCGGCAATTCGTAACTTATCTGCGACGTGTCTTTAACCACGCCGACGATAGTTGGACTGGAGGCATTCGATCCGCCCTCGAGCTTTTCGCCCACCGGGCTCCTATCGGGAAAGAGTTGGCGGGCCAGGTACTGGTTAATGATCGCCACGCCGGGAGCGCCGGTCCGGTCGCTATCGGCAAAGTCGCGGCCGGCCACGAGCGGGATGCCCATCGCGGCAAAGTATTGGGGGCTAATGGTACGGGCCGAAGTAAGTTGAGAATCGTCGCCGCGCGCACCAAAGTTAAGGTTAAGGCTACTGCTAATACCGGAAAGCGGCAGGTTGTTCACGATGGCCGCCGCCTGGATTCCCGGAACGGCTTTCACCCGCTCCAGTATCTCGCGATAGTACGCCATCTGCCGCGGCCGGGTGTCATACTTACCGGTCGGACGCGGTTGGGTAAGCGTCCCTACCGGCACACGCAAAGTAAGCACATGATCGGGGCGGAATCCGTGGTCCTCCTGCTGCAAACGCGCCAGGCTGCGGATCATGAGACCGGAGCCCACCAGCAGCAGGAAAGCTAAGCCCACTTCCAATCCGATTAGGATTCCAAAAAGCCGCGAAGATCCTCGATGCCCCGCAGCTGCCTGTCCGCCGCGCAATACGGCCTGGAGATCGGTTCGGGCGGCCAGCAGAATGGGCGCCAGACTGCACAGAGCCGCGAGGAAGAGGCACAGCACGGTGTTGAATACCAGCACTCGACCGTTCAGCGCCACTCGCTGTAAATGCGGGAGCACAATCGGTAGCGCGGCCAACTGCTTTGTCAGGACCTGTAGCAGCAATTGCGCCATCGCGATCCCAGCCAAACTCCCGAAAACAGCCAACACGAGGCTCTCCGATAGTAACTGCCGCACTACGCGCCATAATCCGGCGCCCAGCGAGGCGCGAATGGCGATCTCCTTCTGCCGCTGTACCGCGCGGATCAACAGGAGACTGCCCACATCGGCGCAGGCGATCAACATCACCAAGCCGACTGCGGCCAGGGCGAAGATCAGAGTCAACTTGTATTTCTGGTCTGGTGTAGCGCTCCATTCGGTCACCACGATCTTTAGCCCGGCTCGATCCTTCGGCTCTTCCTGTTCCATCTGATTCGCTACGACTTCGAGGGCGCTTCCGGCTTGTGGAATCGAAACTCCTGCATGCAGGCGGGCCGCCACCTGCAGCCAAGGGGACGTCGGAGTCAAGCGCAGCGGCGTCCACAGTTCAGCCTCGGAATAACGGAATTCAAAATCCGGCGGCATGACGCCGGCGATCGTATAAGGCTCACCGGATATGGTGATTCCGCGGCCGATCGCTCGCGGATCGGCTTGGTAGCGGCGCCGCCACAGCCGATCGCTGAGCACCGCTACATTGCGGGGGCCGTCTTCGTCGTCGGACGCGACAAGTATCCGGCCCAAACGCGCGGGAACACCAAGCAGGGGAAGCAGCCCTAAGGAGCGCACCGCAATGACCTGCTCAGGCTCACCGTCGCCAGTCAGCGTGACTGTGTCCCTGATGTACGGCGATATCTTTTCAAAAAGGTCGCTACGACCGGCCCATCGCTGGTAGTCCCGGACGGGCACGCCGGAGAGCGTGCGGCTGGTGCTGCTCTCTTCGATACGCACCAGGCGTTCGACGGAAGCGTAGGGAAGTGGACGGAGGAGGACGGCATCCACGATGCTAAAAACGGCGGTATTCGCACCGATCCCCAAGGCCAAGATCAAGACTACGGCTGTGGTGAACCATGGATCCTTGCGCAGCCAACGAAGAGCCCACCAAAGGTCACTGTGCATACTCACGGATTAGTGTACGCCCATCGGACATCCCGGCGCGGTCGGCCATGAGGCCGCTGCGCTAACTCCTCACGGCTCGATGTTTCGCGGTCAGGCCAGCACCACGCTCTACGAGCAACTGCGCAACCCTATCCCGGCGGCAGTTGATCGCCCGCTGCAGGGGCGAATCGCCTTTGCTATCCAGAACGTCGATGGCGGCGCCGCACTCGAGCAGCGCGCTGGCGATTGCCAGGTGGCCTCGTCTCGCCGCCATATGCAGCGCAGTCGCCCGCGTGACGCCGCCGCAAGCGCTCACGTCAGCGCCTGCTCGGACCAGGGCCCGCGCCACTTCCACGCCTCCTTCCGACCCGCATTCATTGGCTACCGCGTAGAGCGGTGTATGATCACCACGGTCCAGCAAGTTCGGATCTGTCCCGAACCGCAGCAATCGTTCCACGACCTGCGTGGCGCCGGCGCCACAAGCCCAATGCAAAAGAGTTCGCCCGGCAAAGCGCTGTGCCCCCAGGGTAGGCTCCCGCTCGATCGCCTCCATGGCGAAGCCAATCAACGGGTCACGACCGGTCTTCAGCATCCTCGCCAAGAGTCCGACGAAGACCGAAGGGCGGCGGGCAAAGCGGGGAGCGAGTGACAACACAGCGTCGTCGTCGCCAGCGGCAAGCGCGCCAATGGCGTCATCCAAACTGCGCTGCTCGGCCCAACGCGCGGAAAGTTCCTCCTGCTCCGGGCCAGCTGCGGCATTGCTGCCGGCAACATAAGCCGAACTGTGGAGAAAGAATTGCCCCAGTGACTTCCGCGTCTGCTCGTCCAGTTGAGCCGCTTCCAGCGCGGCGCCCATGTGCCTGAGCCAAGCGCTTCGCGCCGCCGGGCTAATCTTGAAACGCGAGTGCGATTCACGCAAGCTCAGCCACCACCGGTACTGTGCTTGCTCCTCATCACCGCCCAGAAACTGAATCAGAAAAGCGGCAAATTCCTCAATCGCGCAGCGCAGGCTCTTGCCGGGAAAAAGCGGGCGCAGCACCGGATCCTTGCCAACGCGCGCGTAAAAATCTGTCGAAAGGCGCTTGCAACCGGCCTCGCCACCTATCGCTCCCAGCATCTGTGTGGGCAAGTCCATGCCAAATTGTACTCGCCACAGCAATCAACGGCTAGGGTGATGGCAGGCCCGCCTGGGAGCGTGGCGCGGTAGGCCTTGGGCTCGCTACACTAACTCGCATGATGCGCCTCTTCTTCCTTTTTTGCCCGGTGATCGCGCTTGCGCAGGCAGCGCCGGATTGGAATCTGGTCAATCGCGAAGTACTCGATCATTTCCAGGCCATCGTGCGGCTGGACACGCAGAACCCGCCGGGCAATGAGACGCGCGTTGTGGACTATCTGCGCAAGGTGCTTGAAGGGGCCGGCATCGCCACCAGGACTTTCGCGCTTGAGCCGGATCGGGCCAATCTGGTGGCGCGGCTCAAGGGCAATGGGCGAGCCAAGCCGCTGCTGGTAATGGCGCATACCGACACCGTGAAGGTGGACCCCGCCAAGTGGACTCATCCGCCGTTCAGCGCGCATCGCGAGGGCGGCTATATTTATGGCCGCGGCACGGTGGACGACAAAGACAACGTCGTCACGGCGCTGGTGACGGCGCTGCTGCTCAAGCGCATGAGCGTGCCGCTGCAGCGCGACGTGATCATCTTTTTCGAAGCCGGAGAAGAGGCTAGCACCCGCGTTGGCATTCAGTACATGGTGGAGAATCATTGGCCCGAGATCGAGGCTGAGATTTGTCTTGCCGAAGGCGGACGGGTGGCGCGCACCACAGGCCAACTGCGCTTTGCGTCGGTGCAGACCGCTGAGAAAATTCCGTATGGGATCAAGCTGACGTCGCGCGGCCCGGCCGGGCATGGCTCGGTGCCGCTGCAGACCAACGCCATCGTACATCTGTCGCAGGCGGTGGCCAAAATTGCCGCCTGGCAACCGCCGATGCGGCTAAACGACACCACCCGCTACTACTTCGAAAAGCTGGCCGGCTTGAGCGATCCGGCGGCGGCGGCGCGGTATAACGGACTGCTCGACCCGCAAAAAACCGAGGCCGTGCAGACCTATTTCGCCGCCAGCGAGCCGGGCCACAACTCAATGATTCGCACGTCGATTTCGCCGAACATGATTCGCGGCGGCTATCAGATCAATGTGATTCCCTCAGAAGCCGAAGCCACGCTGGACGTGCGCGCGCTGCCGGATGAAGATATGAAGGCGTTCCTGGAGAAGGTGAAGGGCGTGATAGGCGACCCCGCTATCGACGTGATGCCGGAGAACCGCAACCAGCGCCCTGGCGCCGCGCCGTCCAGGCTTGATGGCACAGGCTTCAAGGTTCTGGAGGAAGTGGGCCGGCTGGTCTACGGGATTCCGACGTTGCCGACGATGAGCACGGGCGCGACCGATATGGCTTTCCTGCGGGCCAAAGGCGTGCAGGCGTTTGGGATCGGGCCCCCGATCGATACCGAGGATGGACCGATGGGGTTTGGCGCGCACTCGGATCAGGAGCGGATCCTGGAGGCGGCGCTCTATCAGTTCATGCGGTTCAATTGGGAAGCGGTGACGCGGCTGGCGAAGTAGGAAATTCCTGATAGCGCTGGTGCCATTGGCCGATCACGTTCCCTGGTAGGACTTCCAGGGCGGCGGCCAAATCCGGCATCCGGTTGCATGGATGCACCGCAAAACCTGCCAATGCACCTGCTGCCGTCACCAGTTATTTCGGCAGCATGCTACCGTGCGTCGCCACGACCTGCCAGCGGCCGTTGTGATTCACGAACACATCCGTCCACCGCGTCTTTCCGCTGATGTCCTTTCCCTTGTACGTGCCCTTGTCGTTGCTACCGTAGGTTACGACCGCCGTG
>JAYTKJ010000842.1:0-3439 GCA_043730365.1 Acidobacteriota bacterium | reverse complement strand
CCGTCCACGGACAGCATGGTTGAGCGGCTGGGTGAAAAGCTCTTTCCGTATCTCGCCTCGCGCGACTACAAGAACGCCGGCGACTTACGCGAGACCCTGCGCTATGTGGTAGCCGAAGATCTCACTTCGTCGCTCGACAAGATCCGCAGTAAGTGCCTCCTGGTCTGGGGTGACCAGGACCGTGACACGCCGCTCTACTGCGGCGAGACCATGAAGCGTCTCATCCCGGACAGCGAACTCATTGTGTTCCCCGGCGCCGGGCATTTCCCGTACGTAGACCAGATGAACAAATTCAACATGCTGGCCGTCAAGTTCTTTCGCGAATGAATACCGCACTCGCCGCCATTGCTCTTGCCTGCGCCGCCGCCGTGGGTGCCCAACGCGCGGTGCGGGCGCTGCACATGTGGCAGATGGACAGCTACATCGTCCAGCGCTATCTGAGCTGGCTCTTCGCTCAACCCTGGGAGCGGTATGTCGATCTCCTGGGCCTGGGAGTTTGCGTGGCCGCGGCACTGCTTCCGGCTCCATTTGGCCCAGTGGCAATCGCTGCCGTATGCGTGTACCTATTCCTGCGCAAGGACACGACGCCGGTCAAGAAGCCGCTCGACTACACGGCACGAGCTAAGCGAACTCTGCTAACCGCGCGGGTGCTGCTGAGTGTGGCTGCCACGCTGTTCTTTATTTCACCGATACCGGTCTGGGTAGCTGCGGCGATCCTGCTGCATGCCGCCCCCTGGACCGTGCTGGCCGCCAACATATTGCTCAAACCCGTGCAGGCTCACATCAATCGAGGGTTCGTCAAACAGGCGAGCCGCCGTTTGGCTGAGTTGAAACCGCTCGTCATCGGCGTGGCGGGGAGTTACGGCAAGACCTCCACCAAGTACTACATCGACGTACTCCTTGCGCAAAAGCACTCCGTCATCAAGTCCCCTGGTAACTTCAACACGCTTCTCGGTATCACACGCGTCGTCAACGACATGCTCAAGCCGGAGCACAAAATCTTCATCGCCGAGATGGGCGCCTACCAACGCGGCGAAGTCAAAGAGATTGCCGATCTCGCGCACCCCAAGATCGGTATCATCACCTCCATTGGCCCGGAGCACTTCGAGCGCTTTCTCACGATGGAGAATATTGAGGAAACCAATTACGAGTTGATTGCCGCGCTGCCCGCCGATGGCCTTGCCGTGTTCAATGGCGACAATGAACACTGCCGGAAACTGGCGGCGCGGACGCGGCACACTCGCGTCGCCCTCTATTCGCTTCGGCAGAACTCCGGCGCCGACCTCTGGGCCGAGACCGTCGAGCATACCCGTGAGGGCTTGCATTTCCGCATCGCTACCAAGGACGGTAACTCGGTAGAAGTGAAGACCCAGATCGTGGGCCGCCACAACGTACTGAACATACTGGGCGCCACGTGTATCGCGCTTGAGCTCGGACTTACTCTGGCGGAATGCGCCGCCGGTATCGCCCAGCTCAAGCCCGCGCCCAATCGGCTGGAGGTCAAACCGGGCGCAGCCGGCACGACGATCATAGACGACTCGTATAACTCGAATCCAATCGGCGCCGCTGAAGCTCTCCACGTCCTCTCGCAGTACACGGGTGGCAAACGCGTTTTGGTGACACCGGGCATGATCGAACTCGGCACGCTGCACCAGCAGAAGAACGAGGAATTCGGTCACCTGGCGGCAAGCTGTGCCGATTTCGTGATCCTGGTGGGTCCCGAGCAGACCCTGCCGATTCAGGAAGGCCTGCGCCGCGGCGGCTTTCCCGAGCAGAGCCTCCGCATCATCAAGGATCTTTCAGAAACCCAGGCGATTTTTCAGAAGATGCTGCGGCCGGGCGATGTCATTCTCTTTGAGAACGACTTGCCCGACCTCTACACCGAAAAGTAAGTCCGAAAGGACGAAAGCGGAGCTACCAGTGCAGGTCGCGCGGATTGCGCCGCGTCACATTGTGAGTGACCGTGGAAATGTGGCCGTTGCTCATGTGCACCACGCGGTCGGCCATGCCCGCGATGTCGGCGTTGTGCGTAATGACGGCGGTGGCCGCGCCCAGCTCGCGGTTCACTTTGTCGATCGCCTCCAGCACCACGATGCCCGTCTCGGAATCCAGCGCGCCGGTCGGTTCATCGCAGAGCAGCACCGAAGGACGCTTGGCGATCGCGCGCGCGATGGCAACGCGCTGCTGCTGTCCTCCCGACAGCTGCGAAGGGAAATGATGCAGCCGGTCGGCCAAGCCCACCAGCGCCAGCGCATCGGCCGGCTTCATCGGATTGTCGGCAATCTCGGTCACCGCGGCCACGTTCTCCACCGCCGTCAGGCTCGGAATCAGATTGTAGAACTGAAAAACGAAACCAACATGCCGGCGCCGGTACTGTGTCAGTTCCCGGTCTCCCGCTGTGGTGATGTCAAAGCCCCGGTACGTTACTGACCCGGCGCTGGCGCGATCGAGACCACCCAGGATATTCAGCAACGTAGACTTGCCCGAGCCAGAGGGGCCGAGCAGCACCATCATCTCCCCGGCGAACAAATCCAGATCCACGCCGCGTAGGGCCTGGACCTGTACTTCGCCCATGTCATAGACTTTGGTGATGCCTCGCGCGGCGAATACGGTATCAGGGCTGGCCAAGGCTAATTATTTCACAGGGCGCAGTCTTGACATCGTTCCGAATTTGTTCTACAAAATAGAACATGGCGCGCGGCGAGTTCCTCGGTGACTTCGAGCAGCTAATCATGCTGGCCATTCTTCGCCTGGGCGATGACGCCTATGGCTTGCGCGTGCAGGGCGAATTGACGAAGCGAGCCGGCCGCACCGCTTCGATCGGAGCCATCTACACTACTCTGGATCGTCTCGAAGAGAAGGCGCTGGTAAGCTCGGCCGTGGGCGAATCCACTCCGGAGCGAGGCGGACGCGCCAAGCGAATCTTCACGGTGACTGGCACCGGGCGGGCAGCGTTGCGTCAGTCGATCGGCGCCACCCGCTCGATGACCGCGGGTATCAAAGGATTCGATTTCGCATGAGCGTCCATACGAGAGCCGCCGCGTGGTTGTTGACCCCATTGGTCTCCTCGGCAAACCTCCGCGAGGCGGTCCTCGGTGACTTGACGGAGATCATGGAGACCGCGGGAGCCGGGCCGTTCTGGGAAGAACTGCTGCGTTCCCTGCCCTTTCTTATGGGAGCCCGCCTGCGTGCCGCCGATCCGTTGGCCACCCTGGCGTTGGCGCTTTTTACCGTCTCCCCCTTGCTGATCGCCGAGTGGCTTTGCGCCCGGTCTCTATCCCTGGTTCCGCTCAAAGTCTCGGCGGCGCGCCCCCTTTGGTTCGTGTGCGCGGCCTCACTCGTGCCTGCCGTCCTGGCCTGGCACGCCGGTCGCGACCGCGGCGGACCGCCGGCGCTTTGGCCGTTGGGGCTGGGATCGGCGTCCCTCGTGGCCTCCTTC
>JAYTKJ010000841.1:0-25583 GCA_043730365.1 Acidobacteriota bacterium | reverse complement strand
ATTGACGGCGCGCGCCGGTACGCCGGAGGATTCCAGGTAAGCCGCCAGCATCATGGCCGAGAGCCGCTCGCCGGTGGCAACAGCTTCATCAACTGAGGCCGGCGGACGCACACCCAACATCTGCACGCCACTGGCAATGCGGCGAAACTCACTGACGATGCCGGCGACCTCGCGTTCGGCGCCGGGTAGCGCGGCGGTGCCGGAGAGAAGTTCGCGGCAGGTGGCGAGGTGACGCTCGGTGAGCGAGGCCAGGTTCAACTCAACGGCCGGCGAGTCATCGTGCTCGGCAGCGCGCAGCGTGTCCAGCAACAGATCGGTGATCTTGGACATAGCCGAGACCACCACGATCGTGGGCCTCAAAGCCTGGTGCCGGCGCGTTAGATCGGCCGCGGCACGAATGCGTTCGGCCGAGCCCATGCTCGTGCCGCCGAACTTCATCACCAGCAGATTCGGCACTGCTACGACAACTCCTTGCCGTTGGCGGTCTTGTCGCGAATGATCTTGAGGATGCGCTCTTCGACCTCTTCGATGCCAAAGCCAGTGGAATCGACCAGCACGGCATCGGGCGCCTGCATAAGCGGGGCTTCGGCGCGGGTGCGATCGCGATGGTCGCGCTCGTTCAGCTCGGCCAGCACGCGCTCCTTGGGCGGCGGTGGAGGAGCGTTGTCCGCTAGATCCTTCACGCGGCGGTCAGCCCGCACTTCGGGCGCGGCGTCGAGAAAAATCTTGACGTCGGCGTTCGGGAACACGACGGTGCCAATGTCGCGGCCTTCCATCACCACGCTGGAGCGGTCAGCCAATTGCCGTTGCTTGTCCACCAGGGCGCGGCGCACGCCTGGAATGGCCGAGATCTTAGAAGCGCCCTGGGCGATTTCGGGCCTGCGGATTTCGGCGCTCACGTCTTCCCCATTCAAGGTGACGCGCACCGGATCAGTCTCCAGGCCGATCTCGGCGGCGCGCGCCAATTGCTCCATGGCCAGTAAGTCATCCCAAGGCTTACCCTCGCGTTCGGCCCACAGGGCCACGGCGCGGTACATGGCGCCGGTATCGATATAGACGAAATTCAATCGGTCCGCCAGACGCTTGGCGATGGTACTTTTCCCGGCGCCGCCGGGACCGTCGATGGCAATCACTACTCGCCGCTTCACTGCTGCTTTTCCCCCTGCGACGGCGCGACGCCGGATAGTGGATTGGTGGCGATCACGAATTCATCCACCGGTTGGCCGCCGATAAGGTGCTCCTGAATGATGCGCTCAAGCACGGCCTCGCGAGCCGAGTGATACCAGACGCCGTCGGGATAGACCACCGCGATGGGGCCGCCCTCGCACACCTTCAAACAGTTGGTCTTGGACCGAAACACGCAATGGTCACCCTGGGCCAAGCCGAGTTCGGCGAGGCGCTTTTTGAGATAGTCCCACGCCGCGATGCCTTCCTCTTTGTCACAGCACTTGGGTTTGGTCTGATCGGCACAAAGAAAAATGTGCCGGCCCAGATGGCCGATGCCGAGCTTGGCCGCCACTGTTTTCAGTCGATCCGGATTTACTTCCGCCACGTATTTTTGTAGACCTTTCCGTCCTTCATCACAAAGCTGACACGCTCGAGCAGCGACACGTCCTGGAGCACATCGCCCTGAACCGCGATGATGTCGGCCCAGGCGCCCACTTCGACCACACCGGCCTTCCCGCTCCAGCCCAGCAGTTCAGCTGCCTCCACCGTGGCCGCGCGAATCGCCTCCATCGGCTTCATGCCGTACTCGATCATGTAGGCAAACTGGCGGCCGTTGTCACCGTGCGGGTAGACGCCGCCATCGCTGCCGAAGGCCATCCGCGCGCCGCCGAGCCAAGCCAGTTTGAAATTCTCGCGCTGCAACTTGCCGATAGCCTTTTCCTTTTCGATCGCCTCGGGCAGCATGCCCACCTTGGCGCCCTGGTCAAGAATGTAGGTGTCGTTGTAGATGTCGAAGACCAGGAACGTGCCGTGTTGCTTGGCGAGGCGAATGCCTTCTTCGTCGATGAGGCTGGAGTGCTCGATCGAGTCCACACCAGCGCGAATGGCATCCTTGATCGACTCGGTTCCGTGGGCGTGCGCCGCCACTTTGCGCCCGAGTTTGTGGGCTTCGTCAACGATCGCCTTCATCTCCTCCAGCGTGTACTGCGGCGTGCCCGGTTGATCCCCTTTGGAGAGCACACCGCCGGATGCGCAAATCTTGATCAGGTCAGCTCCGTACTTAACTACCTCGCGGACTTTGGCGCGGGCGGCCCAAGGACCGTCGGCGACTCCGGCTGAGGTGTAGCGATACTCGGGCGCCAACAGATCGTTGTCGCAATGGCCGCCGGTGATGCCGAGCGAAGGGCCGGAGACTATCATGCGGGGGCCGGGGACGTCGCCTTCGTTTATCGCATCTCGCAGCGCCACGTCGGCGTAGCCCGCCGCCCCCACATTGCGCACGCTGGTGAAGCCGGCTTCGAGCGTGAGGCGGGCGTTGTGAGCGCCGGTGAGAGCCGCGCGAGGCACGGAGACGCCGAGGCTTTTGTAACCGGAGGAGCGCGTGGGATCGCTGGTGAGATGGTCATGCACGTCAATGAGTCCGGGCAGGCAGGTGCCGCCGGAGAGATCGACGACGCGCGCGCCAGCGGGCACGGTGACTTGCGACGATGGGCCGGCCTTCACGATTCGGCCTCCCTCGACGAGAACAACGGCGTTCGGGATGGCACGTCCGCCGCGCGAGTCAATCAACTGGCTGCAGCGCAGGGCTACGATGTCGGCGCCCTGAGCCGCGCACGCGGCGAGCAGCGTGAGTGTGAGAAGTTTTCGCATCCGGTTTGTCACAATAAAATACGAGATGACGTCAGCCGACTTCGACCGCCTCGTGGAACAGGCTTTGCGCTCCATTCCAGCCAAGTATCGCAGCCGCGTCGATAATCTCGTCATCGTGGTTGAACCCGAGCCGCCGCGGCCCGATCTATTAGGGCTCTACCACGGTAGACCGATGACCCATCGAGGCGTCAACGACCAGTTTCACATGCCCGACACCATCAGTATTTATCAGGGGCCGCACGAACGGATGGCCCGCTCCGAAGCGCATCTGATTGAACTGGTAAAAGAGACAGTATGGCACGAGATTGCTCATTATTTCGGGCTGAACGAGGAGGAAGTGCTGCGCGCCGAGCGGCGGCGAGCGCGGTTGCGAGGATTAGGGCGAGGGTGAGTCCGGGGTTGTCAGCGGAGCCGGGTGGGCTGGCTCAGCCGTTTTGGCTTGAAACCGCACTCGGCCACCACTTGCTCGAACGAGAGACCCTCGCCGCCTTGGCGGAAGTAGTCTCGTGAGGCAGCAATCGCGCGCCGGTCGTCTTCGGACAGTTCGTCGTCGTGGATCATGACTTCGAGCAATTGCACAACTACAGCGAGTTGGCTGGGGCCGAGTTGAGCGAGCAACTCGTCGGCTTTGGCTTCGAGCAAATTGCTATTGGCGGGCATAACAGTCTTCGAACGGGTGGATCTCGCGGCACCGGTTTCGGCGCGGCTGACCAAACACAGTTCAATGGTAACGTAGCGTAAGGCAAAGGGCGAAAGCGTCGCGCCGCACCCTCACAATCTTCGCCGCCTACATTGTCACGTACAGGCCGACAGCTTCGATGGTTTCCGTTCTGATCTTTCGAACGCTCCAGCGTAGAATATAGCTATAGAAAGAATGATCTACCATGACATCACGATTGCCCCTGAACTCGAGGCTCGGCTAGTCGAAAAGGCCGATGCCGAAGGTCTGACGGTAGATGCATATATCGCGCGGCTAATACGCGAAGAAAACGACTGGCGAGAGCTCCATGAAGAGCCGCTTAGTGAGTCCGTCCCTGAGTTTGCGGACACTCGAGCCGCCGTACAGGAGGGACTGGAGCAGGCAGAACGAGGAGAGGGGCGCGCCGCTACCGAGGTCTTCGCCGAACTTCGGGCCAGGCATGGCATTCCGGGTTGACCTTACTCCTCGCGCGCAACAGGACCTCAACCGAATCTACGCCGGGGTGATCCGAGAGGCCCAGTATCGGGGATTGCGATGGTGCGACCGCTTCGAGCAGTCGATGCTCTCCCTCTCAAGCCTCGCCGAACGATGTCCGGTTGAGCCGCGGCTCTCGTCTTCACGGAGAACCGTACGGAAGCTGCTGTTCGGAAAGCGGCGGCATGTCTACCGGGTCTACTACGCTATCTACGACGGCGTGGTGAGGGTCCTGCACGTAAGGCACGGAGCCCGCAAGGAGCCGCGCCGCATCTGAAGCCTCAGAACAAAAACTTCAGCGCGAGCTGGAAAATCCGTGGATCCCCCGCCGAAGTCGGCGCGCCGAACACCGCATTCGGCGTAGCCACGAAATTCGGGTTCGTAGCCGACGGCAGCGTGAAGTTGAACTGCGTGGCGTTGCGGCCGCTTACGTTGGTCCGGTTAGTAACATTGAACGCCTCGGCGATGAACTTGGCGCGCACACGGTCACTGCCGATCGGGATGTCCTTGCTGATGCGCAGATCGGCGGTGGCGAAGGCGGGCAGACGTAGCGTGTTGCGAGCCGCGCCTGGCGCGCGATCGCTGTTGAAGTTACCGTCGTTGTTGATGTCCGTATTGACGCGCGGGCTATAGACGCGGCCCGATTGCGCCTGCACGATGGTCGAAACCTGCCAGTAACCAAGGATGTAGCGCGCCGGGCCGTTCATGCCATTGGCGTAGCTGATATCCCAGGCCGCCGAGGCCACGAAGCGATGGCGCGTATCCGCATCGCCGAGGCCTTTGTCCAGGTTCGGCTGCAGCGTGTTCTGCGCGATCTTGACGTCATCGCCGCCGTTGGCGGGCACCACCGCCGTGGCTTCCGGCGCCGTGTCGGTAACCTTTGACAACGTATAGGAAGTCTGCAACGTGTAGTTCTGGCTGAAGCGCCGCGTCATCTGGAAGAACACACCGTGGTACTTACTGTCGGCGCCTGACTCCACCAGCGTGATGCGCCCGAACGCGGGGTTGGGCCGCGCCGCGCTGAACCGCGGGAATGAGAGCGTGCCACCGCCGCCGGCGATTTGCGCCGTGGTGTCCGCGGCCGGGAACAGGTTGCCGTCGCGCGAGCGCGTCAAGTGATAGCCGCGCACGCCCAGATAGCCTACCGTCAGCGAGTAGTCCTTGGCCACGCGCATCTCGGTCTGCGCGTTCCATTGCTGCGTGGACGGCTGCTGGTAGTTGGGATCGAAGGCAAAGATATTCGGCGTGCGGTTGACAGCCGGCGGGGCGGACAGGATGCCCGGATACGTCACCGGAATATTGGCGGTGAAGCTGTAGTTCTGCACCTGGATACCGTTCTGGCTATGCACGGTGCCGGTGAGAATGGCCGGGGTGCGACCGTAGAAAACGCCGTAGCCGCCGCGAATCACCATGCGCTCGTCCTTGGTAACGCGGTAGGCGAGGCCGAACCGCGGGCCCCAGTTGTTTTTGTCGAGCGGCATGTAGTCCGTGCGCAACCCGCTGGCGCGCAGTTGGTCGTTCGGATTGGCCACTGGCGGATCGGCGGTGTTCATCAGGTCATACCGAATACCGTAGTTGAGGGTGAGCCGGTCACTGGCGCGCCAGGCATCCTGAATGAAGAAGGCGTACTCGCGGAGGTTGGGGCGCGTCAGCGCGCCATTGGTGTTGGGACCCGCCAGCGCCTGGCTGAACTGCGCCGGGCGGCGCGCAATCCAATCGGCCACCGTATTGAAAAGATAGACGCCAGAGAATTGCCCAGGGAAGAAGTTGTTAATCTTCTCGACGTTGATGTCGGCCCCGAATTTGACGGTGTGCTGGCCGCGCACGGTGGTCATGGCGCCCACAATCTGGTTTCGCTTGGAGTTGGTATAGCGCGGGCTGAAATTGTTGCGTCCGAAGACAATCACGTTCTGGCCGCCTTGGCGAATCGTGGTCTCCGGAGCATTGGAATTGGCCGCGCCCGGCTGATCGTCCCGCACGTTGACGTAGCGCAGGTCCATCACGTCACGCGCGCCGATCACTTGCGTGTACGTGGCCCCGATTGTGTCCGTGGTCACCTGGCTGTCTCCGGTGGACTCGGCCAGGCGTTGCGGGCCGGCGTTCTCGTAGTTCCTGCCCGTGAAGCGGTTGGCGTTCCAGCGCATGTTCAGCGTCTTGCCGCTCGCGATGTTCCAGTCCACCTTGGTCAGATAGACGTTGTTGTTGAGGCCGCGGGCGTAGTTACTGAAGCGCTTGGTCAGCGCATCAAACTCAGCCGCCTGCGCTGCGTCGGTTGGACGGACGGCCGTCGTGAGCATCACGATCGGCTCTTCATTGCGTTGGCCGTCATAGTTGAAAAAGAAGAACAGCTTGTCGCGCTTCACCGGCCCGCCCACATTGCCGCCGAACTGATCAAATTCATACAGGGGCCGGGTGCGACCCAATGACTTGGCAAAGGAGTTATTGGCGGTCAAGCTGGTGCGGCGCAGGAACCAGAAGGCGCCGCCGTGGAACTGATTGGTGCCGGACTTGGTGATCACGTTTACTACGCCACCGGCAGCCCGTCCGATTTCCGGGGCGTAGCCGTTGGTGTTGACCTGGAATTCCTGCACGGCGTCCTGACTGACGGCGTACGGATTGCGCACACCCTGGCGGCCGGTGGATTGGCCAAAGAAGGTGTTGTTGGAATCGGTGCCGTCAATCATGAACGAGTTCATGGTGCCGCGCTGCCCACCAAAGCTAAGATCGCCGCCACGCGGATCGCGCACCACGCCCGGCGTGAGCACGGTGAAATCCAGGAAGTTGCGGCCGTTGATGGGCAGGTCTCGAATGAATTTTTCGCCCACCAGCGTCGAGGCCTGAGACCGCGTAGTTTCCACCACCGGTACTTCGCCTGACACCGTGACGCTGTCGGTAGTCGCGCCGACTTCCAGCGTGAGATCCACCGTGGCCACGCTGCCCACGTTCACCGGCACACCGGGCCGGGTGGTGGTCTTGAACCCCTGGAATTCAAAGCGCAAATCGTAGGAGCCCACAGGGAGGCGGACGAAGGTATAGGCGCCGGCTTCGGTGGTGCTGGTGACGCGCACCAATCCGGTGGCGGTGTTGGTGGCCGTAACGCGGGCATTGGCCACCGTGGCGCCGGAAGAGTCGGTGACAGTGCCATTCACCGTGCCCGTGCCGGCTTCCGATTGTGCCCGAGCCGCGGTGGAGGCGAAGGCGAGCAAGGGCGTAATGAGAAAGAGCTTTCTTAGACCCATTGGCCTACGGTAGCACCGGAGGATGAAGTCTGTGTGAACATCCTGGTACCATCAAGTTGGTTGGAGCCAGGCCTTCAGCGCAACAACAGAAAGAGTTATCTGCCGTGCAGCTCCGAACCGGTTACGAGTTAATCTACAACTTCCCGCAGCCCACGCCAATCATCCTGTGCGTGAATATCCACGATTCGCGCGCCGCCGACATCGTGGTCCCAGACGAACTCGTCGTCGAGCCTGCGATTGCGATCACTGGCTACCGGGACGGTTTTGGCAACCGGTGCAAGCGAGTCATGGCTCCGGCAGGCCGTCTTCGCCTCACGGCCAACGCGGTGGTTCGGGACACCGGTCAGCCTGACGAGGTTGTGCATGCGGCCGGACAGGACTCGGTAGAGGATCTGCCCGAGGACACGCTGGTGTTTCTGCTCGGCAGCCGCTATTGCGAGACAGATTTCCTGTCTGAGACGGCGTGGCAGCTTTTCAGCGGCGCCACGCCGGGGCACCCGCGCGTTCAGGCCATTTGCGACTATGTTCACAACCATATTTCTTTCAACTATCAGAACGCCCGTGCCACCCGCAGCGCCGCCGAAGCCTTCAATGAACGCACCGGCGTCTGCCGGGACTACGCGCATCTGGCCATCGCCTTCTGCCGCTGCATGAATATTCCGGCGCGATACTGTACCGGCTACCTGAGCGATATCGGCACGCCGCCGCCTTACGCCGTTGGCGATTTCGCGGCGTGGTTTGAGGCCTGGATCGGCGGCCGCTGGCATCTGTTTGACCCACGCAACAATGTCCCGCGCATCGGCCGCATTCTCATGGCGCGCGGCCGCGATGCTTCCGATGTCGCGATCGCTACCACGTTCGGGCCTAACTTCCTGGAGAGCTTCACGGTCTGGACCGATGAGATTCCCGCTGCTGCCGCCGCCGGAACCGCCGCCTGAAGATGTCCTTCCTCACGGTGCGCCACACCACCGTTTACCGCTACGGCGAACCGGTCGGCCTCGGAGAACACCGTATGATGTTCCGCCCGCGCGAGAGTCATGACCTGCGTTTGATCCAGACCAGCCTGATCATCACGCCACAACCCGCTCACTTGCGCTGGCTGCACGATCCCTTCGATAACTCGGTCGCCGTCGCCACTTTTGAAGGCGCCACGTCCGAACTCCGCTTTGCGAGCTTAGTGAACCTGGAGCATTTCGAGAACTCCGTGCCCGAGTATCCACTCGAAGAATACGCGCGAACGTATCCCTTCCGCTATTCCGATGAAGACTTTCCCAATCTGGTGCGCGCGCTGGCTCCGCACTACCCGGGTGGTGAGAATGTACTCAAGTGGGCACTGCAGTTTCTCGATCCATCCGATACCAGCCGCACCATGACAGTGCTGCGCGCCATGACGGCCGGCATCCGCGAGCAGTTCAGCTACAATCGCCGCGTAGAGAAGGGCGTGCAGACTCCCGAGGAGACGCTGCGAACCCGTAAGGGCAGTTGCCGGGATTTCGCCGTCCTGATGATCGAAGCCGCCAGATCATTGGGTCTGGCGGCGCGGTTTGTAAGTGGGTATATCTTTACGCCCAACAGTTCAGGCTTGGCCGGCGGAGGGGCGACGCATGCCTGGATGCAGGCCTATCTGCCCGGCGCCGGCTGGATTGATTTTGACCCCACCAATAGCATCGTCGGCAACCGCAATCTCATTCGCGTCGCCGTGGCGTGGGCGCCTGAGCAAGTGCTGCCTTTGTGGGGCACGTACGCGGGCTCTCCGGAAGCATTCCTCGGCATGGACGTTACGGTGACAGTCACCGAAGCGGCAGCGGGATGACCTTGCCTCGGGTTATTCGTCCGCAAGGTTCCGCACGTTTTGTGTTCTTCTGCGACCACGCCAGCAATGCCATTCCGGCCGAGCTGCGTGACCTCGGTTTGCCGGCTTCGGAACTTGCGCGCCACATTGCGTGGGATATCGGCGCCGCGGGAGTGACCGAGGCGCTGTCGGAGATCTTTGACGCACCGGCGATTCTCAGCGCCTTCTCCCGGCTCGTGATCGATTGCAACCGCCACCTGGCCGCTGCCGATCTCATCCCGGCAGTGAGCGACGGCACCATGATCCCCGGCAACCTTCATCTGAGCGACGCCGCCCGTCAAAGCCGCATTGAGCGCTGGTTCCATCCCTATCACGAAGCAGTGGAATCGGTGCTGCTGGAACGGGAGGCCCGAGGCGTGCCCTCGATCGCGGTTTCCATTCACTCCATGACTCCCTCTCTCGCCGGCAACCCGAGACCCTGGCAAATCGCACTCTCCAGTCATCTGGATCGCAGCTTGGCCGGCCCCGTGCTCGCCGCCCTTCGCCAGCCCGGTGATGTCATGGTTGGAGACAACCAGCCCTACGATCTGGATCCGGCGGTGGACTTCAGTATTCCCTTCCATGCCCTGCGGCGGGGGCTCGCGCACCTGCAGGTGGAATTCCGGCAGGACGAGATAACCGATGCGGCCAATCAACGTAGGTGGGCGCTGCGATTCGCCCAGACCTTGAAGCCTTAGAGCCTCCCGCTCACCTCAGACCGCCATTGGTCACTTGAACCCGTTCGTCACTCACCACGAACCAATCGCCGGTTGCCCGGTCGCGGTGGTTGACGAAGTGCTCCGGCCCAAGATTCTCTTCCGCCTGCCCGCCAAGTCAGCTTTAACTGGTTAGCGCGTAAACCAAGTCCTCCACAACCGCTTGAATCCCTCGTTCTGCGAGAATTGTTTGTAGACCTCTGTATCGTCTCTGACCAGTTGCACCATCGCCCGCGCCAACGCCCTGTTGTGCTCCACCCGCGCGGCGTTCGGCGTGTTCTTCTTCGCGTTCTGGTACGCTTGGTCCGCGCCACCCTCGGCGCAATGTCATTTCTACAGTCGCGCAATCCCTTACCAGCGCCGCAATCCCTTGGCGCCGATATCCCGCCGATACTGCGCGCCATCGAACGAAATGGCCCGCACTCCCGCGTAGGCGCTCTCCCTCGCTGCGGCCAACGTTGCGCCGGAAGCCGTCACCCCCAACACGCGACCGCTCGCGGTCTCGACGGTTCCGCGCCGCGGACCAAGCCGGGTACCGGCGTGAAACACGGTGGCGCCGCCTGTCACGTCGTCAAGCCCGTGGATCGTGTCGCCCGTCCGCACGTCGCCAGGGTATCCATGCGCCGCCATGACCACGCACACCGACGGATCGCCCTTCCACACAATCGGCGCGCCGTGCAGCAGCGTCGCGGCGAAGTCAGACTCCATGTGATGCATGATTGCCTGCGTCTCCGGATCGCCCAGTCGCGCGTTGAACTCCAGCACCTTCACGCCCACGTTCGGCGTCATCATCAACCCCGCATAAAGGAACCCCGTGTAAGGCGTACCTTCGGCGATCATCTGCTCGAGCGCGGGCTCAATCACCAAGCGCATGATCTCCGCCGTTTGCGCCGCGGTGAGAATCCGGCCGTCGCAATAGGCTCCCATGCCACCGGTGTTGGGGCCCCGATCGCCATCAAAAATCGCCTTGTGATCCTGGGTGGCTTCGAGCGGCCACGAGCGGCGATGATCGGCCACTACGATGAAACTAACTTCCTCGCCAGTCAGGAACTCTTCCACCACGATCTGGCCAGCCGGCAGCTTAGATAATGCCTCGAGCGCCGCCGCGCGATCCGGCGCAATCACGACACCTTTGCCGGCCGCGAGCCCGTCAGCCTTGAGCACCACCGGATACCCAATCTCATCCAGGTGCGCGGCGGCGGCTTCAGCGTTGGCGGCCGTCACGGCGCGCGCCGTGGGGATGCCGGCCCGCAACATGAACGCCTTCGAGAAAACTTTGCTGCCTTCCAGTTGCGCGGCGGCGGCGGTGGGGCCGATGATCTTGCGATGCGGCGCTTGGGCGCGAAACAGATCCACCGTTCCCGCCACCAACGGCGCCTCTGGGCCCACCACCGTGAGCGCGGCGTTGACCTGTTCGGCCACGGCCAAGTAACCTGCCGCCGTTCCCGCAGCGGGGCGAATGCACGTGGCTACTTGGGCGATGCCGGGATTGCCGGCCGTTGCGAAAACCCGCTCAATCAGAGGGCTCTGGGCCAGCTTCCAGGCGATCGCGTGTTCGCGCCCGCCGCCCCCGATCACCAGGGCGTTGATTTTTGACACGGGTACAATGATAGCAATGGCTGCTAGGTACGACGTCATTGTGGTGGGCGCCGGCCATGCCGGATGCGAGGCCGCGCGCGCAGCGGCGCGTATAGGTTTGCGCACGGCGATGGTGACCATGAATCTTGACCTCATCGCCCAGATGTCCTGCAACCCGGCCATCGGCGGCATTGCCAAGGGCCATCTGGTGCGCGAGGTCGACGCGCTGGGCGGCGTGATGGGCGAGGTGACTGATGCGGTGGGCATCCAGTTCCGCCTGCTGAACACCAGCCGCGGACCGGCCGTGTGGTCCCCCCGCGCCCAGTGCGACAAGAAGCAGTACCGCATCCGCATGCGCGAGGTGCTCGAGCAAGAGCCGAACCTGCGGATCCTGCAGGCCGAAGTCGCGGCGCTCGACATCGAGGCGGGGCGCGTCCGAGGCGTCTTGCTGAGGGATGGGCGAAATCTGCCAGCCGAGGCGGTGATCGTCACCACCGGAACGTTTCTCAACGGGCTCGCTCACATCGGCGAACAGCAGTATGGCTGCGGGCGAAACGGCGAAGCGCCCTCGCAGCTCCTCGGTGATCAATTGCGCCAGTCCGGGTTGCGCTGGATGCGGCTCAAGACCGGCACGCCGCCGCGCCTCGACGGCCGCACCATCGATTGGACTAAGTTCGAGCCGCAAGAAGGGGACGCTGAGCCCACGCCTTTTTCGTTTATCACAGAACGAATCGTGCGAGACCAGGTGCGCTGCTACATCTCTTACACGAATGAAAAGACGAAGCAGATCATCTCTGAGGCAGTAAGTAGGTCACCGCTGTATAGTGGTCAGATAGAAGGCGTCGGTCCCCGCTACTGCCCTTCGATCGAGGATAAGTTCGTGAAGTTTCCGGATAAGGACCGGCACCAGATCTTCCTCGAGCCCGAGGGCCTGGACACCAACGAGATCTATGTGAACGGCATGTCCACCAGCATGCCTATCGACGTGCAGGCGGCGTTTGTCGCCTCTATTGAAGGCCTGGAGGATGCCGAGATGATCCGGCCCGGCTACGCCATCGAGTACGATGCGATTGACCCGCGTGAGTTAGACCACACACTGCAGGTGAAGTCGATTGCCGGACTGTATCTGGCGGGGCAGATCAACGGAACATCAGGTTACGAAGAGGCCGCCTGCCAGGGCTTGGTGGCGGGTATCAACGCCGCTTGCCGCTTGCAAGGCAAGGAGCCTTTGGCGATTGGCCGGACCGAGGGCTACACTGGCATCCTGGTTGACGACCTGGTGACCAAGGGCGCCGACGAGCCGTATCGCATGTTCACCTCTCGCGCGGAATTTCGGCTGCACTTACGCATCGACAATGCCGACGAGCGGCTCACTCCCATGGGCCGCCGTGTGGGCTTGGTCCAGGATGATCGTTGGGCCGTGTACCAACGCAAGCAGCAACAACGCGAGCGGCTGATGGGAGCTCTGAGAGGGCAGCGGCCGAAGGCGGACATCGCCGAGTCTCTCGGGCTTGGGCTCGATGACCGGCCTACGTTTGACGTGTGGTTGCGTAGGCCTGAGGCGCGGATCGCGCAACTCGGAGCCCCTTGGATCCGGGACGTGCTCGGCGGTGAAGAGCCCGTGCATGGCGTCATTACCACCATTGAAACCGAGCTCAAGTATGCCGGCTACATCAATCAACAGGAGCGCCAGATCGAGCGTATGAAGGGCGCCGAGCGGCGGCAGATCCCGAACGGCTTTTCCTTCGCCAGCGTGCCCGGACTCTCGCGCGAGATCCGCGAGAAACTGGCGCTGGTGAATCCCGAGACGCTGGGTCAGGCCGCGCGCATTCCCGGTGTAACTCCCGCGGCAATTGCCGTGTTGGATTGCTACCTGACGCTGAGCCGGGTGGCCTGAGTACATGAGTCAATTTACGGATTTGGTGGAGCAACACCTCCGGCCACATTTTCCCTGGCTCACGGCCCCTCAGATTGCATTATTTGAAGCCCACTACTCCCTGATGATGCGCTGGAACAAACGCATCAACCTTACGGCCATCACCGATCCCGAAGAAGTAGTGCTACGTCACTACGGCGAGTCGCTTTTTGTCACCAACGCCATCCCAGCCACGGGCGCATTCCGGGTGGTTGACGCCGGCTCCGGTGCCGGCCTGCCCGGCGTGCCCATCGCTATTGTGCGGCCCGAATGCACCGTAACCATGGTGGAAGTGGACATTCGCAAGAGCGTGTTCATCAAGGAAACCACGCTCGACGTGCCCAACGCCTTTGTGAAGAGCGTGCGGCTTTCCATGTATGAGCCAGGGTGTGATTGGCTGGTATCGCGAGCGCTCCACCGGCAGGAGTTGATTCCCTATGCGGATGCGCATCGTTGCTCGGTGGCGCTGCTGGTCAGCGACGAACAGATCGCCGACACGAAAGCTGACTGGCGGGAAATCCAGTGGGCAGAACCCACACCGCTACCTTGGCCGGGCCAGGGTGCGCTGCTCGTAGGAACTTACCTGCGTACGTCGTAACACCAGAGCTTGCCCAAGTCTCGTAGATACAGCCGTCCATTGGCCACCACTGGATAGGCCCAGGATTTCTCGCGCGCGCCGCGAGGGTGCGCAGGCTTGCCCGGCGGTGTGAAGCGGCCTTTTTCACGATAGGCGTCGGGAGTTGCTTCCACCAGCGCCGCCTCGCCATCTTCGCCGTACACGTATAAGTGGCCCTCAGCAAAGAGAACCGCGCCCGCGCCAACGCTCGCGTTCGTCCAGCGAATCTTGCCTGTTAGGAATTCAGCGGCTACCAAGCCTTCGCTGGTGGTGCCGTAGAGATACTCACCCACCCGGACCGAACCGCCGATGGCGCTCGGCAACCCACGCTCGAAGTAGACCTGTTCGGCCGCCACTCCTCCGTCCGCCTTGGCCGACAGGCGAACCAGCCCGCCGGCAGTCATACTGCGTGCCGTGCTGTAGACGTAGCCGTCGCGCCCTACCGGCGTCGGGATGTTGGCCGGACCCTTGCTCGTCTGGTCGTAACGCCAGAGCATCGCGCCGGTCTTGGCGTCGACGCCCACCACGCCCTTGGATAGAAACTGTACATACTGCTTGCGGCCGCCGCCGTTAACGATGATGGCCGACGAGTAACCAGCCGCTTCGCCTCCCGGGATCACCGATTTCCAGATCGGCTTACCATTTTTCTTATTTAGAGCCAGCAGCGTTGCCTGATTGCCTCCGGGCGTAACCACCAGCGTGTCGCCGTCAAGGAGCGGCGATTCTGAGTACGCCCACTTACCTGGCTCCCCGCCGAACTCCTGCCGCGTGCTCTTCTTCCACTTCACCTTGCCGGTGGCCGCTTCGGCGCAAACCAGATCACCATCGGAGCTGAAGGCGTAAACCAGGGCTCCATCCACGGTGGGCGTCGAACGCGCAGCCGGGTAAGCAGGCGCCTGATCGGGGTTGCCAACTTTACCCATTCGTAGCGTCCAGATCGTCTTACCGTCTTCGACAGACATGGCGCGCAGCGTCTCATCGGCGAGCCCCTGGTTACTAACAAGATAGATGCGCCCGCCAGCCACGGCCGGAGCGCCGTACCCATCGCCCAAGCCGTCAACCTGCCAAAGCAGCTGCGGCCCTTCCTTGGGCCATTGCTGGAGCAATCCGGTCTCCTTGGAGATGCTGTCACGGGACGGACCCAACCACTGTGGCCAGTCGGCGGCTACGAGCGAAGAGGCCGTGCAAAGGAGGAGGATGACTATCGAGTGTGGCATTTGGTTTTGGCTATGGTTTCCGGTTTTCAAAGGTGCGGGTGAAATCGGCCCAGGTTACTGGGTTGCCGTGGATCGGTACGATTGTGGCGCCTTGCATTCCCAAACGCAGCATGTGGGTGCGGAGCGTCTGGCTAGCAGCCGTCGATGGGCCGGGCGTCCCCCCGGTCGAGTCAAGCATATCCGCCTCGATCGCCAGCTTCTCATTGGGCAAATAGGCCATCAGCATGCCCTCGACATGTTCCAGCGGTTGAACGTAACTGATGTTGAGCTGGCGTTTGCCATCCGACAACACGTAGTTCTCTCGAACCGTCTCGTATTGGTAGCCCTCACTTACTTCGGTGGGTGGCCACAGTGCAAGCATGTCTGGGCTCAGGGTCCGCGGCGTATAGTTCAGCACGTCGCGGTTGTAGAAGGCGAAATTCTTCACGTGCGTGATGATGGTGGCGCCAATGTGCATGTAGGTCCGGAGGCCGCCGGCATGATCGAAGTGCTGGTGCGTGTTGACGAGAAAGCGAATAGGCTTGTCAGGTATCAGCTTGGCTACCTCTTCGATCACCGCCAAATTGCGCGCTTCGTCCAGCGGGGCCTCCACCACGGCGATGTAGTCTTTGAACCCGATAGCCACGCTGTTGTGGGTGCCGCCGCCCATCAGATAGACGCCGTCGGCAAGCTTCCGGCTTTGCACCGGCTCGGCAAATTTCGTTTGACGAACCACGGCCGGAACCTCCGGCAGATCTCCGCAGGCGTTCGCCTCGATCTTGCCGTATTTGCCGCCGAAGGCATTGTGACCCGCGCTGATGTTCAAAGAGCCGAAGTTATCGTCCCAGCCCTCGTGATGATGCCAAACGGTGGGAAAGCGGATGCCGTTGCCAACGTCAATGTAGGTATCGTTACTGAACTCGTGCTCGTAGTTGGTATCGCCCAGCACCGGATCGGGCACCCACGTATGAATGCGCTGTAACAGATGCTCTTTGTTGATCGTCGCATCAACCCGATACTTACCCAGCATGGTGATCGAAACAACGGTCATCTTTTCCGGTGTCGTGGTGACGCCATCGCGTCCGGATTCGCCCAGTTCCCAGCGCCACACCGCCCTCGGATTTGCGCCGGGGAGTTGGGCCGCTTTGAGAAACCCGGGCGGGTTAAGCCATAGATCCAACTGCCAGCGTTCGGCGTCCTCAGGCGCCGCAGCGACGGGCGCGGCTCCTTCGCCGTCCATGTGCCAGGCAAACTTGCCGTTCACAACGAAGGTCTGGCGCGAGTTAGCCTGAATCGGCCCGCCGCCTTTCCAGCCCAAACCATACTTCCACGACGCCGGATTGAGTCCAGGTTTGCGGTCAAACTCCTCCCGCATGACGCCGGCCTGCCAATTCATCGTGCGGCGGTAGTTAGTCACTTCGCCACGCGGCCAATCGACATTCCAAGCCGATTCACGTTGTTGACCCACCATGCCTGTGTAACCCGATCCGGAGACCGTGACACAATTCAAACGGTCCGCACCGATGGCTCGCTCCGCCGCCGCCAGCACAGGCTTCGGATCCACATACCCTGGAGCAAGCTGCTGTGCATGCACGGCCAGCGCTACCAGGGCTGAGACGCAAAGGATTCGTCCCGACATACTATGGCTGCCTCGCCGCCCGAAAGCCAATCATGCGCCAGGCCTGGAGCGAGGGCCATCCGCCGGAGCGGGCGTAGGAGCGCAGATCCTGCCCCTCAAAGAAGAAGGCTCCGCCGCGAAGAACGCGATAAGCGCCCTTCTCCGGACCCTTGGGATTCTTCTTGGCCGAAACCGAGTAGTAACCCCGGCTGTACCAGTCCTGACACCACTCCATCACGTTGCCCGCCATGTCCATCGCTCCGTAAGGCGAGGCGCCGCCGTCATAGTAACCCACTACTTGTCCGGTGTCGAACTTCTGCGCGCCCACGTAGTTGGCGTAGGTGTGGTCGATGGTGTTGCCCCAAGGAAACCGGCGCTGATCCGTGCCGCGCGCGGCCTTCTCCCATTCGGCCTCGGTCGGAAGGCGATACGTTTTGCCCGTCTTCGCGCTCAGCCAATTACAGTAAGCCGTGACCGCATCCCAATTGACGCCCAGCACGGGATAGTTGTCGCTGCCGGGTGTCGCCCCACCGTGATTCTGCGGCTGAGTCCAATAGGGGCTTTGATCCTTCGGTACAACGCGCCGGTCCGGCCAGAACTTCGGGTCATCGTAACCAGCATCGCTTTGAAACTTCCGCCAGTCCGCATTCGTGACTTCATACTTACCGATGTAGAAGGCGTCGAGTTCGACCGTGTGTACAGGCCGCTCGCGCGATTCCCCGTCGCCGAAGTTATCGCCCATCTTGAAGGCGCCGGCGGGGACATAGACGAAATCGCCATAGCCATCATTCACCGTCTTGGGATGTTCAGCCCCCCACGCGGCGGCGGCAAGGACTAGAGTGGCTGCGATCCGCATCATCAATGCTTGCCCTCGAAAAAGCCACCCAGTTTGAGGAAGTGATGGAGCGCATCCATCCATGGACTGAACTCCGGACTCGTAGTGGCCGCACCAAAGCCGTGGCGGCCTTTCTGATAGATGTGTAACTCGGCGACCGCGCCGGCCTTGTTCATGTCGAGGAAGAACTGGGCGGTTCCATTGGCTGCGCCCGTATCTGCCGCGGCTGACAGTAAGAAGGTGGGCGGAAACTCCTTCAGATTTTCATTCGGCGCTGCCTGCCCCGGGCCGTACACCATCAGCAGGAAGTTGGGCTTGGATTCGTAGCGATCCACCGGATCTGCCGCGTTGGGATCGCCTGGTCCGGCCGCCGCGGTAACGGCCCGCGCCATGCTGGAACCGGCTGAGAAGCCCGCAAACACAATGCGTTTGGGATCCAGTTTCCATTCCTGCGCGCGAGACCGCACCAATCGCATGGCCCGGTTGCCATCCAGTACACGCGCACTCTCGCCATACTTGGGCTCCAATCGGTAGGTAAGTACGAACGCCGCCGTGCCCCAATCATTGAATCGCTCGGCGACCTCGATTCCTTCGGCGTTGTACATCAACATGATGTTGCTGCCGCCGGGCGCGATCACCACGGCCGAGCCGTTCCGTTTGTTCGCCGGCGGCATGAACACCGTCAGAAACGGCTGGTCCAGCGGGCCGTCTGAGGAGGCCAGCGGAACCTTGCCCGGCTCCCATAACTTAACGTTGTAATTCTCGTCGCCTGACGAAGCGGCGTAGGAGACAGCCGTGAAGGCCGCCGCCGCGAGGAAGAGTGATCTGCACATCGTCCTCGCAGTTTATCGCGTTATGGCCGGGAGGTGCGCCAATAGGCTGGGAGATCGGGCTTGGTCTCGACGAGGATCTCGCGGATCGCCGCACGGTCCGCCGGCAGCAGAGTGGCAAACTCCTTGCGCTGGTCGCGACCACTCAGCACCTCCCACAAGCGCCTCCACACGTAATCTTTGGCCGGCGGCGGCAGGGCATCGAACGCCTCCGAGTAGACCAGGAAGCTCAGTGGGTAGCGAAACAGGTGGCTCTTGAGATCGAACTCGCGGAGCGAACGGCCGCGATGATCCGCCGGCCCTTGCTTGGGAAACTCGGTCGTGAAGTTCGATGTGCCGCGCACGGACGCCGTCAGCGTCGGCTCATCGATAAAAAGCATGTACCGCACCAGCGTCTCGGCGGGGCAGAAGATACGGCGGCGCGTGGACTCTGACCAGCCTCCCCCGCCCGCCTGCTTGCCGAGCATCTTGTCCATCGCTGCCTGCACCTCGAGCGCGACCTTGGTTTCAAAGGCTACGCGGGCAATCAGGTTGTGCATCCGCACCTGATGCTGCAGCACCATCTGCGCAACCAGATCGCTATGGGGAGCCAGGTAGGGCGCGGTCTCAACCGGCAGTTTCGTCAAGTTGGCGCCAGCTTCGGTGTCGAGCTTATCTGGCTGCGCGCGATCTTTCACATAGACGTTGCCGAGGTGGCGCGCCGCTCCGTGGGTGCCTGTAACATACCAGCCGCCGAAGCGCTCGGACAGCGGGTTGCGATGGTCGATGTTATAGCCGCCTCCGGTGAAGACCGGCTGCCCTTCGCTGTCGACATTCACGGAACGCACGATATGACCCGGCACACCCAGCGTGCGGCCGCTGGCGTGACATTGCAGGCAATCGTCCTGGCGGCGAAAACGAGGTTGCGTGGCTTCCCGTTGCTCCAGCGTGTAGAACATGGCGCCGCGTTCGGGATCCACCGCTGATAGCTCCAGCACGTCGCCGCGCTGCACAAATCCGACATACACGTCGTCATTGAAGTAGAGCGCGCGCGGGGTTTCGGGCGCGATCTTGTGAAGCTGCAGGCTGGTCTTGGAGAACACCAGCATCTGCGAAGAGACCGGCACGTGCAGCGCGTCGAGCAGTGAGCGCAAGTACCCGCGGCCGTTCGGATCGAAGTTCAACCGCACCTTGCCTGAATCGATCTGCCGCTGCAGACGTGCGATTGCGTCGCGTTCGCCCGGCCGGTTGTAGAAGATAGGACCGCGCTCGAACTCCATCACGTAAGAGCCGCCCAGGTCTGCGGGTTGATAGACCACGTTGGCGGGGTCCGCGGCGGCGGCCATGAGCACGATTGCCAGCCCGTTCATTGGTGGGCACTCCTCACTTCGATGAATTCGCAAAGCGGCCGGTGCCGGGGATTCACTCCCACGACGTCGGCAAGTGACGTGGCACGGAACGACGTTTCGATCGTCGCGATTGCGTCGTCCAGTTTCTTGTGCAGCAGGCACAGTCGCACGCTATGCGCATCCAGTTTGAGCGGGCAGGTTTTAATCCGGCGGATGGGATCGACGGCATTCACGACATCGAGCACCGAGACCGCGGCCGGCGCACCCTTCAATTCAAAGCCCCCTCCTACTCCGCGCGAGCCGTGCACCAGGCCCGCGCGCCCCAACGCCTGCAGAAGCTTTGACAAATATGCGGCGGGCACCCGCGTCGCCTTGGCGATGGACTGAGTGGTCTGCGGGTGGCCTTCGTTCTCGGCCAGCCAAACAGCGGCGCGGAGGGCGTATTCGGCGGTTTGAGAGAACATGGATATCTAGATCTATATATCCACAATTCAGGTCCCCTTGTCAAGGGCCTTCTTCTACGCTAAATTCACTCCGTCTTGATGCGTCTGCAACATTGGCGCGGGAGAATGTAGAAATGCCAGGAGTCAATTCGCCTATGAACGCCAAGCGCTTTGCCGTCGCCGCCCTGCTTTCCCTTGCCGTTACGAACGCCTGGGCTCAGTTCGACTCAGCCGCTGTAGTGGGCGCTGTCCGTGACGAACGAGGTGGCTCCATCGCCACCGCCAAGGTAACTCTGCGCAACACCGATACCGGGATTACGCTGCAGACCAATGCCGCCGAGTCCGGGGAATTCGTGTTCCCTTCGGTGCGGGGAGGCACCTATCAGGTGACGGCCGAAGCACCGGGTTTCTCGAAAGCCGTGACCGGCAATGTCGTGGTGTCGGTCAACGCCCGGCAACGCGTGGACCTGACGCTGAAGGTCGGGCAGGTGTCGGAAGTGGTCAACGTCGAAGCCGCCACGCCGCTCCTTGAGACCGACAACTCTTCGAAAGGCCAAGTGATCGCCACCAAACAAATGGTGGAGTTACCCTTGCAGGGGCGCACTTACTCCAGCCTGGCGCTGCTGGCCCCCGGCGTGCGCCAATCGCAAGTCGGCAATCAGGGCTCGATCGCTTTCCGCCGCGAAGGCGCTTACAACGTCAACGGCCTGCGCAGCGTCTGGAACAACTTCCTGCTGGACGGCATCGACAACAACTTCTACGGCACCACGAATCAAGGTTACTCAAACCAAGCGATCCAACCTTCGCCTGACTCGGTGGCTGAATTCCGGATGATGGTCAATGCCTACTCGGCGGAGTTCGGACGCACGGGCGGCGCAGTAATGAACGTGGCGTCGCGCTCCGGTGGCAACAGCTTTCACGGCGCTGCGTGGGAGTTCCTGCAGAACGAGAAGATGAACGCCACCGGTTTCTTCAAGCCCGTGCTCAACCAGAAGCCGCTCAACAAGCGCAACCAGTTTGGCGCCACGTTCGGCGGGCCCATCCGTAAGGACCGCACGTTCTTTTTTCTGGACTACGAGGGCTCCCGCTGGCGCATCGCTCCGTTCTCGCTGACCTCGCTTCCCACCGAGGCGCTCCGTCAAGGTATTTTGCCCGTGGACGTGCGCGTGCCGTTGGCCTTCACCGGCGATCAGGGCCAAGCCGTGGCGGCCGGCACAGTCATTCCCGCCGGCCAAGCCGTACCGATGTCGCGCTTGGCGCGCCGCGTGCTGGCCGAGTTGCCGCAACCCAATCGGCCCGGCGCAGGACCACTGGGCATCACCAATAACTTCGGTGGATTCGATCTCAATCAACTCAACGAAGACAAGGGCGCGGTTAAGGTAGACCACAAGTTCAGTGACCGCTTGAGTAGCTTCTTTCGCTACGCTCATCGCAAGCAGGATATCTACGCGCCCGGGCTGATCACCGGTTTCTCGGGAGGCAACAATCTCGGCTTCCTGGACACCTTCAATCAACAGGGCGTGGCTGGTATTACCTGGACTCGCACGTCGAACGAAGTGTGGGAGGGCCGCTTCGCCGTCACACGGCTCGGGATGGACCGGCTTCCCGCCTCTGTCGGCGGTCCGTCTATGCGCGAGTTGTTCGGCATCGGCGGCCTGCCCGAGGGATCGCGCATTCAAGGCGGCGTGACGCCGCAGGACATCACCGGCTTCCCGCGCTTCGGCCGCCAATCCACCAATCCGCAGGCGCAGTTTCCCACTTCGGTGAACACACGCATCAACGTGTCCAAGATTCTAAATCGCCACAACGTGAAGGCGGGCTATGAGAGTCTGCGCCTGGCCATCCTCGTCGACGACACCAATCCGCTCTACGGCATTGACGGCTACGGCGGACTCTACTCGCGCATTCCGGGCCAGAACTTCGGCGCGTTTGCCGGCGGTCCGGCCAACACCATCAACTCGCTGGCTGACTTCTACTTCGGTGCGCGGAGCTCCTATCAGCTAGCTACCCAAGTACAGGCCCGCGCGCGCCAACGCGGCAATTGGTTCTTTGTGCAGGACGACTATCGCGTCAACAGCAAACTTACGCTCAACATGGGGCTGCGCTATGAGTTGATGACGCCGGTTTACGACGCCGATAACAAGCTCGCCAATTTCGATCCGGCTCAGAACAAGATCGTGGTGGCGACGGGCGGCTCCATCGAGCAGCGCACGATGCAGCGCTCCAAGAACAACAACTTCTCGCCGCGGTTCGGCGCCGCCTATCAGCTCACCAGTAAGACGGTGTTGCGCGGAGGTTACGGCTTCGGGTGGAACTACTGGAATCGTATGGCGTCGGCCGAGTTCCTCAACACCAACGCGCCGTTCGTCACTCGCTTTTCGGCGGTCAACAGCGCGGCCAACCTCGGCACGCTGTGCACCGGCAATAACTTCGTCAACTGCTTCCGGACCCGCGAGCAGGGCTACCCGGTGACTCCGCCGTCGAACGTGATTCTCTACGTGGATCCCAAGACACCCTGGGGCTATGTACAGAACTGGCACTTCACGGTGCAGCAATCGATTGGCAAGGACACGCTGATCGACATCGCCTATGTCGGCAATCGGGCCGACCATCTGCCGGTCCTCGGAGACTTCAATCAAGCCAGGCCCATCACTGCGCAGGAGTTGGCCGCCGGGCAGACCACGCTAGGCACTCTGCTGGCGCGCCGGCCGTATCAAGGCTTCAATAACATCACCGCCGTGGTGCCGCCAGGCTTCTCCAACTACAACTCGTTCCAGTTGAAGTTCGAGCACCGCGCTCAATGGCTTACTCTGTTGAGCTCGTTCACTTACGCTAAGGCGATCGACACCGGCGGCCAGGTCTTGGAGACTACCAACGGCGGTAGCCCGAACCCACAGGACATTCGCAACATCGCCAACGACAAGGGCGCTTCCAGCTTTGACCAGCGCTTCAACTCCACCACCAGTGCGGTGTTCGACGTGCCGTTCGGCAAGGGCCGGCGTTGGGGGAAGGACATGCCCGGGCCCATGGATGCGGTGGTGGGCGGATGGCAGCTTAGCTCCATCGTGAGCTTGCACGCCGGCCAGCCCCTCAACCTTCGCTACCCCGATACGGCGGGCATTCTATCCGATGGACAGGCGGACTTCCTGGGCAACGTCGCGCTGCGCCCCAACGTGATCGACGGCAAAGCCGGCGTCCGCGCGGCGGGCCCGCGGGATTACACCAACTACTTCAACCGCGCCAACCTGGCGATCCCGCCCGTCACCGCGCCCTTCGGCAACTTGGGCCGTAACGTTGCCTACGGTTTCCCGCTCTATCAAACCGACATGGTGCTCTCCAAGAGCTTCCGCATGCCCTTCATCAACGATGGCGCGCGGTTGCAGTTCCGCAGCGAGTTCTACAATCTGTTCAACCGCACTAACTTCACCGCGCCTACCGTCGATCTCTCCAATGCGGCCTTCGGACGCTCCAGCTCAACCTTCGATCCGCGGTACGTGCAACTGGCGCTGAAGCTGCAGTTCTGAGGTGGATGCTACACTGGCGGTTCCAACATGCCGTCAGCGATAGACACCTTTGTTTTTGACCTCGGAAACGTCCTGATCAAGTGGGACCCGCGCAACGTCTACAGGCAACTCTTCGACAAGGAAGAGGATATGGAGCGGTTCCTCGCCGAAGTCTGCAACCACGATTGGAACATCCAGATGGATGCGGGCCGGCCCTTTGCCGACGGCATCGCCGAGCTGGTGGAACGGCATCCGGAGCAGGCCCACCTGATCGGCGCATATCGGGACCGCTGGCCGGAAATGCTGGGCGGCCCAATTACGGGAACCGTGGATTTACTCTCGCAACTTCGTGCGAAAGACCGGCGTTTGTTTGCGCTCACCAACTGGTCCAACGAGACGTTTCCCGTCGCGCGCGAGAGGTACGATTTCCTCAACTGGTTTGGCTACATCGCCGTTTCAGGCGAACTGGGACTGATCAAACCGGACCCCGCCATCTTTCGCCACTTGACCGTTACGTGCGGACTGGATCCGGCGCGGACGCTGTTCATTGACGACGCGTTGGTGAACGTCCAGGCGGCCGCCCGGCTCGGCTTTGCCACGCATCACTTCACTGAACCGAGCTTGTTGAAGGCGCAGTTGCTCAACTGGGGACTGATCTAGGAAGGCGGCGCGCCGCTTGCCCTTTCACACCCGCGAACAGATCCAGCATCGTCTTGCGCTTGACGGGGTGAGGCAAGTCCGGCGCCAATTCGACCATCGGCTCGATCACGAATCTCCGCTCATGCATCTTCTCGTGCGGAATGCGCAGGCGCGCGGTATTTACGACGAAGTGGCCGTAGAGCAGAATATCGACATCGATCTTGCGCGGGCCCTTCAGCACCGTCTTCTTCCGGCCCATTTCGCGTTCCACCTGCTGGCAATGATTGAGCAGCATCATTGGAAACAGCGACGTCTCGGCCTCGGCCACGATGTTCAAAAACCACGGTTGCCCCGCGAGCTCGAGCGGCTCGGTCTCATAGAACGAAGAGAGGCGCTTGATGTGAAGCCGCGGCGCCTCAAGGCGTCGCAGCGCATCCCGGAGATTGGCTTCGCGGTCTCCCAGGTTCGAGCCCAACGACAAAAAGATTCTCTTCACGCCGCTGGTCCTTCAATCGAACAGGCCGGGCTGCGGGCTGGCGCCGCGCCGCGTCACTTTGAAATAGTCCCAGGCACGTTCGGTGGCAATGCGGCCGCGCGGCGTACGGTCCAGAAAACCGAGTTGGATCAGGTATGGTTCGTAGACTTCTTCAATCGTCTCGGGCTGCTCATCGATGGCCGCGCCTAGGGTATTCAAACCCACCGGGCCGCCGTTGTAGTTCTGCAGGATCGCCATCATCAGCTTGCGGTCGGCCTCATCGAGACCGAAGCGGTCTACTTCCAGCAGATCGAGCGCCTGTTGCGCGACTTCCAAATCCACGTCGCCTGCCGCGCGCACTTGGGCAAAGTCCCGCACGCGGCGTAACAAACGGTTGGCGATGCGAGGCGTCCCACGGGCTCGCCGGCCGATTTCTCGCGCGCCCTCGGGGTCGATCCGCACCTCCAGCAGCGCGGCCGAACGCGTGACGATCTTGGTCATGTCGTCGACGTCGTAATGATTGAGCCGCAACACCAGACCGAACCGCCCACGCATGGGCGCGCTGACCAGCCCCTGCCTGGTGGTGGCCGCGATGCAGGTGAAGCGCGGAATCGGCAGCGAGTGCGTGCGCGCGCCTGGACCGGCGCCAATCACGATGTCCACGCGATAGTCTTCCAGCGCCGAATAGAGCATCTCTTCGACGTCCATCATCAGGCGATGCACTTCATCGATGAAGAACACCTGGCGCTCGCGGATGTTAGAAAGGATGCCCGTCAGATCGAGCTTCTTCTGCAACACCGGCCCCGACGTCTGATCGAAGGCGGCGCCCA
>JAYTKJ010000840.1:0-9864 GCA_043730365.1 Acidobacteriota bacterium | reverse complement strand
TCTGGAGTGATGTCGATGACCGAAACAGGGCGCGCCATGCCTAAGCATGCCACGCCCTTGGAATTATTGCAAGCTATTTTAGTTACACAACACTAGCGTATCAATTCACATCGGGCCCTGTGTCGGCCGCTCAGCCTCGTCGGTCCCGATCGCGGTCATCACTTTCATCACGCGTCCCGGAAACGCCCGATGGCGGCGATTGTAGATGACCAGCTTCTCGCGCGTGCTCTTGCCCCGATACACTTCACCTTCGCCCAATTCCGCCGCCACGGTCCAGATTGCCTCTTTCGGCGAATCGAACCGCGCCCGCCCCCAACCGAAAAAGTTATGGCCCCGCACGCCGGTCCGCCCCCCTGCGGTTTCCACCATCGCCAACGCCGGGAGCAGCCGCCAGTCGATCCCGTAGCGTTTGGCCGCCTCGACAAACTCCGTCGAGTGTTCCTCAAGAGGACTCTTCACACTTTGAAAATAGCGCGCCAATGTCTCAACCGGAGCGTCGGCCATCACCGGACAAGCGCAAACTGTTACTAGCAGTACCGTGACCAAAATCTTCATTGGACGAACCCGATTATAGACCCTACTATAGAAGATTACCCATGCGAGCTTTCGTCTTTGCCATCGCTGTTTTTCTCTGTTCCTGTTCTTCCCACTCCTTGAGTCCGCCATCCGCCATCACGGCCGAAGCGGCTCCTCCCGCAGCGCCCCAATGGAACCTGCTCCCCGGCATGCCGGCGTATCCGGAGCCGAACGACATCTACTCAGCAGGCCGGCCGGGGATGCTCAGCCCGGTGGTCAGGGATTTTCCCTCCCGCGTCTACGTCCCGCAAAATACCTTGAATCGCGTAAGCGTGATTGACCCGGTCACCTTCAAAGTGATCGAGAACTTTCCCACCGAGCGTGAGCCGCAACACGTCACACCATCCTGGGATCTCAAGACTCTCTACGTCGGCAACGACCAGGGGAACACGCTCACGGTAATTAATCCGGCCACCGGCAAGAAGGTCAAGACGCTACCAGTCGACGATCCCTATAACCTCTACTTCACCCCGGACGGTAAGTTCGCCATCGTCGTGGCCGAGCGCCTCCGCCGCCTGGACTTTCGCAATCCTCAGACGATGGAACTCGTCGAGCGGGTACCCGTGCCTTGTCGCGGCGTCGACCACATGGACTTCTCCGCAGACGGGCGCTACCTCATCGCCACCTGCGAGTTCTCGAGTGAGTTGATCAAGGTAGATACGGTCACACACAAGGTCCTCGGCAAGATCACGCTGCCACAGGGCGGCATGCCGCAAGACATCAAGCTCTCGCCGGATGGCAAGCTCTTCTATGTCGCCGACATGGAAAACGACGGCATGCATGTCATCGATGGCGACGCCTTCAAGGTCGTGGAATTCATTCCCACCGGCAATGGGTGTCATGGCCTCTACACCAGCCGGGACTCGAAGTACCTGTATGTCTCCAACCGCAACGAAGGCACGGTGTCTTTGTTTGAGTTTGCATCGCGAAAAATCGTGCAGACCTGGAAAATTCCCGGCGCGGCCAGCCCCGATATGGGTGGCGTTTCGGCCGATGGCAAAGTGCTGTGGCTCTCGGGCCGGTATCACTCCGAGGTCTACGCCATTGACACGTCCGATGGCAAACTGCTCGCTCGTATCAAGGTGGGCCGCGGTCCGCATGGGCTCTGCGTCTACCCGCAGCCCGGCCGCTACTCGGTTGGCCACACCGGCATCCTCAGATAAAATAGCGGGGTGGCCAAGCTCTACGCCGGCACTTCAGGCTTTTCGTATCCCAGTTGGAAGCCGGACTTCTATCCGGAGAAACTTCCAGCCAAGAAATTCCTCGGTCACTACGCCACGCGCTTGAACGCGGTGGAGATCAACTACACCTTTCGTCAGTTGCCCAAAGCGTCCACGCTGGAAGGTTGGATCGAAGAAACGCCGCCAGGCTTTTGCTTCGTGTGCAAGGCTCATCAGCGCATCACGCATATCCAGCGTCTGGGCACCGGCGAGTTCACGCAGCTCTTCTTCAAGGCCATCGATCCGCTCCGCATCAAAGGCCGGCTCGGGCCTATCCTGTTTCAACTCCCGCCCAACCTCAAGTTGGACGCGGCCCGGCTGACGGCCTTCCTGGCCGAGATCCCGGCAGACCTTCGTGCCGCTTTCGAGTTCCGCAATCAATCGTGGCTAATCGATGAAGTCTACGATTTGTTGGCGAAGCACAACGCCGCCCTGTGCCTGGCTGAATCCGACCAACTGGTGATTCCGCATCGGCTCACGGCGGACTTCGCCTACTTCCGCCTCCGCAAAGCCGAGTACCTGCCCGAAGCCCGCGCCGCGATCAAGCAACAAACGTCGGAGTTACTTGCGCAAGGCAAGGACGTCTATGTTTTCTTCAAGCATGAAGACGACCCGGCTGGAGCGGTTTACGCTGAAGAACTCCTACAGTTTTGAAACACGTTCTTCATCCAGCTTTAAGCCAGCCCGGTTACAATCGGTCGTCCATCATCAGTACCAGCATCACCAATCCCGATCCAGCCACAGCGCCCACCTGCGCCGTTGCCGTGGCCCTTACCAATTGTTTCCGGCCCGCGGGACTGCGATATGCGGCCAGCATGATTGACCCCAACCGGGTGGTACTGCAGAACATCTCATTGCTCTGTACGCCTGCCGGCACGCGCGCCGGCTACGTAAGGGCTTTGTGTTTGACGTCGCCTATGTCGGCAACCACAGCTTGAAGCTCATCGCATTGGGTGATGTGAATCAGGCCCGTCCGCAAAACCCGAACGAAATAGCTCACTGAACTCGCGACGCCCCCTGCAGGCTTTCGGGGAGATGGAGATCTCCTAGTAACGGCGGGTTCGCGTCCGGCCTCTATCTACTCAATTCGTTCACCTGGTCCAAGTCCATCGACAACCGGGCATCTTGGGTGACCCGATGGCTCCGCTCGCTCAACGCAGCATCGACAACTACTTCAACAAGGCCACGGTCCGCAGCTACGCGCTGCATCAAACCGATATCGGACTCCACAAAGAATTTTCTCTGTGGAAGGAAGGGCAGAAAATCGAGTTCCGCTCCGAGTTCTTCAACCTGCTCAACAAGACCAACTTCCAGGGCCCGAACGCCACGGCCAGCAGCAGCGCCTTCGGTACTATCCGGAGCGCCTTCCAGGCCCGGGTCATCCAATTCGCGCTCCGCCTGGCTTTCTGATATTGACGAATCGGCCGCCGTCGGCTACCCTGAGAGTTACTCCGGTTAGAGGTGCGGCGGCCATGAGTCGCCGGATGCGTGGTAACGGGCCATCCCGTAGCGTCCGGCAAAAGGGGCCGGCTTTGATGAGCAATAGCGAGTCAGAGATCCGCCGAAACAGGCTACGCAAGATGATTTGCGTGCCGGTTGGGGAGCGAGGCTAATACCCGCTCACTGTCATTCGAATCTGGCGAGATTCGGGTGGAGCGCTATCCGAAGATGGAGACCTGGACCCCGGTCCGTCGCTCTCAAAATCTTCGTTTACGCCGCTGCCCGTCTTCTGTCTTTTCGACACCTCCCCCGGCTGGCTTGATGAGCGACTCTATGCGTGTATTCGAACTGACCCGGCAACTGATTGATATCGAGTCCGTCACTCCCAATGAGTACGAGGTGGGCGAATTCCTCTTCGCCTACTTGAGCCGCTTGGCGGCTCGCTACCAGGGCACGGTGGAGCGTATGCCCGTGGAAGAGCGGCGTTTCAACGTGCTCGCCACTTTCGGCGAACCGCGCGTGACGCTGTCCACGCACCAGGACACCGTCCCGCCGTTCATTGCCTCGCGCGAAGACGACGACAACATCTGGGGGCGCGGCGCGTGCGACGTGAAGGGCATCATCGCCTCCATGATTCTCGCCACCGAGCGCCTGCTCGAGCAAGGCACTCGCGGTATCGCGCTGCTCTTTGTGGTTGGCGAGGAGCGCAACTCCGCCGGCGCCTATGAAGCGGCGCGCCATCCCCGCGGCTCGCGCTTCCTGATCAACGGTGAACCCACGTCCAATCGCCTGGCGCTCGGCAGCAAGGGCGCACTCCGCTATGAAATCTCCGCCGCCGGGCGCATGGCGCACTCGGCCTATCCCGAACTCGGAGAGTCCGCCATCGAGAAATTGCTCGACGCGCTGGCCGCGCTGCGCCGCCTCACCCTGCCGACGGACCCGATCCTCGGCCCCAGCACGTTAAACATCGGCACCATTGCCGGCGGCCGCGCACCGAACGTCATCCCCGATCACGCCAAAGCAGAAGTGATGATCCGCTTGGTGGGCGATGAGACTTCCACCAAAGCCGCCGTCGAACAAGCGTGCGCAGGCCTCGCCGAGATCAAGGAGATCTTGTGCATCCCGGCTATTCATCTGGAATCGGTTCCGGGCATCGACACTACCGTCGTCGCCTACACCACCGACATCCCGGCCTTCGGCGGCCAGTGGGGCAAGCCGCTCCTGATCGGCCCGGGCACGATTCATGTCGCGCACACATCGCAAGAACACGTGCCCAAGCGGGAGTTAGTCGAAGCAATCGGCCTGTATGAGCACTTGGTCAGGAGCCTGCTCGCTAGTTAGTGAGCCAAACATCTTATGTCATCCAAAATTGCAGTAGGAGTTCTGGGCGCCACCGGCATGGTGGGCCAGCATTTTGTCCGTTTCCTGGCCGATCACCCTTGGTTTGAAATCAAGTGGGTTGGCGCCAGCGATCGGTCAGCCGGTAAGAAATATCGCGAGGCCACGGCGTGGCGTCTCGAAGGCGCAATGCCGGAAGCAGTGGCGGACCTCATGGTCACCGAATGCAAACCGGGGAGCGCGCCGAAGCTTGTTTTTTCGGCCACCGATTCTTCGGTCGCCACCGAAATTGAACAGGCCTTCGCCAAAGCCGGCCACGTCGTGGTCTCCAACTCACGCAATCATCGCATGGAGGCTGACGTACCGCTGTTGATTCCGGAGATCAACGCTGGCCACCTCGGCGCGCTGGCCGTGCAGCGCCAGCAGCGCGGCTGGCCGGGCCAAATTGCCACCAACCCGAATTGCTCGACGATCGTGTTGGCCATGGCCCTGGCTCCGCTTCGCCAATTCGGCCTCGTGCGAACCGTGGTCACTACTTTGCAAGCCATCTCGGGCGCGGGCTACCCGGGCGTGCCGTCGATGGACATCACTGCCAACGTGATCCCCTATATCGGCAGCGAAGAAGAGAAGGTGGAATCGGAAACCCAGAAAATCCTGGGCGGCTTTGCGAGCGGCGTCTTCGCGCCACACCCGGTCAAGGTCAGCGCGCACTGCAACCGCGTGCCGGTAGTGGATGGCCACACCGTCACGGTCTCAGCCGAGTTTTCCGCCAAGCCCACGGAGCAAGACATCCTGGCCGCGTTCGCCGCCTTTCGCGGCGTCCCGCAGGAACGCCAGTTGCCGAGCGCGCCGAAGCAGCCCATCATCTATATGCCGGCGCAGGACCGCCCGCAACCCCGCCGCGACGCCGAACGCGAAAATGGCATGGCGATCTTCGTCGGGCGGCTGCGCCCCTGTCCTGTCTTTGACTTCAAATTCATCGCACTTGGCCACAACACCATTCGCGGCGCGGCCGGCGCAGCGGTGCTCAACGCCGAATTGATGCGCACCGAAGGAATGTTGGATTAGCACGATGTCGCACGCAGTTATTGACAACCCGTTACTGAGCCGCGCGCGCCAGCAAGCGGTCTTCCAAGTGGAAAAACCTATCCGGGAAACAACACTAGCATGATCGTCATGAAGTTCGGCGGATCGTCGGTTGAGTCCGCCGCTGCGATTGATCGCGTCGCCTCGATCGTCCGCTCACGCCTCCATCGCCATCCGGTGGTGGTGGTCTCGGCGATGGGCAAGACGACCAATCGTCTGCTCGCTATCGCGCAAAGCGCCGTCAAGGGTGACCGGGCTGGGGCGCTGGCTCAATTGGAAGAACTCCGCGCCTACACGCTGCGCGAGGGCGGCCCGGTTGGCGGCGCCGTGGATGCACATCTGCAGGAACTGGCCGAACTGGTGCAAGGCTTGGCCGTGCTGGGCGAACTCACCCCGCGTTCCGTCGATGCCATTTCCGCCTACGGCGAGCGGCTGTCGAGTCTGATTGTGGCCGAGCGCTTCCGGGCCAACTCGCTCGACGCCGTGCACGCTGACTCTCGCCAGTACATCGTCACCGATGCCCGCCACACCCAGGCCGCGCCGCTGCACGCCGAAACCTACGAGCGTTTACGCACAGGCCTTGCACCCATCGCCCGTCAGCAAGTCGTCGTGATGGGTGGATTCATCGCCGCCACAGCCAACGGCGTCACCACCACGCTCGGTCGCGGGGGCTCAGACTTCTCGGCTTCGATCATCGGCGCCGGCCTTGATGCCGAAGAGATCCAGATCTGGACCGACGTCGACGGCATGCTCACGTGCGACCCGCGCATCGCCGACATCGGCCACCGCATCAAGGTCATCTCGTTTGGCGAAGCTGCCGAACTGGCCTACTTCGGTGCCAAGGTGCTGCACCCGTCCACCGTCTTCCCGGCGGTCGAGAAAAATATTCCCGTTCTTATTCTCAACTCGCGCCGCCCAGACGTGGAAGGCACGCGCATCGTCGCTGAAAACGTGCCTTGCTCCAACCCGTTCAAAGCCATCGCCTGCAAGCAGGGCATCGTCTCGGTCCACATCCGCTCGCTGCGCATGCTCATGGCCCACGGCTTCCTGCGCCGCATCTTCGAGGTCTTCGATCGATACGAAACCTCCGTCGACATGATCGCCACCAGCGAGATCAGCGTCTCCCTCACGATCGATAACCCCCAGCGCCTGGAGGCCGTGGTCGCCGAACTCCGCGAGTTCGCCGAAGTGTCGGTCGAGACCGAGCAAGCCATCATCTGCATGGTGGGCGAGAATATCGGCGCCACGCGCGGCCTTGCCGGCCGCGTCTTTCAGGCTATGAACGGCGCCAACATCCGCATGATCAGCCAGGGCGCTTCGAACCTGAATCTGAGCTTCGTCGTCGCCGCGCGCGACTTAACGCCCGGCCTCGAAGCCCTGCATCGCGAATTCTTTTCCGAACTGGACCCAAGCATTTTCGAAAGGCGTGCCGCTGCATGAACGTCAACAACCCGTTTCCGAGCCGTGACCGCCAGGGAGCGGTTTTGGGTCCTCCCAAAAACGGTTAAGCACCCATGAACATCGCCATTGTCGGATATGGAAAAATGGGCCGCATGATCGAGAGCCTCGCGCCGCCGTATCAGATCGCGATCTCGCATCGCCTCGACATCGGCTGGAGCGCCGCTGACCTCGCTACGCGCCCGGATGCCGCCATCGAATTCTCGACACCCGAGGCCGCGCCCCACAACCTGGAGCGGCTGGCGGCGCTCGGCATTCCCGTCGTCTGCGGCACCACCGGCTGGTTTGCCGAGCTCGATCGCATTCGCACCGTGTTCGAGCAGCACCACACCGCCCTCGTCTACAGCGCCAACTACTCGATCGGCGTCAACGTCTTCCAGCGCCTCGCCGCCGAAGCCGCGCTTCTGCTCAAAGACGAAGCGCAGTATGAGGCTTGGGCCTGGGAAATTCATCACAGCGCCAAAAAAGACGCTCCCAGCGGGACACTGCTGCAACTCACCGCCGCCATGCGCGCGAGCGGCTACGCGCGGCGCATCGACGAAAGCTCGAACCGCGCCGGGGCGCATCCGGGCACTCACGAAATTGGATTTGACTCGGCGGCCGACACGATCACCATGCGTCACACTGCGCGCAGCCGTGAAGGATTTGCCCGCGGCGCGTTAAAGGCCGCCACGTGGATCAAGGGAAAACAGGGCGTCCACGCGTTCGCCGACGTCCTGTTTGGGAAAGCGTAGAGCAGGCTCGGCCTGCGTCGGACTAAACTGACTTCTGGAGGTGGCACATGTTTACCGGATGTGGAACCGCGCTGATTACGCCGTTCCGGCCTGATCAATCGCTGGACGAAGCGGCCCTGCGCCGGCTGGTGCGGCGTCAAGTGGAAGCGGGAATCGATTTCCTGGTGCCCTGCGGCACCACCGGCGAGAGCCCCACGCTCGAACATGCCGAACATCTGCGCGTCGTGGAGATTACGCTGGAAGAAGCCAAAGCGCGCGAGGTCCCTGTGCTGGCCGGCGCGGGCGGCTACAACACGCGCGAGGTGATCACACTGGCGCGCGAACTCGAAGCGCTTGGCGTCGACGGACTTCTCTCCGTCACGCCTTACTACAACAAGCCCACGCAGGAAGGCCTCTACCAGCACTACCACGCGCTGGCCGCCAGCGTGAAGTCGCCCATCATCGTTTACAGCGTGCAAGGCCGCACCGGCGTCAACGTTGAGCCTGGCACCCTGAAGCGGCTGGCTGCCATTGACAACATCGTGGGCGTGAAGGAAGCGTCAGGCAACATCGGGCAGATGGCCAACGTGATCCAGCAGGTCCCAGACCAGTTCATCGTGCTATCCGGCGATGACGCGATAACCCTGCCGCTGATCGCGCTCGGCGGACGCGGCGTCATCAGCGTGGTCAGCAATCAGATCCCGGCCGAGATGACCGCGCTGGCCCGGCACGCCAACGCCGGAGACTTTGCCGCGGCCCGCGCGATCCAACGCCGCTTCCTCCCCCTGATGGACATCAACTTTATCGAATCTAACCCCGGCCCCGTCAAAGCCGCCATGGCGATGATGGGATTGTGCGAGCCAGTCTGGCGATTGCCACTGGTGCCGCCCTCGGATGCCAACGCCGCCAGGATCAAAGCGGTGCTGCAGGAGTCCGGCCTGCTTCAGCAACAATCCTGGAGCGCGCATGCTGCAGACTGACATCGAGCTGCTCTTTGAAGCCAAAGTGGAGGGCGGTTATTCGGAAGACCACTTCCGCCTTTTTCAGATTTTCAAAGATGCCTTGAACGCGGGCGAGATCCGCTCGGCCGAGCCCGACGCGACGGCCGCGTCCGGGTGGCGCGTCAACGCCTGGGTAAAGAAAGGGATCCTACTGGGATTCCGCATGGGCGCGGTGGTCGATATGTCAGTCGACCCGCAACGCCAGCCATTTTTTGACAAAGCCACCTACCCCGTGCGCAAGTTCACCGCCTCAAGCGGAGTGCGCATCGTGCCGGGCGGCTCCAGCATTCGCGATGGCTGCTTCATCGGCAAAGGCGTCACCTGCATGCCGCCGATGTACATCAATGTGGGAGCTTGGGTGGGCGACGGAACGATGGTCGACTCGCACGCGCTTATCGGAAGCTGCGCCCAGATTGGCCAGCGCTGTCACATCTCGGCGGCCGCGCAAATCGGCGGTGTACTGGAACCGGTGGGGGCCCTGCCCGTCGTGATTGAAGATGAAGTGCTGGTTGGCGGCAACACCGGCGTCTATGAAGGAACGGTGGTCCAGAAGCGCGCGGTCCTCGGCACCGGCGTGATCCTGAATCGCTCCACGCCGGTCTACGATCTGGTCCGCGGCGAAGTGTACTCGGCCACCGACGACACGCCGCTCATCATTCCAGCCGAAGCCGTCGTGGTGGCGGGCTCACGCGCCATCACGCAGGGCAAGGGCAAGGAGTGGGGCATTTCGCTATATACTCCAGTAATTGTGAAGTACCGCGACGCCAAGACCGACGCCAAAGTGCGCCTCGAAGATTTCCTGCGATGAGCGACGCCATCCCGCCGCCGCCCCCTCGCGAACTCCCCAGTTGGGATGAATACTATCTGCAGATTTGCAAAGTAGTGGCCGCGCGCAGCAAAGACCCCAACACGCAGATCGGTTGTGTGGTCGTCGGCCCGGCGCACGAAATCCGCACCACCGGTTACAACTCATTCCCGCGCGGCATTCGCGATGATGTACCGGAACGCCTGGTGCGACCCACCAAGTATCTC
>JAYTKJ010000839.1:0-3664 GCA_043730365.1 Acidobacteriota bacterium | reverse complement strand
TCGACGCCATCTTCTGGGACGTTGCTCTGGGCGACACTTACGCGGTGTATCCCAGCCGGGTGCTGCCACAGAGTCCCGACACGCACTTGGTTGCCTGGCGCAAGCAAGGTTTTGAATGGGTGCCGGCCATGCTCGCCGGGTGCCGCCAGCGCAAGCTCGAAGTGTTCTGGCACCACCGGTTCAGCGAGGTGGACATCCGTCCCGAAGGCGGCCTGGAAATGGAGCGGCTCAGTCCGCTGAAAGCCCAGCATCCGGATTGGGTGATTCGCTCATGGTGGTGGCAGGGCCTGTGGAATGCTGCGTCGCCGGGGTTGCGCGCGCACAAGGTGGAAGTGCTGCGCGAGGTGGCCGAGACTCTCGATATCGATGGCATTCAGATCGATTTCGCGCGCCACATCCCTTGTCTGCCGCCGGGCCGGCAGTGGGAGATGCGTGAGCACGTGACCGAGTTGCTGCGGATGGTGCGGCGGATGCTGGCGGAGGTGGGGCGTCGGCGCGGGCGCGCGCTGCAACTGGCGGCCAAGGTGCCCGAGACGCTGCGCGGGTGCCGTGAAGACGGGTTTGATCTGGCCGTGTGGAGCCGCGAAAATCTGGTGGATCTGTTGACGCTGGGCTCTCGCACTATGACCGTGGATGTGGAGGATATCCGGCGCGTGGTGGGGACGCGTGTGAAGCTGTCGCCGTGTCTGGACGATCATCACGCCACTGACGGCTATCGCTCTCCGCCGATCGAATTCTTTCGCGGCGTCGCGACTAATTGGCTGGAGCAGGGCGCGGATTCAGTAACGACCTTCAACTGGGCTGCCGGGCCTGCCGGGACCGCGCGTCCGGTGGGTGGCCGCGTGGCCCCCGAGTCGCAGGGGCTGGCCTATCGCGAGATCGGCGAGTTGAACACCATGCGCCGGAAGAGTAAGTTGTTCTTCGTGGAGCGGCGCGGAGGTTATCCCTGGGCGGAAGGCTATCACGGCCGGAATGACCAACTTCCTTTGCCCGCGCGCCTCACCAACCACGGGCGGCCTTCGGTGTTTCCACTGCGGATCTATGAGCCGGACATCCCCCGCGCCACTCTCTCGCTGGTGTTGTTTCAAGCGCGGCCGGAGGACCGGCTGGAGGTTACTGTGAACGGCAAGACGGTTCAGCCCGATGGAGCGGGGCAGGCCTGGAAAGACCCGCAGATCTTCTCACCGAAGCCGCAGCCGAATTCCGGTGGCGCCGCCGTCTATCCGGTGGATCCCAACCAGAAGTTACTGCGTATTACTTACCCGGTTCCGGCGGCGCTGCTCCGCCGGGGCGAGAATCAGATTGCTGTCAGAGTACTGGGCCGCCCGGCGTATCGGATTGGTGAGGATATTCAGGTGGAGAAGATCGAGGTTGCGATTACCTGACTAACACCGTCTCCGGGTACTGCGCATACCAGCCGAACCAAAAGGCGCGGTGGGCAGGAATTTGCTTGCCCTCCACGTAGACCCGATTGGCGCCACCGCTCTCGGTACGGATGACGAGCTTGACGCCGTCGTGCTCCAGCTCATACACCGGCTTGCGCGCCAGGAACTTGGCCGCCACCGCCACCGGCCGTTTGCCCTTGAGCCGGATGGTCAGCACCTCGTCCTTGTTCTTGAGGCGTTTGTCGCGGCGAGAGACTTCAAACATCAGCTCGTCTGTGCCGAAGTAGTCGCGATACGCCGTGCCTTCCGAGTAATCGCGCTTATGTCCGGTTTCGAGCGACAACGCGACCGTTTTCGGATACTGCCGGCGCCATTCGCCCCAGGTCGTCGTCACCACCGGAGCCAGCTCCAGCTCGAACTCGGAACCCGCCAGCGGACCGATCATCGGCTTGCCCTGCAGCGTCGGCCACAGTGACTTCGTCTCCTCGTCGAACATGAGTTTGCTCGACTGGTAGAGCAGGCCGCTGGTGCCGAACGCGAACTTGCGCGTTCCGGCTTGGGACAGATAAGGAATCACGGTGCCGCAGAGCGTGCAATAGACAATGGTCAGATCGACGCCGCCCACCTGATCGATCGCCATTTCGTGCCACGCCAGAATCCGCTTGGGATAGGCCTTGGCTTCGCCGCCTAGCTCGATCCCAAAGACGACATGAGAGTCCTTGAGGTAGCTCGCCTCCTCGACCGGAATCATCGCCGGACGCACCAGCGGCGGAATGCCGTTGACCGGAACGCCGCCCCATTCCACTTGGTCAAGACGGATCAGCGCCCGCACCCCGGGCGGAAAGAAGTCGCGCATGCGCACGTCGATATTCGTGTACAGCATCCCCTTGAACTCGGCGTAGCGGGCGTGGGGAGCATAGGCGAGCGCCCACGCCCAGCGCGTCCAAGCCCGAAGATCGGCGCCGAAGTTCTGCCTCGTTCGCTCAGTGAGCGCGTCAGTCACGCGTGTGCGAAGAGGTTCACTGCGAATCAGGCGGAGCATCTCCAGCAACATGATGGCGTAGGCATCGCGCCACGCCGCCGCCAGCCCTCTTTGAGCCGCCTCAGACTCTTTGGCGTTCGGACTGATGAGCTTGAAGAAATGCTCCAGGTCCGGTTCTTCCCGGCCAGATTGCGAGCGTGCCCACGGAGCGGCGAGCCCAGTCAGAAGCGCTGCCCGCCGCGTGGCCATGCGCCTATGTTCGCATGAGGCTAGAGCGCTTACGGGGCGGTGACGATGCCGCAGGTCTGCCCGATTGGGATCGGTAGCAGCCTGGGCATCAGCACCACCGCCTGTTGCTGACCGGTGAATATTCCCGTCCCGGCGATGGCTCCGCGATCGTTGATTCCGCTGGGTTGGAGGGCTCCAGTGTGCCCAGGTCCTGAGTCGGTTCAAAATGATTCCGCGAGAGAAACGCGTGCGTGGTGAAGGAGCCGATTGCACCGGCTACCTGACCCTTCGTGTTGATCGCCAGCGGTACCATGGCCGTTTCAAGCCCTCGAACATTGGGGTCCGCTTCTGCCGGGCGGATTTGAAACCACCGGTTGAGGTTCGGAAAGAACTTCATTCCGCGCACCGTTCCCAGGGCGTCAAGAAAACCTACCACTTCACCAGACTCGTTCACTCCTGTTGCCCGGTTTACAGGTGCGGTCCCGCTCGGGGGATTGACCAGGACCACGGGAGAAGGCGCATCCTCTCCGCCACCGAAGCAAACCCAACGAGATGGCCTCTGTTGCTTACCGCCAGGCCGTGCTCGGCGAGATTGGCGGCCCCGCCCAAGTCGGTGATCGTGCCCTGGAAAGCAGAGAAGGCGCGGGCGATCCCGGTATTGCTCGTGAAGGTTCCTATCACCAGTCCGGAGTCGTTGATCGCTGCGGCTCCGACGGAGTTTGCCGACCCAGCGGACCACCCACGAGCGCGGTCAGTTTGCAAGTAGCGTTATCGAAGAAGAAAGCGGACTTGGAAAACGCATTGTGAGAAAAGCCTACTACTTGGTTGTTGTTGTTAATCCCGGTGGCCGCCGAGCCGGTTTTACCCGGCAGAACGCCCACTCCGAAGGCTTGGTAAAACTTCGGTTCTTCGCTGTTTCAAGTGGGTTGACAAGTTAGATCGAGTTTGCCGGCGATGAGGTAGATGATGCTGGCGAAATTGCGATGGGATCGATAGCCCCTGGCCTTTGCCTTGGCGGCTTGGACGAGGCTGTTAATGCCTTCGAGGATGCCGTTGTTGATCTGGGAGG
>JAYTKJ010000838.1:0-4967 GCA_043730365.1 Acidobacteriota bacterium | reverse complement strand
CCGGCGGGCAGGCTACGCGGGGAGTTATCGTCGATGGCGCGGGCATCGGCTCTTGCATGGCGGCGAACAAGGTCGCCGGCATTCGCGCCGCTCTCTGTTACGATATTGCCTCGGCGCGCAACAGCCGTGAACATAACAATGCGAACGTCCTCACGCTGGGCGGCCGGCTCTTGACTCACTCCCAGGCTGACGCCGTGCTGCGCACATGGCTTACCACGCCGTTCGCCGGCGGGCGTCATCAGGCGCGGGTCGACAAGATCATGGAGATTGAGAGACACCGCTCATGACGCCATCTGAACTCGATAGTCTGGTGGCCGAGATTGGCGACGAGTTACTCAAGCGCCTGCAGGCGCCGCGCGCGCTCCGCGGCGAGGGGCTCAACATCCCCGACACTATTTGCCCGGACTGTACGCAGCGCTGCGTGCAAACCTGCTCCCGGAAAAGCGCGGCGATTCTGGCCGCGGGGGCGGCCCGTATTTCCGCCAGCGCCACCACCACGCGGGTGGACCCGGGTATTGCCGGGCTGATCGATCACACGCTGCTCAAGCCCGAGGCCACGGCGGCGGAAATCGAAAAAGTCTGCGAGGAAGCCCTGAAATACAAGTTCGCCAGTGTTTGCGTCAACTCCTACTGGGTGCCCAAGGTCGCCGCGATGCTGCGCAATTCTGTTGTGAAGGTGTGTGCCGTCGTCGGGTTTCCGCTGGGCGCCATGTCTACCGCGGCCAAGCGCGCCGAGACCGAAGTGGCCTTGGCTGCGGGCGCGCAAGAGATTGACATGGTGCTCAATGTCGGAGCACTTCGTTCGGGAGATCAGGAAACGGTCAAGCGCGATATCGCCGCGGTGGTTGAGGCGGCGCACGCCAAGGGCGCGATCGTGAAAGTGATTCTTGAGACAGCGCTGCTGGACGACAACCAGAAAGCCATCGCTTGTGCTTTGAGCAAAGGCGCACGGGCCGATTTCGTCAAGACCTCCACCGGGTTTGCCAAAGGCGGAGCCACGGTGGCCGACATCCAACTGATGCGGCTCGCGGTGGGCCCCGAGATGGGAGTGAAGGCATCGGGGGGCATTCGTTCACTCGAAGATCTGCGGAGTATGGCGTCGGCCGGCGCCACGCGCATCGGCGCCAGTGCCAGTGTCAAGATCGTCGAAGCTGCTTCGGCGCCCGGAGGGGCGCCGCCCTCAAAGGATGGATACTAAGCGATGTCTAGCCAAGCCCCTCCGCGCGATATCCGGTTCAAAGATCGCTCCGAACTGCTGGACTTTCTCCTGGAAGTCTCGACGCTGGCCTCGTCCACCATTGACCTCGACGCTCTGCTCGATTCGGTCATCCAACTGGTGCGCAACGTCATGCGCTTTGACATTGGCGCGATCCTGCTCTACTCAGAGCGCCACGATGGACTGCGCGTGCGCCGAGCCATCGGGCTTAATCCGGAATTGATCGCGGACCTGACGATTCCCCTTCATGAAGGCATCACGGGCGTGGCGGCCGCTACTCGCAAGCCGGTCAACGTGGGCGACGTCCGCGATGACCCCAACTACCTCGCCATTGTCGACGCCATTCGCTCTGAACTCGCCGTGCCGCTGTTCGTGGGAGAGCGCATTGTCGGGGTGATCGATCTGCAATCCACCGAACTCAACGCCTTCACCAATGAAGATGTTCAGTTGATTCAGTTGATAGCCGCGCGCGTAATCTATGCCATCTCCAACGCGCGCATGTTTCGCCGCATGGACCGGCAGTACCGCACTCTGCGCACGCTCTCGCAGTTATCGCAAGAGTTCTCGTCGATCCTGAATCTTGACGCGCTCCTGGGCCGCGTGGCGCAAAAAATCAAGGGCCTGATCCGCTACGATTCGTTCAGCATCTATCTCTATGACGAGACTTCCCAGACTTTGCGCAATCGTTTCACGCTGCGTTTTGACCAGCGCGTAAAGGTCGACAACGTTCCGCTGGACCGCGGCATCACCGGCGCGGCAGTGCGCGACCGCAAAGCTGTTCGGGTGGAAGACGTGCTGGCCGATCCGCGGTATGTCGAGTCCAATCCTGGCATTCGTAGTGAGATTGCCATACCGTTGCTGATGCCGGATCGCATTGTAGGCGTGATGGATCTGGAGAGCAAGCGGGTCGGCTATTTCACCGACGATCATCTGCAGACCTTAGCGCCGCTGGCGCCGCTCATCGCCAGCGCCGTCGACAATGCACGGCTCTACGAGGAGTTGAAGCGCGGCAAGCAGCGTATGGAAACCGATCTAGACGCCGCCCGGCAACTACAGGCGTTCCTGCTTCCGAAGGAGGACCCCGAAATTCCCGGTCTCGAGATCGGCATCGGCTTCCGCCCGGCGCATGAAATCTCCGGCGACGTGTTTGACTTCTTTGAGCAGGGTACCGAGTACGCCATCATTTCGATTGGCGATGTGAGCGGCAAGAGCGCCGCCGCCGCGCTCTACGGCGCCATGGTCACTGGCCTGCTGCGCACACTGGCCCCTCGCCGCCGCACCCCGGCTGAGCTGATGCAGACTCTCAACGATCTATTGATGGAGCGCCGCGTGGGCGACAAGTATCTGACGTTGCTGGTGCTGCGATGGGAGCCCAAGTCGGGTTTGTTGATCGTAACCAATGCCGCCGGAGTGCCCCCGATCATTGTGCGGGGAGACACGCTGATTGAGCCGCATGTCGAGGGTTTCCCGTTGGGCCTGTTCCCGGGGCGCGAGTATGAAGAGCACACGTTTCAGACCGAGCCCGGTGACCTGATCCTGCTTTACTCCGATGGTATTCAAGACCAGCAGAATGCCGAGGGCAAGGACTACGGTTCGGCTCGCTTGCGTGCGTTCTTGCCCACCGTCTCCTCGCTGCCGTCCAAGCAGATTGTGGACGCAATTTTTGTAGATTTTGACCGCTTCCGCGAGGCCACCCGGATTCAGGACGACCAGACTCTCATCGCCATTCGCGTGAAAGGAACAGTGCCTGACATTGCGCTCTGAAGCTTTTTCTTATCGGGACCGCACGCTCCACTGCGAGAATGTGGCCCTGGCCGATATCGCCCGGCGCGCCGGCACACCTTGTTACGTGTATTCCAGCGCGGCGATTCGCGCGCGCTTCCTTGACTATGACCGGGCCTTCGGCGCGACGCCTCACCTGGTTTGCTACGCCGTCAAAGCCAACTCCAATCTCTCGGTGCTGCGCCTCCTGGCCGAAGCCGGCGCGGGCTTTGACATTGTCTCGGCGGGCGAATTGTTTCGCGTCATCCGCGCCGGCGGCGATCCTGGTAAGACGGTTTTTTCCGGAGTCGGGAAGCGTGCCGACGAGATCGAATACGCGCTTGAGCAGCGAGTTCATTCGTTCAATTGCGAATCGCCGGACGAGATGCGCCTGGTTGACTCGGTAGCCGCCCGGCTGCGCATGAAAGCGCGCGTGGCCTATCGCGTCAATCCCGACATCGACGCCAAGACGCACAAGTACATCTCCACCGGCTTGCGCGAGAACAAGTTTGGGGTCGATATTGCCTTGGCCCCTGAGCTGTATCGTGAAGCGATTGGCTATGAAAACCTGATCGTGGAAGGCGTCTCCTGTCACATCGGTTCGAACTTGCTTGACTTGGCGCCGGTGATGGAAGCTGTCGATCGTGTGCTCGCGCTTGTCGATGAGTTGCGCGGCGCGGGTGTGCCCATCCGCGAACTCGATCTTGGTGGCGGGCTCGGCGTCGCCTACCAGGATGGTGAGCATGAGCCGCCGATTGGCGACGCGATCGGCCGCATGTGCGAGCGCGCGGCCTACCGCGGCCTGACGTTGAAAGTGGAGCCGGGCCGCTCGATCGTGGGCGCCGCGGGTGTGCTGCTGACGCGCGTGCTCTACCGCAAGAGAAGCGCGGACAAGGAATTTGTGGTGGTCGACGCTTCGATGACGGAGTTGATTCGTCCCGCCCTCTATGAGGCTTGGCATGACATTGTGCCGCTGCGCCTTTCGCCCGAGCGCGGCGAGGTGACGGCTGACATTGTCGGTCCTGTTTGCGAGAGTGGAGATTTTCTGGCGAAGGATCGCGTCGTGGCCAACGTGGCGTCCGGTGACATGCTGGCGATTTGTACGGCGGGCGCCTATGGCTTTGTCCAAGCCTCGAACTACAACTCCCGGCTCAAGCCCGCCGAAGTGCTGGTTGAGGGCGACAAGTGGCGGGTCGTGCGAGCGCGTGAGTCGCTTGAGGATCTCGTCCGCGGCGAATGAGATGGTGTCACTTTTAGAATGGTTTGGCACAGATTCGTCAACTCTATTTGGCGATGGCAAAGCCGCCGCACCGTGTTGCGGAAATCTGTCGCCATGCCGGTTCTCAGCGGTTACAGTTTCGCAACGTCGAAAGCCTTTTAGTTGGAAAAAGTTGGAAACCACCTGCGCCGCCATTGCGGAATCGTCCGTTTGCGCAATTGGATGGTACGGGCACGGGCCGCGTAACAATCTACGGATGCCTGCGCCGTATCCCGCGATCTTTGCGCCCGACGGCCTGAGATTTGCTTCCTTTTCAGCGCGTCTAGCGTCTTTCGCGGTCCGCGCTCTCACACTCACTTCCCAGATCGGAAAGCTGCCCTTGGGATTTTCCCATTGGTTTCTCCATCTCAGCAGCAGGTGTGTATCTCGGTTGAAGCAGGGCCAGTTATATCATTGGTGAATCATGACAGGAGAAGAGCTAGTCCCTTGCTTCGAGTGCGGTGCTCGGATCAACAGACGCGTTAAGAAATGCCCTAGATGCTCAACGACGAGCATCCAGGGGGCACCGTGCTTTTGGTGTAAGGAGACCGCCAAAGTGAGTGCTTTGGTAACGTGGCTTGAATTGATGCGAATTGAAATACGCCCGTGTTCATATTCTAATTTTGAGGCTTTTCAATTGGGTGTGGCTACTTTAGAACGACGCTCCAGACGGCAGGGTAGAGGCGTCGCTGGTCCTGCTCGATGTGGAAGTTCCAATAGAGATCGAAGTCG
>JAYTKJ010000837.1:0-15691 GCA_043730365.1 Acidobacteriota bacterium | reverse complement strand
ATCGACGCTTGCTGCCAGCAGGAGCGGCTCGTTGCCTAAACTTGACCCATTCCAAATTTGACTCATTCCAATTACATTTCTTAGGACAAGGACTCTAGTCAAGCCCGGACGCAAAGCGGCTGCAGCGAGAGGAAGGCCCCTCTATACTCAACACGAGGACCTATATGAACGAACAGTTACTATCCAGGGCAAAGGAAGTCCGAGCCAGAGCGGAGCGCGTGCAAGCTTGGATTCCTCAGCTACAAGCCAGCCCCGGCATTTCGGAGATTCAGCGAATCGTGGTCGGGTGTGTTGGAATTCGGTTGAGAACCAACGTCCGCCATCTCTGCATCGGCGGCGAGTCACCGTTCGATGCTGAGTATCTGTCTTGGTCAGCACGGAACCTGTTTGAACTGAGCATTTGGGCGCAATACGTTACTGCATCAGTGGGCAACGCAACACGCTTTCGCAATGACGAGATTATCGATTTTGCAGAGTGGCAAAGGGCAGCTGTGAATCTTGCTCGGAAGTACACACCAACTCACACAGAGACGGACACGCTTGAAAGCCAAGGGGATTGGCTTGAGCAAAAGCGAGCCGAGCAGGGAATAGCTCCGGATCAGAAGCATTTGAACATCGGCGGGTTAGCAAAAGAGTTGGGGCTTGGGGGCCTGTTCTACGGTATGAATGGGTTTCTCTCGAAGCTGGTCCATCCAAACCGCGCTATCGGTTCTTCTTCAACTCGATCAAAGAAGCGAACAGCAGCTAAGAGAGGGGCTAATGACCGTAGGGATCAGCGGTGCCGAAGACGCTTTGCGGCACCTTGCTGTGTTCTGTGAACAGAGCGGTATGACGGATTGTACTTTGGTGTAGGCGTCATCCCGAATCCCCGTAAAATGCGAAGAAAGGTGACCCCGGAGTCATCGGAAATCGGCCTGAGTCAACCACTTGCGTGCGCAAACATTGACGCCCCGAGTACGTAGCATAGTGGTTCGTTATGATTCGTAAGACGGCCCTCAAAGAGGGTCTCAATCGTGCCTTACCACTTTGAAGAACCTTGAGCGGGAGATCGCCATCGTGCCGTCGCCTTCGGCCAACTGGCACCGCATGCAACAGGCGGAAGCAGCCCCTCGAATCGCACCGCGAGAGTAACACCATGTCGCCCGCATCTCAAAAGCCCGCCACCTGACCGGCCAGCGCCTGGAACTAACCTTCACCGGCGGCGCCGTCCACCAACTCGACTTCGCCCATCGCATCCTCGGCCGAGGCGTCTTCTTCAAACAAGTCCAAGTAGACCCCGAAGCCGGCGCCATCGTCTGGCCCAACGGTGTCGATTCTACCCCGGCGTCGTCTACGCCCTCGCCACTGGCAAACCAGTCAAGTCTCTCGAACCAGTTTGAGCGTTGACTCGCGGCCCAACGAAATATTCCCCCACGCATCAACCACATCCAAGCACCCCCCGCCGCAGCCACTTCGCCCTGCCCCAATACTCACCATGAACGGGACGAGCGTTCCAACGCAGTCCAACGCTTCACAATTCGACACTTCTTGTGATTCCCCCCGCACGTCATAATGGAGGTTGATCCTGGCAGAAAAAATAACCAAGGTTGCCCAGACCGGCACCCACCGCGTCGACATCCTCAAAGGCATCGACCTCGAAATCCTCCGCGGCGAAACCTGCGCCATCATGGGCCCGTCCGGCAGCGGCAAGTCTACGCTCCTCGGTCTTCTCGCTGGTCTGGACTCGCCCACCTCCGGCCGCATCACGCTGGACGGCACCGACATCACCGGCCTGGGCGAAGACGCCCTCGCCGCCATTCGCGGCCGCAAAATCGGCTTCGTCTTCCAGTCCTACCAACTCATCCCCACCCTGACCGCCGAAGAAAATGTGTTGCTGCCGTGGGAGCTCACCGGCGGCTCCGGCGACGGCCCTGCGCGCGCCCGCCGGCTGCTCGATGAAGTCGGCCTCGCCGACCGCCGCGATCATTACCCCGTCCAACTCTCCGGCGGTGAGCAGCAGCGCGTCGCCCTCGCCCGGGCCTTCATGGCCCAGCCGCCGATCCTCATGGCCGACGAACCCACCGGCAACCTGGACTCCGCCAACGGTCAGCACGTCCTCGAACTTCTGCTCGAGCTCAACCGCCGCGAGCAAACCACGCTTGTCCTCGTCACGCATGATCCGGCGCTGGCCGCCCGCGTCAATCGACGCATTCAGCTCATGGACGGGAGAATCGTCAACGATGAGCGCGGGTAAGCTCACCTGGCGCACCGCCCTCCGCATTGCCTGGAGGGATCTGCGCGCCGCGCGCGGCAAGTTCCTCTTCATCGCCTTCGCCATCGCCGTCGGTGTTGGCTCGCTTGCCGGCGTCCGCGGTTTCGGCCGCGCTTTCCGCACCATGCTGCTCGCCGAAGCCCGCACGCTCATGGCGGCAGACCTCATGGTGCGTGTCTTTGAAATCCCCACGCCCGCGCAACAGCAGCTCTTCGATTCGCTCGAACTCCGCGGCGCCCGCCGCACCAGCATCACCGAGACCGTGTCGATGATTACGGCGGGAGACGACGATCTGCCGATGTTCTGCGGGATCAAAGCGGTGGACCCTGCGCTCTATCCTTTCTATGGCGAAGTAAAGCTGGAACCCGCGGCGCGTCTTCGCGACGTGCTCACGCCGGATGCCATCGCCATCTCGGAAGACGTCTTCACGCGCCTGCCCAATCTCAAGGTCGGCAGCAACGTGCGTTTCGGCGAAGCCGGCTTCCGCATCGCCGCGATCCTGCGCAGTGAACCAGACCGCATGACCGGTTCCATGAACGTCGGCGCGAGGGTATTGATGAGCCGCGCCGGCCTCGATCGCACCGGCCTTGTGAAGACCGGCTCACGTGCCGCCCAACGCCATCTGTTCCAGCTCCCCATCGCGAGCAAGCTTGAAATCGGCCCCGTCCGCCAGGAGATTCAAACTGCGTTTCCCAACGCGCTCATCTCCGATTTCCGCGAAACTCATCCGCTGATCACCGCCAATCTCGAGCGAAGTGAACAGTTTCTCTCGCTGATCAGCCTCATCGCTCTGATCATCGGCGCGCTCGGCGTCGCCGCCACCATGCATGCCCACCTGCAGCAGCGGCTCGACACTATCGCCATCATGAAATGCCTCGGCGCGCGCTCACAACACATCGTGCGCATTTTCCTGGCCCAAACATTATTGGTCGGTCTTGTCGGTGGCCTGCTGGGCGCCGCCGTCGGATCGCTGGTGCAGGCCGCGTTCCCGCTCCTCATCTCGCGCTTCTTTTCCGTCGTCCCCACGTTTCGCTTTGACTTTCTGGCCGGGGCCGAAGCGATGACCATCGGCCTGCTTACTGCCGCATTGTTCACTTGGCCCGCGCTGCTAGGCATCGAGCGCATCCGCCCCCTGATGATTCTTCGCCGCGACGTCACGCCCGCCGCCGGTGGCTGGCTCAAGCCCGGCTTGGCGCGCCTTGCCACCATCGTGCTGATCGGCGCGCTGGCGGCGTGGCTCGCGGGCACGGACCGTTGGCGCGTCGGGCTCTACTTTGCAGGCGGCCTGGTCACCAGCCTCCTGGTGCTCGGCGGCTTTGCCTGGCTCCTGCTCTGGCTGCTCAAACGAGTGCCGCGCGCGAGTTTTTCCACGGCGTGGCGTCATGGACTGGCGAATCTATATCGCCCCGGCAATCAGGCCACGGCCGTGCTGGTGTCGCTCGGCATCGGAGTCATGTTCACGCTTACGATTTACCTGATCCAGCACGGCATGCTCGATCAGATCGTGGCCAATGCGCCGCCGAACATGCCCAACGTTTTCCTTCTAAACGTGACCAGCCGCGAGGTCGTCGAAGTGGAGTCGTTGCTCAAATCCTATCCTGGCGTCGAAGGCAAACCAGAGGTGGTGCCCTCGCTCGCCGCGCGCCTTTCGATGGTCAACGGCGAGTCCGCCGAATCGCTGAGTAAGGATCGCGCCAAGCGCCGCTTCATGCAGACTCGCGGCGTCACCATCGCCCTCAATCCCCGCCCTGGCGCGCTCATCACCGCAGGCGCCTGGTGGACCAAGGACACCACCAAACCGAATCAGGTTTGCGTCCTCGATAGCACCGCCAAAGCCCTCGGGCTCTCACCCGGCATGAAGCTGGCGTGGACCGTCGGCGCACAGGCACTTGAAGCCACCATCGTGTGCGCTTTCAAAATCGAAGAAGTCCGCATGGGCGGCAATATGGACTTCATCTTCAGCCCCGGCACGCTCGACGAGATGCCGCTCCAATACTTTGCCTCGCTGCGCATCAAGCCGGGCTCGGTGGCCGGCTTTCAAAGGGAGAGCTTCAAGCGCATGCCGTCGGTCACGATCATCAACGGCGCAGACGTGGTCGAGATCATCCAACAAGTGGTGGACCAGATTGCGCTCGTCGTCCGCTTCATCTCCGGCTTCGCGATTCTGGCGGGCGCGATCATCCTTGCCTCCAGCGTCGCCGCCACGCGCTTCCGCCGCATCAAGGAAGTGGCGATTCTCAAGACCCTCGGCGCGTCTCGCCGAACGGTGGCCGCCATCTTTTCGGTCGAATTCCTCATCCTAGGCGCAGTGGCTGGCCTGCTCGGCAGCCTGCTGGCTATCGGGTTTTCGAACCTGCTGCTCGTTCGGCTCCTGCAGGCCAAAGCGCACGTGGACTGGCTTCCCAGTCTGGTCGCCATCGCGCTGTCCGCCTTGATCGCCAATGTCGCCGGCTGGCTGGCCAGCGTCCGCACACTCGAGCAGAAACCGCTGGCGGCACTGCGCGACGAGTAAGTCCGTCGATCCTCTCTCTTCACTTTGCTACCCGTATCAATGTATACTGACCATCGGTTAAATCAATATGAAACGTAGACTCTTCGTTGGAGGCGCCGTATCCGGCGTCGGCCTGACTGGCGCATACGCCAAACCCGCGAAATTGAAATCCGGCGACGTGCCGATGAAGGAGTTCGGCAAGACCGGTGCCAAAGTCACCATCATTGCCCAGGGCGGCGCCAGGATGGACCTTCATCCGACGGTCGAGGCGGCCGCCGCGCATGTGCGCCGCATGGTCGACCTCGGCCTGAACTTCTTTGACTGCGCCCACAGCTATTGGGACGGCAAGAGCGAAGAGGCCTACGGGATCGGCTTGGCCGGTGTGCGCAAGAACGTTTTTCTCACCACCAAATCGACAAAGCGGTCGAAGGTGGAAGCAGAGGCCGAGTTGCATCTCTCCCTCAAGCGCCTTAAGACGGATCACGTCGATCTCTGGCAGATGCACAGCCTACAGACGGTCCAGGACGTGGACCGCGTCTTTGCTCCCGGCGGCGCCATGGAAGCGTTCGAGGCGGCGAAGAAGGCAGGCAAGTGCCGATTCGTGGGCTTCACCGGGCACTTTGATCCGGACATCCACGCCAGGATGCTGAAGGCCTACGCGAAGTGGGACTCAGTGCTCATGCCGCTCCATGCCGCCGATCACGCCTATCTCAGCTTCGAAAAGACGCCGCTGCCGATCGCCGTCGAGATGGGCATAGGCATCCAGGCCATCAAGGTATTCTGCAAGGCCTTCCTGCTGCGCTCGCTCAGCCCTACCGAGTGCCTTCGCTACACGCTGAGTCACCCGATCCACGTCGCCATCTGCGGCGCCGGCACGCAGGGCCAGATGGAAGACAATATTCGGACTGTGCAAAACTTCAAGCCGCTCTCAAAAGACGAGATGCTGGCGATGCAGAAACGTGCCGTCGTCGGCCAGGGCGTCTACATCGGCCCCACGATGGAATATTGGAAGAAGAAAGACGCCTAGCTGTTTGGAGCCGTAAGTCAAAAGGGGAGTCTGCTCTATGCGCTTGCTGTTGTTCTTGTTATTGCCCGCCCTGGTTTGGTCACAATCGTTCACCGGCACCATCTCCGGCACGGTGCAGGACGCTTCGGGCGCAGTGGTGCCGGCGGCGAGTCTGGCGCTCATTAATACCAACACCAACGAACGGCGAGCCCAACCTGGCAACCAGGACGGCTCTTACCTGTTCGCGCTGATACCGCCGGGCAAATACCGTCTGGAAGCCGAGGCTTCCGGATTCAAGAAACTCGTTCGATCGAATCTGGTGGTTGAGGTAAACCAAAGCCTCCGCATTGACGTGGCACTCGAGGTCGGCAACGCCGCCGAGTCAATCCAGGTTACTGCCGAAACGCCGCTGTTACAGCCGAATACTTCGTCGCTCGGTCAGGTGGTAGACAACCGCAAGATCGTCGAGTTTCCGCTGGCGGGCCGCAATGCCTTCGCGCTGATCTCGTTGACCGCGGGTGCGCAGCCTCTCGGAGAGTTCGGCAATCTGCCGGCTCGCGCCAACGCTTACGCCGCCGGATACTTCAGCATGAATGGCAGCCAGCCGCTGAGCAACGAAACGCTCATCGACGGCGTTCCCGCCAACGCGGCCACCACCAACGCTCCAGGCCTGACACCGTCGGTGGATGCCATTCAAGAGTTCAAGGTGCAGAGCGGTAACTTCACCGCCGAGTTTGGACGCACGGGCGGCGGCGTTGTGAATCTGGTGTTCAAGTCCGGCACCAATCAACTGCACGGCACGATGTATGAATTCCTGCGCAACAGCGCGCTTGACTCCAATAACTTCTTCAATAATCGCGGCGGCCGCCGCAAAGCGCGCAATGCTCTCAATCAATTTGGCGCCACCGCCGGCGGTCCGTTGATACACGACCGCACCTTCTGGTTCCTCAGCTATGAGGGCCTACGGGACCGGCGCGCGATTTCGCAAACCTACACAATCCCCACCCCCGAGCAATTGCAAGGCGACTACACCGCCACTCTCAACCCGCAAGGGCAGGCGATCACAATCGCCGATCCCGCCACCACCCGGCCCAATCCAGCCGCCGCCGGCAGCTTCCAGCGTGACCTGTTTCCGGGTAACAGAATCCCGGGAAACCGCATCGACCCGGTGGCCGCCCGCGTGCGTACTTTTTGGCCCCAGCCCACTTCGGCGGGCACTGGTCCGGCCAGAGTTAATAACTGGACCGGCGCGGGCGTCGGGCCTAACATTCAGGATCAGTTCTCCGTGCGTATGGACCATTCACTCAGTGACCGGCACAAGCTCTTCGGACGCTTCTCTTTCAGTAACATCACTCGCGGCGGGTTTGACTTCTTCGGCAATGGAGCCGGCTGGGTAAATCCCGGTGGCAGCGGCATGCCTATCGACGTCAATGCCCGGAATCTCTCGCTGGATGACACTTATACGTTTACGCCCACTCTGTTGCTCAATCTTCGCTACGGCTTCGTCAGGCAGTGGGTGGCGCGTGACCCGCCCCTGGCTGGACTTGACCTGACCACGCTCGGCTTTCCGGCTCAGTTCAATAGTCAGGTGGGCGCCCGCGCGCTCCCCTCGTTCATGCCCAACGGCTTCCGAGCCGTCCAGCAACGCGGCACCGACAACATCCGCCGCGGTGACCTCACCCATTCGGTGCAGGGTAACATCACCAAAGTCACCTCACGCCACAATCTGAAGGCCGGGGCCGACTATCGGTCGATTCTGCTCAACGAATTCGAACCGGTAATTTCACAGGGACAGTTCTTCTTCGACGGCCGGTTCACCAGTGTCGATCCCCTGCGCATCCCAGCCAATTCCGGACACTCTATTGCCTCATTCCTGCTGGGACTCCCGAACGCCGGTAACGTCGATATCCAGCCGCCGATCTCAGTCAACTACCGTTACTTTGGCGGCTACATACAAGACGATTTCAAGGTGAACCAAGAACTCACCTTAAACCTAGGTGTGCGCTATGAAGTGGAGACCGGGAGGAGCGAACGATACAACCGCCTGAGCTTCTTCGATACCACGGCCGCCAATCCGCTCGGCGCGCGCGTTGGTATTCCGGACCTGCGCGGCGGGCTCCGCTTCGTGGGGGTGGATGGTAACGGCGTCAGGCAAAAGGTGACTAACCGGAACAACTGGGGGCCACGCTTCGGCTTCGCCTATCAGATCAACTCGCGGACGGTTGTTCGCGGGGGCTACGGCCTGTTTTTCCTGCCCAATACCGGTGATGGCGCAGGGCCCGCCAACGCCAACGAAGGATTCACCTCGGTGACGCAGTTTGTCAGTTCTCTCGACGGCGGCATCACGCCAGCGGACCGGCTGAGTAATCCCTTTCCGCGCGGAGTGGTGCGCGGGCCTGGTTCGAGTCAAGGACTATTGACACAACTGGGCCAGAATCTCACCACGGTCCGCTTTGCCGATCGCAGCGCTTACTCGCAAGCCTGGAACTTCAATATACAGAGAGAGCTGCCCGGCAACTTCCTCTTCGACATCGCGTACGCCGCCAACAAGGGAACGAGCCTGCCGGTTAACGTCGAGTTCAATCAATTGCCGGACCAATTCCTCAGCCTGGGCTCGCAACTCCTGGCGCAAGTTCCGAATCCTTTCCGTGAGTTTGTGGCGGTAGGCACGCTCAGTCAGAATACCGTCGCCCGCGGCCAACTCTTGCGCCCTTTCCCGCAATTCACCAACGTACTCCATCGCGACGTGCGGACGGGATCCTCAATCTATCACTCGCTGCAGTTGAAGCTCGAACACCGTTTCAGTCATGGTTTCAGCTTGCTGGGGGCCTTCACCGGGGCCAAGCAAATCGGCACACCGCTCTCTCATGCTGTAGTCTCCGATCCAGGCTTTCAGAACAACAACCAGCGGTCGCTTGATCGCTCACTGACCGGATTCGATGTCGCACGGCGCGTAGTGCTTAGTGGAACCTGGGAACTCCCGTTCGGCAAAGGACGCCCCATGCTGAGTGCGGCACGTGGCCCCCTCGGGTTGATTGTGAGCGGTTGGCAAGTCAACAGTATCGTTACCTTGCAGGGAGGTTTTCCCCTTGGTCTCACCACCGCGTCGAATCAGACCAACTCGTTCGGCGGCGGATCCAGACCCAACAACAACGGCACGAGCGCGACGTTGAGCGGCTCGGAGCGCTCTCGCCTGGATCGCTGGTTCGACACGTCCGTCTTTTCACAACCCGCGACTTTTACGTTCGGCAACACCGCCCGAACGCTGCCCGATACACGCACGCCAGGGATCACCAACGTCGATTTCTCGATCACCAAAGTGACGAGGATAACCGAGCGCGTGTCAACCCAATTCCGTACGGAGTTCTTCAACGGTTTCAATCATCCCAATTTTGGTTCGCCCGGCAGTGCGTTGGGGAACGCCAATTTCGGAGTGATCAGTTCAGCCCTGGACCCCAGGATTATTCAACTGGGGCTGAAAGTCCTGTTCTGATCCCGCCGCCATATCGCCGCTTCCACTCAAACAACATCACGCCGGCCGCCACCGAAACATTGAGCGAGGATATCGCGCCCGACATCGGAATGCTCACCAGCACGTCGCAATGCTTACGGGTCTGCTCATGAATCCCCCGCCCTTCGCCGCCGAGCACGAAGACGGTGGGCGAGTTGTACTCAGCCTCGTCGTACCGCTGCTCGCCGCGCTCGTCGAGTCCGTAGATCCAGAAGCCGTCCGCCTTCAACGAGTCGAGCGCGCGGTTGATGTTGACCACCTTCACCAGCGGCACATGCTCCAGCGCGCCCGCCGCTGCCTTGGCCACCACCGGGGTCACCCCGGCTGCACGTCGCTCCGGGATCACCACCGCGCTCACGCCCGCGGCGTCTGCCGTGCGCATGATCGCGCCCAGATTGTGGGGATCTTCGACGCCGTCGAGCACCACCACCAGTTGGGCGCCCTCGGGAATCTCTCCGAGGCTCCGATACTTGATCGCCGCCGTGATGGCCACCACGCCCTGATGAACGGCCGTCTGCGCCAGTCTGTCCAACGCGCCGCGTTCTTCATACCGCACCGGAATCCCGGCCTTGCGAGCGGCGTCCACCACTTCCTGCACCCGCGCCCCGCCCGCGCCGCGAGCGACATGGACTTGCTCCACCGGGCTCCCCGCTTTCAACGCTTCAAGCACCGGATGCAATCCGGCGAGGATTTGAGTCTTGGCGGCAGTCACCGTAACAAGTTAGCAGACTTCTGTTTTTGCCGGGTTGACGCGCACGCGCCAGGACCGTAGTATTGTGGAGAATATGAGTTCCACGGGAACGCCGATTCCCGGCCAAGAAACCGCGATCCCCGACAAGCTCTACTTTCGCATCGGCGAGGTAGCGCAGCTTGCGGGGGTGGAGCCCTACGTGCTTCGATTCTGGGAGAGCGAGTTTCCTCAGCTGGCTCCCAAGAAATCCGGTAGCGGGCATCGCCTTTATCGCCGCAAGGAAGTGGAGATGGTGTTTGAGGTCAAGCGCCTTCTCTATGAGAAGCGCTTCACGATAGAAGGGGCGCGGCTCCACTTTGAGCAGTCCAAGAAAAAGGGCGGCGCCGCCAAGACGGCTTCCTCGGCGGCTGCGGCCGCGGCATCCGCCAGACCGCCTGAGCCTGCGATGCAAGGCATGCTCTTCGGCGCTCTCGCTCCGCCTCCCGGGCTGGACGAGATCAAGAAGGAGATCTCGTCGATCCTGGACTTCCTGAAGCAAGGCTCGGTCCGAGCGGTTCGCTAGCCCCGTGCTGGCCCTCGCCCTTCTGGTCGCACAGTTGGGTGGCCCTGCGCCTCCCCAGCCCTCGGCGGTTCCTGAGGAATGGTGGACGGGCAAGATCGAGCGCCGGCTTCGCTGCAGTGCCACCAAGTATCCCGCCACTTTGGGTTACGATTTCCGCTACTGGACGGGCCTGGACATGGTTCTGGATCTCAACCAGTTCCTGCCGCTCAAACCGGGCCGCCGGCTGTACCTGTTGTTCCGCGTGACTCCGGAAGGCCAGCGGCCGCGCTACTTCATGCAGCGGCAGTTCATGCCCGCCTCAGCGGAGCAATTCCCGCCCGGCGCCAAACTCAAAGACCTGCAGATCAGCCTCGGAGGCGGTGTCCATCTCGGAGTGGGGAAGTATAAGATCGAAGCGGTGGCGGCCGATCAGGATGGCCGCGCCTGCCGTCAAAGTTGGAAGGTGGAAGCCAAAGAGGTGGCTGAGCCGCTACGGCAAGAGCCGCTCACGGTGGAGACGTTGCCTCCGCCCAAGCCGCGTGTGCCCGGCGAGGCTCGGCAGCGGGTGGCAATCATCGCCAACGCCGACACGTTCGGCCCGCGCCGGTACAGCGGCAAGTTGGGCGCGCGCGATCGCAACCTGCTGGTGGCCAGCCTGCAGTCGCTCACCGATACTTGGGACACGGCGGACTTCTCGCTGCACCTGCTGCATCTTGAACGCCGCAAACTGCTGCTAACCGAGCCGCGTCTGGAGCAGGCGTCGTTTGAAAGGATTGACGAGGCGTTGCGCAAGCTCGACAATTCCACTGTTGACCTCGACAGTCTCAAGCAAGGCGCGCGGGCCGACTTCTTCGCTCAGTTTGTCGAGCGCAGCCTGGCCGATTGGTCCGGATACGATGCGGTGATTTTCATCGGCCCCGCCTGGCGCTGGTTTGACAAGCTGCCCGGCTCTGCGCGCAAGAGATACAAGGATCTGCCGAAGCTGCACCATCTGGCCTTCACTCCCACGCGACTGTTTCCAGAGAACCTGTTCAAGCAGTTTGTCGCCGCGCAGGACGGTCAGGTGTTGCCCGTTCATTTGCCGCAGGACTTGGCGCGCGCGATCAAGAAGATCCGGCAGGGTAAACCGTAGCCGGGATCTTCAAAGGGCGATGCACTGTTACCGCTGAGCCGTCGGCCAGGAATGCACTATCGGGCGAACGCTGCAGCGTCGTCGCGAACTCAGGCGGATACAGCGTCGCGGCGCCAGGGCTCAGGTGGGATTCCTCCGCCCGCCATACGCGCCACGATGGATGCTCCACGCGATATTCGATGGTGCCACCGTCGCGCTGCGCGCAGTAGCCCCAGTAGTGCTCGGCGATGAACTCCTCCTGCGAGCCGGGCTCAAGCGGCGCCGGTGCGCCCTCGCCTCGCACCGACAGCTCCAGCCACTGGCCCTCGTGACGCCACACATACGCCGCCGCCGTGGGGCTGAGACGGTGCCGCATCGGCAAGGCGATATAGGGCTCGTTGTAGACCCAGCGCGCCACGCTCGCAATGGCCTGGCGCGGCACGATCTCACGAATGAACGCTACCGCGCGCCGGTCTCCACGCCGGATGTAGAAGCGGAGGTTGACCTCCTCAAACGTCCGATGAAACGGCATCGGCACACCCAGCAGCCTGGTGTCGCTGAACAGGAAACCAACCACGCTGACGAACGCAGCACCGTCATGAAAGTCCAACTCGGTGCCGCGCGGAACATACGCCAGCAGCAGGGCCGGGTCCACACGCCAGTTGAGCATGGCCAGCATGCGCCACTCGGCGGTGAGAAAAGCGCTCACCTGCACTCGAAATTGGCGGCGTCGTCCGTGCTGCCCGCGCCCTTGTAGTGGGCCAAGCGCGGATAGGCGCAAAGGGGTCTGGTGCGCTGCACCATGCCGCCGCTGCGGCGTGTGGCGATGATCTGCTCGGGCGCCACGCCTTGCTCCACCCAACGCTCCAGCGCCGCATCAACGTCCGCACCGGCATCGCCGCCCGTGGGGCCTGCCTGGCCAAACAGATTCGGCCCGAGTCCGCCGCCGCAATGCTGCACCCCGGGAGCCATGAAGAGCCGTACCGCTGAGCCCGCCGTCTTGGCGCCGAGCTTCTTGACCACACTGGCGTAGTAGTCAATCGTGTTCTGCGCCGGAATCGCCGCGTCGCACCAGCCGTGATAGAGGATCAGCTTGCCGCCGCGCTTGAGGAACGGACGCAGGTCCGGGTTAGTCGAATTCAGAATCGGCGCCAGCTTCGTGTCTGCGGCCTTCATGTCGCGGTCCACTTCAAACTTGCGGAAGTCCCAACCCGGGTCGCTATAAACCATGTTCTTGAAGAACTGCGTGCCGAAGCCGAACATGGCGCTCTTCTCGCGCTCAGCGCCGCTGATCCACCCGCCCCAGCCACCGGGCTCGGCTTCACCGCCGGGCGAGATACCGGGAAACACGTTGCGGCCGCGGCTGTCCATCGGGCCGCTGTAGATCTTCTTGAGTGCGGCCAGTTGTGGCACCGTAAGGCAACTGTCGCTATCGGCGCCCTGGCATTGCAGCGCTTCGAGGTTCGGTTTGCACGATGCGGGAGACTCGATCACCCCGTCCTGCACTTGGTCTGCGCCGTCGCACGCGGCCAGCATCGCCGCCTGGATCGCCTTAAGCTTTGACTCCGGAATATAGTCGGCTTGCTCGGTGAGAGTGGCTTTCATTGACCACATCGCGCTGGTCATCAAATGCGTCCAGTAGTTGGCAGGCGCGCCCGCCACGATGCCGTCGTAGTCTTCCGGATACCGTTGCGCCTCCATGAGTGCTTGGCGCCCGCCGTTGGAGCACGCGTTGAAGTAGGAGCGCTTCGGAGCCGAGCCATAGAACGCCGTCGCGATGGCCTTGCCCTTCACCGCGGTCTCGTGAATGGCGCGATGGCCGAAGTCTACCGTCTTCTCCGGATGCGCGAGCGCCCAACTGGCGTCGATGCCGCTGCTGGCCGGGTGGCCCGTGTCGGTGGAAGCCGAGGCGTAACCCTGCTTGATGGCGCCCGCCAGTCCACCATAGCCGATCGTCCCCGCATAACCGCCGTTGCCAATGCCTTGGAACTTGCCGTTCCATCCCGATGACGGCATCCATACTTCAAAGCGAATGTCGGATTCAGAAGATGGCTTGATGCTGCCGGCGACGCGGCAGAACGAAGGCAGCTTGTCCAACTTCTGGAACATACCGGAGGCCACCGTCTCCGCCTTGTCGATCGTCGTGTAGGGCAACGCCAACTTGGCCAGCTCTTCGCAACTGGCCGCGGTCGCCAAAGCGAGTAATACCGGGCTGATCATCCTTGCACCCTCTTTTCCTTGCCGGCCCAGAATTGTTCCTTCAGAATCATCTTGCGGATCTTGCCCGTGCCGGTCTTGGGCAGCGCTTCTGTCTGGAAGTGAATCACGCGCGGGAGTTTGAACTTTCCCAGGCGCAACTTTAGGAAACTCATCAGTTCATCTTCGGTCAAAGTCGCGCCCGGTTTGGTCACCACGATCGCCGCGGGCACCTCGCCCCACTGTGAATCGGGCGCCGCCACAACTGCGCATTCGAATACCGCCGGGTGCGCGAAGATCGCCTTCTCCACTTCAATGGACGAGATGTTCTCGCCGCCGCTAATGATGATTTCCTTCTTGCGGTCCACGATGTGGATGTAGCCTTCGCTGTTCCACACGGCCATGTCACCGCTATGAAACCAAGGGCCGGACATCACCGCGGCTGTCTGCTCGGGCTCGCGATAATAGCCGTCCATCACGTGGTCACCGCAAGCCACCACCTCGCCAATGGAGTTCATGTCGCGCGGTACATCCTTCATGTTCATGTCCACGACGCGTACTTCCACGCCGGGCGCGGCCCATCCGGCCATGGCCTGATACTTGCGGCGGTCATCGTCGTCGGCATAAGCGAACGTTCCTTTGACGCGCGACGTGGTGAGGAGCGGAGAAGTCTCGGTGAGCCCGTAGCCGCTGTGGCATTCGCAGCCGAGCGCCTTCTCCACGCGAGCCACTAGTTCGGGAGAATTGGCCGCGCCGCCGATAGTGACTAGACGCAGACTCGAGAGATCGAACCGGCCCAGGTCTGGCGAATTGATCAGGGCGTTGGCCATCGTGGGCACGACGCTCATGTGCGTCGCGCGATGTTGCTGGACGAGCGTGAAGACGGCCAGAGGCTCAAAGCGCCGCACCATCACTTGAGTGATGCCTTGCAGTGTGGAGGACTGCGGCTTGCCCCAGCCGTTAGCGTGAAAGAGCGGGATCGTGTGCAGGTCCACCATCGAATCTGCATCCTTGGTGAGCGTGGAGCCGTCCAGGGCGTGGAGGTAGAGTGTGCGATGCGCCAGCATCACGCCTTTGGGCGTGCCGGTGGAGCCCGACGTATAGAAGAGTTCGGCGATCGACATCTCGTCGATCGAGAAGATATCGGCGCGCTCCGGGTGGCCCTGCGCCAGTACGTCTTCCATAGTCATGTCGGCGCCCTCGATGGCCGCGTCCAGCGTAATGAACTTTTCAACACCGGGGCAGCCTTGGCGAAGCTGCGCGACCGTGGCCGCAAAGTCATTCTCAAACAGCAGCAGCCGCGCGTCGGCGTGATTGATGATGTTGGTGAGCTCCGGCACCGACAGCCGCACGTTGAGCGGCATCACGATCGCCTGCGCCTGCGGCACGCCGTAGTAGCCTTCCAGCAATTGATGCGTGTTGAAACTCAGGTAGGCCACGCGATCTCCGGGTCGCACGCCCAATTTCCGCAAGCCAGTCGCGAGGCGACCCACGCGGTCTCCGAACTCGGCGTAGGTGAAGCTCCTTTCGCCGGATATGACGCCGGTCTTGGACCCAAAAAGGTCCACGGCCCGATGCAGAAAGCGGAGCGGCGTAAGAGGGACGAACATGGTCACTCAGTCTAACAAAAACGGCGGCGATGGCTGTGATACGATTCGGATATCAAGTTTCGCTTGGTTGAGGAGTTTCCCATGTTGGCAATTTTCCGCATTGCGGCCGCCGCGTTAACGCTGGCCGCCGGTTCTCTTTTTGCGCAGGCGGTTACCGGCAGCCTGGTTGGCACAGTAACCGATTCCACCGGCGCAGTGACGCCGAATGCCAAGGTGACGCTGACCGAAATGCAAACCGGCATTTCGCGCGTGACCAATACTAACCAGTCCGGCAACTATTCAT
>JAYTKJ010000836.1:0-1733 GCA_043730365.1 Acidobacteriota bacterium | reverse complement strand
GTCGCCGTCTATGATTTCCCGCAAGCCGTCAAAGACAAGCTTCTAGCCTTTCTCCCCACCGATAGCATCAAGCTCACCACGCCCCGGTTCATCCCCGATCCCGAGCCGCCCCCCTTCGCCCTCACCGCCGCCGAAAAGACGCGCATCGTTTGGGCATTTCTTCGCCACGCCGCCAAACTCACCTCCGGCCTCCGCGTCGGCGAAGCCACCTGTGCCGTCACCCCCTGGCCCCATCAGTTGCGGACCATGCACCGCTTCCTCACCACTTGGCCCGCCCGCGTCCTTATCGCCGACGAGGTCGGCCTCGGCAAAACCATTTCCGCCGGCCTCATCATTCGCCAGGCACTACTCTCCGGCCGCGTCCGGCGCATCCTCCTGCTCACACCCAAATCCGTCCAGATCCAGTGGCAGCAGGAACTCTACGAAAAGTTCAATCTGCGGGTACCCATCTACGATGGCAGTCGTCTCCTCTGGCGCGCTGTCCTCGGTGAACCCGCCAGCGAAGTAGCGGTCTCCCGCAGCGGCTGGCAGGACCAGCCCCTCGTTCTCTGCTCCAGCGCCCTGATGCGGCGCAAGGAACGCGTCGCCGAACTTCTCGAAGCCGAACCCTGGGATTGCGTTCTTCTCGACGAAGCCCACCACGCCCGCCGCCGCGGGGCGGGCGGGACTCAGGAAAAAGGCCCCAATGCGCTACTCAGCCTTATGCGCCGGCTCGCGCCCCGCACACCCGCGCTCCTACTCCTCACCGCCACCCCCATGCAGGTCCACCCCGTCGAAATCTGGGATCTCCTGAACCTCCTCGGCCTCCCGCCCGAATGGGCCAACGATGACCGCAGCCTGACCCGCTACTTCGAAAAAGTCTCCGCCAACCCGTCCCCGGAAGAACTCGAAGAACTCGTCCGCCTTTTCCAATCCACCGAACGCCACTACGGCGCGATTCCCGATGACGAAATCCTCCAGCTCTTGCCCAAAGTCTCCAACATCAGCCGCAAGAAGGTAGTCAATTCGCTCCGCGACCCGCACGACTTGAACCGTAAGCAATTGGATTCGGCCGGTCGCGCCAATGCCTGCAAACTACTCCAGGCGTCCAGCCCGCTGCGTTTCCGAATGATCCGCAACACTCGCGCCCTGCTGCGCCGCTACGCCCAGGACGGGCTACTAAAGCTTCCCATCGCCGAGCGCGACCCCGTCGATATCCCCGTGTCCATGACCGCGGCCGAAGAACGGCTGTACAAAGACGTCGAAGACTACATCAGCGACACTTATCAAAAGGCTTCCCAAAGCGAACGGAGCGCCGTCGGCTTCGTCATGACAATGTACCGGCGCCGCCTGGCCAGTAGTTTCGTAGCGCTCAAATGCACCCTCAACAATCGTCTTCGCCGCATGGAGGGCGCCGCCGTCGAAGTCACGGAAGAAGATCTAACCCAGGACGAAACCAGAGACGAAGTGATGACGCTCGATGATGCGCAGGCGCTCGCGGATGGTGCATTGGGCCGCGAAGAGACCGAACACATCCATTCGCTTCTCCGCGACATCGCCAAAATCAACGTCGATAGTAAAGCCAAGCGCCTCCTCGTCGAACTCCGCGCCGTGCTCGCCGAAGGCTACGACAGCGCCATCGTCTTCACCCAGTTCACGGACACGATGGAGTATCTCCGCGAACTCGCCGGCAACGAACTTCCCGAACTGTCGGTGGCCAGTTACTCCGGCGGCGGCGGCGCTTACCGCGATGG
>JAYTKJ010000835.1:0-5049 GCA_043730365.1 Acidobacteriota bacterium | reverse complement strand
AGCGGCAAGTATGAACTCCAACGGTGGGAAGCCGCCTACATCCTTGGCTCGGCGGACACTCGGCTGGCAGCCGACGCTCTGTATGCGGCCTTTCAGAATCTGCGGGAGACGCCCTTGGTACGTGGTGTTGCGGCTGAGCAGCTAACCCATTTCACGGAATTCATAGGACGCCGGAAGCTCGTTGGAGCTTACGTGAAAGGCCTCGAAGATCCTTCGCCTGTGGTTCGCTTCTGGTGCATCTACGGACTCTCCTCGCTCAATGCCCGCAGTGCCCGAACCAAGCTTCAGTTCCTGGCCGCCAACGATCATGAAGAATGTCCCGGCTGGTCCAAAGTCTGCACGGAAGCCAGGTGGGCGCTCGCCGGTTTTGACAATCTCGCCCTGCAGGATCGCCTCTGGCCCGGACCCTTTCGCAAGCCTCCGCCGCTCGCCAACCCTTCCCGCACCGCCTTCCTCCGGCGCGCGGTCGAACGACGCGGAGCCGTGTTGGTCAGGAGCAAGGAGATCATCGCGGAAGCCGCTGGCCCTGTCGCACTCGGGAATGATCCCACGGCCCACGCCGAGGTAGCCGCCATCCGTGAGGCCGGCCGGATCCTCCAGACCTTCGATCTCAGCGGTTGCGAAATCTATTGTTCAACCGAGCCCAACATGATGTGCCTCGGGGCCATCTACTGGGCGCGCCTCTCACGCATCTACTACGCGACTCCCAGTTCGGACATCACCCAGCCCACCATTCCAACTCGCAACCTAAGCCGACGCGCCGGCCGCGCGCCCTTCGACGCCTGGAACAAATCCGCCGGTAAGATCCGCTATTGATACTATTCAAAGTATCGAAATGAATACCGTGCTGGAGGTACGCGCCGTCTCCAAAGCCTTCGGCGCCAATCACGTGGTCCGCGACGTCTCGCTCTCGGTCGAACGCGGCGAATTGTTCGCGCTCCTCGGTCCATCCGGCTGCGGCAAGACTACCGTCCTGCGCATGATCGCCGGCTTTGAAGCGCCCGACCGCGGCGAAGTGCTGCTCGATGGCAACGGCATCGCCCACCTCAAGCCATATGAGCGCAACGTCAGCACCGTCTTCCAGAACTACGCCCTCTTCCCGCACCTCACCGCGCGTCAGAACGTCGAATTCGGCCTCAAACACAAAGGCAACGTTAGCGCCAATCTGCAGGAGCGCGTCCAGAAAGTCCTGGATCTCGTTCAGATGCTCGGCAAGGAAGAGCGCTATCCCGCGCGCTTGTCCGGCGGCGAAAAGCAACGCATCGCCCTCGCGCGCTCGCTCGCCATCGAGCCCGATCTGCTGCTGCTGGACGAGCCCCTATCCGCGCTCGATCCCAAACTCCGCAAGCAAGTGCGCGGGGAGTTGAAGGACCTGCAGCGCCGCGTTGGCATCACCTTCATCATTGTCACGCACGATCAGGAAGAGGCGATGGCGATGGCTGACCGCGTGGCGCTCATGAACAAAGGCGTACTTGAACAAATCGGTACGCCCGAAGATATCTACCTGCGCCCGAAAACCCGCTTCGTCGCCGGCTTCCTCGGATCGGTCAACTGGCGGGGCGACTACGGCGTGCGGCCCGAAGCCGTGCGCATCGCATCGGCGCCTCCGGGCAACGGCGCGCGCTGCCAACCCGGCCGCATTCACAGCTCGCTCTTCCTGGGCAACTGCTTCCACGTGGAAGCGCGCCTGGAAGACGGCACCGCACTCACGGCCGAGGTCTCGCGCGTCGATCAATCATTCTCGCCCGGTGAAAAAGTTCATCTTTGGTGGCACCCGCAGGACGAGATCCGGCTCCCTCAATAACTGGCGATGAAGCAACTCCGGTTCTGGTTCCTCGCGCCCGCCCGCTCGCTCACCTTCGGATTGTTCCTCGTGCCACTGGCCATCGTGGTGGTCTACAGTTTTCTCACGCGCGGAACCTACGGCGGACAGGGCCAGCCCTTCACGCTGGAAAACTACACGCGGCTTTCAGATCCGCTGTACCTGGAGATCCTGGTCAAGTCCTTCTGGATCGCCTCGCTCTCCACCGCGATTTGCCTGTTGATGGGGTTCCCGCTGGCGATGTTCATTGCGCGGAGCGATCCTAAGTGGCGCGGCACGTGGATCAATCTGGTGATGCTGCCGTTCTGGACCAGCTTCCTGGTCCGCACCTATGCCTGGATGTTTCTGCTGCGCGACACGGGCCTGATCAACACAGTGCTCCAAGGGCTCGGCATCATTCATGACCCTTTGCCCCTGCTCTACAACGATGGCGCCGTGATCCTCGGCCTGGTCTACGGCTATCTGCCGTTCATGGTGCTGCCCATCTACTCGACGCTCGAGCGGCAAGACCCGTTCCTGCTCGAAGCGGCGGCTGACCTGGGCGCCACCCCTTGGCAATCGCTCTGGCGCGTTACTATTCCCATCTCCAAGCCCGGCATTCTGGCCGGCTCCGTACTCGTCTTCATTCCCTGCCTCGGCGCTTATCTCACGCCTGACTTGATGGGCGGCGGCAAAAGCATCATGATCGGCAACGTGGTCCAGCAGCAGTTCACCTCGGCGCGAGACTGGCCCTTCGGCGCTTCTCTCTCGCTGGCGCTCACGGCGCTCGTCATGCTTTTACTTTGGTTCGTGATGAAGCGTGGCGGCAAGGAACTGATATGAAGGCGAACCGTGGGCTGGCCCTCTACGCCGTGGCCGCGTATTTGTTTCTCCATTTGCCGCTGCTGGTGCTGACGGTGTTCAGCTTCAACGCTTCGCGCTTCACCCGGTGGGAAGGCTTTTCGTTCAAATGGTACGCCGCGCTCGCCGAAGACCCGCGCCTCGCCGAGGCTACAGTCAATAGCCTGATCATCGCCGTCGTCGCGACGCTGCTCGCCACCGCGGCGGGCACACTTTGCGCCTACGGGCTTTGGAAAAGATCCGCGCCGGTCCTGGAAGCCTCGCTCTACACGGGCCTGGTCACGCCCGAAATCGTCACGGGCGTTTCGCTCCTGGCGCTCTACCAATGGCTCTTCCATTACTTCAATTTCCGCCTGGGTCTTCACACCGTCATCCTGGCGCACGTCACGTTTTGCATCGCTTATGTGATGATCGTCGTGCAAGCTCGCCTGAAGACTATCGACAAGTCCCTCGAAGAAGCGGCGATGGATCTGGGCGCTACCGAATTCGGCGCGTTCCGCCAAGTAACGCTCCCCATCTTAATGCCGGGCATCATTGCGGCGGCGCTCCTCGCCTTCACGATTTCTTTTGACGACTATGTAATCACGAGCCTCGTAGCCGGCGTCGACTCCGAGACGCTCCCCATGGTGATCTACACGATGGCGCGCAAGGGTGTCAGCCCCGCCGTCAATGCCATGTCGACGCTCATCGTCATCGGCGTAGGCGTGCTAATCGTGGCCGCCGAAAAGCTGCAGAAGCAACCATCATGATGCAGCGCCGCACTTTCTTTCTCGCGCTCTCGGGCCTGGCCGGCTGCACGTCAAGCAAGAAGCCGCGCCTGAACATCTACAACTGGTCTGACTACATCGGCAAGGACACTATCGCGAATTTCGAGCGCGAGTTCGGCGTGGAGACGCGCTATGGCGTCTACGAAAACAACGAAGAAATGCTGGCGAAGGTATTCGGCGGCAACTCGGGTTGGGACATCACCTTCCCTTCCAACTACTTCATCGGGCCGATGCGCGAAAGCCGTTTGCTCACCGGGATCGATCGTACGTTGCTCCCCAATCTTGGCAATCTCGATCCGATGCTGGCCGCCCCCGAGTGGGATCCCCAACTCAAGCACTCGGTGCCGTACATGTGGGGCGCCACCGGAATCGTCTTCAATGCCAAACGCGGCAAACTGACTTCCTGGGCAGACTTATGGAATCCCAAGCTGAAGGGCCGCCTGACCATGCTGGATGACCCTGCCGACACGGTTGGCGCGGCGCTCAAGAAACTCGGCCACTCGATCAACACCGCCGACGCAGCACATCTGCAGGCGGCCAAAACCGAACTGCTTCGACAAAAACCGCTAGTGCGCGCCTATCTCAACGCCGAAGCCCGCGATCAGCTCATCAGCGGAGACCTCGAGGCCGCTCAGCTCTGGGGCACCACGTCACAGCAGGCCATCGAAGCCGCCCCACACTTGGGTTTCGTCTACCCATCCGAAGGCTATGCCCGCTACGCCGATAGCGCCGTGATCCTGCGCGAAAGCCGGCGTCCCGAGCTCGCGCACAAGTTCATAGACTATCTCCTGCGGCCCGCCGTTGCCGCCGCCATCGTCGAGTTCAGCAAGACCGCCACCGCCAACGCCGAGGCGCGCCGACGGCTGCCGGACCACGTCCGCAACAACCCGGTCCTGTACCCGCCAGCCGAAGTACTGGCGCGCGCTGAATGGTTCGCCCCGCTCCCTCCCGCCGCACAGCGCCTGCGGGATCGCTATTGGACTGAGATCAAATCGGCGTAGGTAACCCCACGATGAATCCCAACGAACCCGGCATAGCCTATTCTCCTCGGAACACTAGCGCATTCATAACGAAGCCAGGCTCCAGCATCTGGCGAGTCTGGGGCTGCCAATTTCTGGCAGGGTCCTGGAAGTTGGTTCCGGTCCGGGAGATCACACCGGCTTCTTTCTTCATCGGGGTTGCACTGTGGTCGCCACCGACGGGCGGGCCGAGTGCCTGCGCGAGCTCCATTGGTGTTGTCCGCAAGTGGAAACGCATTTGGCGGACATGAATCAACCCAAGCCGCTGCGGCAATTGGGGACATTCGACATCGTCCATTGCTATGGTTTGCTTTACGATCTCGACTCCCGGAGGCCGCTCTCGCCGCCATGTCGGAGTTTGGCGCCGGCTTGACGGCCAAGCGCTACTTCGCTCACGGTTACCAAACCCGCACTCAACCACGACACGCTGAGTTTCCGACCGATTAGACGGCCATCTCCGACGGCCACGGGTTGATCCGCATCGTCATAATTGCGTCGCCGCGGCCTTGCGATCTGCCGAGTTTGAGCTCGATGCTCTTGGACCACCAAATCATCGCCTGAGTGGCCTCGGTATCGGTCTTCGCCGCCGCGACTCTGGCAT
>JAYTKJ010000834.1:0-4863 GCA_043730365.1 Acidobacteriota bacterium | reverse complement strand
TGGCGAAGTTGTGTGGCGCTAACTGGCACAAGTGCATTTTGGCACGGATGGAGCGTACATGTCAAGATGAAAATGTACGTACGCGGTCTGTTTTACTTTCGTTCGCCCACCCTTGACGGGGTTTGCCCCGCAAATCGCGCTAGCGCAAAACGCGGCTCAATCGAGGCTAACCCGAGTACCTGCCGCGCCGCCATCTCACCAACCGCCGGGCCAAGTTTGAAGCCGTGCCCGGAGCCGCCGCCTACTATCCATGTATCGGGTGAACCGGGCAACCGGTCCATGATGAGGTCTCCATCGGGCGACATCTCGTACTGACAGACCCGCGTTTCAATCACCGGTGCGTCGCTCAATACGGGAAATCGCCGCTTCAAATGCGCTCGGGCGCGGCCAAGGGTGGAGTCAGCAACGAGGCGGTCTTCCGTAGTGGGGTCAAACACAGGTCCGGCTACGTCTTCGGCCACTTTGAATCCGCGCCACTGGTTGCCCGGAATACCGTAGAAGCGCGTGGCGCTATTGTCGACCCACGCCGGGAAACGATCTTCGCCAAAGCGCGTATCTCCGGAGGGCGTGCCGAAGTAAAAGACATCCTGTCGCGTGGGCGTGATGAGTTTGCCCAGCGCATCGGGGAATAGCTGCCCGAGCCAAGGCCCGCAGGCGAAGACGTACTGATCGGCGCGTAGCGAGCCCTCTGCTATCGACGCCGGTTCCACCGCCTGTTGCAAATAGGCGCCGCCCTCTGCCACAAAGCCTTCCATCACGGCTTGGCAGGCGCGACGCGACATCAGAAACCCGGCGTCCTTTTCATGAATGGCCCAGCCCAGACCATCCCAATTCATCTGCGGCCAGCGCCGCTTGCCCTCGGCCGAGCTCATTTTCTCAAAGGGCATGCCAGCCTGGCGAATGTTGTCGAGCGAGGCCTGCTCATAGGAATCGTTTTCCGGCCCAGCCATCCAAAGCGCGCCGTTCTGCTCAAACAATTTCACTCCCCAGCGCTGCTGGTTTTCTTTCCACATTGGGATGGCGCGGGCCACCATTTGGGTATAGATGGCGTTGGGGCCATAGGAGCCTCGAATAACGCGCGTTTCGTCGCCCGACGATGCGCGCGAGTGGCCGGGTCCCCAAGCGTCGACGAGTGTGACCTTGCACCCGGAGCGCAACAGATGCAGCGCGGTCCAGCCGCCGAACGCGCCCGCGCCTACCACAGTGACCGAAATTGCCATGACTCCAAGATAGCCTTTGCTACGATGAGAATTCACCATGCACAACGTTGTAATTGTCGGATCCGGTTGCGCCGGTAACACCGCCGCGATCTATACTGCGCGAGCAGGCTTGAAGCCGGTCGTGCTAATGGGGAAAGAGGCTGGCGGGCAGTTGTCGCTCACCACCAGCGTGGAGAACTTCCCCGGCTTTCCCGAAGGCGTTGACGGGCCGACGCTCGTTGAACGGATGAAGCAGCAGGCCGAGCATTTCGGCGCTGAGTACCGATTCGCCGAGTTGACCGCGGCCGACTTGTCCAAGCGTCCGTTCCGGCTGCATGTTGACAACGAAGAGTGGATCGAGACCCGCACGCTCATCGTAGCCAGCGGCGCGTCGGCACGGTGGATCGGGATCGAGTCAGAGCAGAAGCTCATCGGCAAGGGCGTTAGCTCCTGCGCCACCTGTGACGGGTTTCTCTACCGCGGCAAGCAGATTATGGTGGTGGGTGGTGGCGACTCGGCGATGGAGGAGGCCAACTTCCTCACCCGCTTCGGCGAGAAGGTGGCGCTGGTCCACCGCCGCGACGAATTCCGCGCCTCCAAGATCATGCTGGACCGCGTAAAGGCCAATCCCAAAATCGAGATGTTGACCAATACCGTGGTGGACGAGGTCTTCGATCCAGCCAAGGAATCGGTGACGCACGTTCGATTGAAGAACGTCCAGACCGGCCAGATGTGGGAGCGTCAAGTGGATGGGCTCTTCGTGGCGATCGGGCACATTCCCAACACCAAGGTCTTTGGCAAGCAGCTCGACCTGGACCCCGACGGATACTTGGTTTCCCACGGCGGCGCGCGCACTAACGTGACTGGCGTCTTTCACGCTGGCGACGTGCAGGACCGCACTTACCGTCAGGCCATCACCGCCGCCGGCGCTGGCTGCATGGCGGCAATCGAGGCTGAGCGGTTCTTAGAACACGAAGGCCACTAACTACCACCAGTCAGCGTACTCGGTCGCCAGCACTCGGCAAACGCGCTGGCGCTCGCGCCCCAGATTCTCCACGAGGCGTTGGCCGAGCGGCAGAAGGTGAAGGCCGGCGTCAGTTTCGATTTCGACGATGATAGCGTCCAATTCGGCCAGGCGTCGTTCGAGGTCTTGCTTGCCCGCCCGCCAAATTCGGAGGAAATCCCGGTCGAGGTACAGGTGATTGCTGGTGTAGCGGCCTGCGATTGTGCGCGGCGATGCGGCCCCGGTTGAGCTATCGAAGCCGATATGAGCGGAGAGGGCTGATTCGCAAGGATCGACAAACTCATAGCCGTGGGCTTGCTCGCCGTGGGTCGGCCAACCCGCGCCTTTGAAATCATTGCAGGAGTTACATGCGTAGTACAGGTTGCTGTAGTCGCATTTCAAGCTAGGGAACAGTTTCTTGGGCCGGAAGTGTTCTACCGCGAAGTTCCGCGGCCCGCCGTAACGGGTTTCAGGCATATGGCAATATGCACAGCGCCTGTCAAAGTCGATCCGGAGGTAGGGCTTGTATTTTTTGTAGTTACCGAGCGGTGGCGGATTTTGACTTCGGACGATTCGAGGCATCGGCGGTGAGTTCCACTCTCAGCGCGGCAACTTGGGTTCGAATCGCGGCCATTGAGGCGTCAAAGCGGGTTCGCCCCTTTGTCATTTGCTTACGGAGCTTGGCCGTGGCGGCTGCCTCGTTGCGGTCAAAGGCTTGTCGCAACGTAGTCAGTTCAATTTCCTGCGCAGGCTGGAGTCTCCCTTGGAGGCCGAGATCCACCAACGTATGAAATCTCGCGAGTTTCCCAGCTTTGCTCATCACACTCATCACAACCAGCTTATCGGCGGACCGGATTCGAATATTAACGGCGCTGAATTGGAGTGTATCACGATGACAATGTCAGACACCCGCTATCAACGTTGCGCGCGCATTCGTTGCCGCGCTGTTGGTGGAGCGCTTTCGCGCGCCCGCACGTAGCTCTCATCTAGTTCTTTCCACCGGGCGGCCATCTTCTCCACACGGTCTGGCTGGGCTGCCGCCAGGTTCTGCAACTCGCTGCGGTCCTTGCCGAGGTCATACAACTCCCACGGCCCGCTTTGACCCGTCGCGACCAGCTTCCAATCGCCCATTCGAATCGCGCGGTTGTTGCTGTGGTTGAAATACAGAAACTCGTGAGGGGCCGCGCCATCCTTGCGGAGCGCGGGCACGAGACTACGCCCGGCCAGCCGGGGTGCGCCTGCGGGGGCGTCCTTGGCAGGATCGCCGCCGGCCAAGGCGACCAGGGTCGGCAGGATATCCACGAAATGGCAAGGATCGTGCCGCAGCTTGTTGTGGTCCTTGATACCGTCGGGCCAGTGGACGATCATCGGCGAGGCGATCCCGCCTTCATTGACCCACGACTTATGCAGGCGAAGCGGTGTGTTCGAGTTAGTTGACCAGCCGGGCCCTAAACCCAGATACGAACGCGCTGAACCGGGAGGGGCGGCCGGGTCATGACCATCGCCGCGAATAAGTTGCTCGGAGCTGGCGCCGTTGTCGGAGAGGAACACAACGACCGTGTTACTCGCCGCACCCATGGCCTCCACCTGCTTGAGAACTTTGCCGATCTCGGCATCCATGCGCGTGATCATGGCGGCATGGATCGCCATCTTGGTGCGCTGAAAGCTTTTTTGCTCCGGCGTCAGCGAATCCCACGGCACGGCGCGCATCACCTCGCCGGCGCCGATCTTGGCTGTTAGTTCAGCATCCGGCGTGTTCCACCGGGTCCACATATCGGGCTCCCTCGGCGGCAGCGCGCAGTTGACCAGGCCCAGGCGGCGCATACGCGCATGTTTCCTTTCCCTGGCGGCGTCCCAACCGTCAGCAAAGCGATCCTTGTATTTCTCGATGTCTTCGGGCAGAGCATGCAGCGGGAAGTGTGGGCTGTGCGGGGCCATGTAGAGGAAGAACGGCGCGGCGGCGTGTTCGCGCGCATGCTCTTTGAGAAACGCCACGGCCTGGTCGGCCAGCGCCACCGTGTGATAGTAGTGATCCTCCGGCTTGGGCTGCGGCTGCGGCACGCCATCGAGTTCAATGCGCTGGGGAGTAAAGTAGCGATCCTCATCAAGGATGGAGTAAGAGTGATCGAACCCCACGCCCTCGCGCGGCGCAAATCGCATGTGCCACTTACCGGCGTGATAACTGCGGTACCCCAGCGGTTTGAGGTAGTCCGGAATGAATCTTGTGTAGTTGGGGACGTTGCCCGGCGTCATGACGTCGGAGGCAGTCTGCTGCGCGTAGTAACCGGTGAGCAAGCTACTGCGTGACGGGCCGCAGCGGGCGGTGGAGTAAGCTTGCGTGAAGCGCAGGCCACGGGCGGCGAGGCGGTCCAGATTGGGCGTGTCGATTTCGCCGCCATAGCAGCCGGCGTCGCTGAAGCCCATGTCATCGGCGAGTATCAGGAGGAAATTGGGCTTCTGCTTGCTGGCAGCGACAGGTGCGGCGCCTAACAATTGGAGGAACTGTCTTCTCTTCACTTACTCGCCTTTACTTGGGACCCATCCGCAGCGCTGCGTCGAGCCGGATCACCTCGCCGTTGAGGTAGCCGTTCTCGATAATATGCCGGGCCAGCGCCCCAAACTGCGCTGGCTGGCCGAGTTTGTGCGGGAACGGAACCGCTT
>JAYTKJ010000833.1:0-9103 GCA_043730365.1 Acidobacteriota bacterium | reverse complement strand
CGCAAGACATCGCATATCGCGGCGACCGCCGATTTGCTAGCCGCGAGCCGTTGGGTTCCGCCGGCGCCGTTATATAGATACCAGCCGGCGGGGTTGTCGCCTTGCAGGCCTGCTACTAACTCTTTGACGGTGATGTCGGCCATCAGATCCGTAGCCTCTTGGCCGGGATCGAGCGGGCGGCAGGCTTGAGCGGCAGCTGATCGTAAATGAACGAATCGTCGAACCCGGCCGCCGCCGCATCGTCGCGGGTGGCGGCAAAGTACAGTCCAGCGAGTTTTGCCGAGTGAATCGCGCCGAGGCACATCGGGCAGGGTTCGCAAGAAGAGTAGATGATGCAGTCCTCAAGATGGAGGCGCTCCTGGAGGCCACAGGCAGCGCGAATTGCCATCACTTCGGCATGGGCGGTGGGGTCGTGGATCGCGGTAACAAGGTTGGTTCCCTCGGCGATGATGCGGCCTTTTCGAACGATGACCGCGCCGAATGGTCCGCCTCGTCCAGACTCGACGTTCTCCACGGCGAGGTCAATGGCCCGTTGCAGAAAACTGGTGTGGGTACCCCGGCTTGGCTTTGGCTTGAGCCATTTGGCTGCATCGAAGTTTTTGACGTACTTCACGCCACTTTTCTCAACTTGGATATTCGTCCCACCTCCACCCATTCGGCGACGAATATATTGCCCTCCGCATCGAAGCACGCGCCGTGCGGTGCGACAAACTGGCCGGCCTTGAAGGCGGAGCGCTCCTGATCGCGGATGCCTTGATATGAGCTGCCGTCGGGCTTCATCCCGTCGCCCAATACAGCTACGGGCTTGTTGGCGGCGTCGAACAGCGTCACCACCGCTTTGAGGTCTGGCATGAGCACGAGGCCGCCCGGGCGGAAGTCAAACGTGCTGGGCCAGCGCACACCATCCTTCACCACGTGAAGAGGCTGGCCATCGAGAGTGAAGTATTGAATGCGGCTATTGGCGCCGCGCTCGCCCACCATGAGCAGCGGCTGTGCGCCGCGCGTGTCGATGGCGATGGCATGTGGCCAGATCGTGGTGCCCGGGCCGGTCTCGCGTTTGGGATCCTTGTCCATCTCGGCCCGCGAGCCGCCGAAGCTGCGTATCCAACGGAGTTTGGCGTCGTAGTGGTGGATGTAGAACTTGCCGTAGCCGTCGGCAATGTAGAGGTCGCCATTGGGGGCGATGGCGAGATTGGACGGCTTGTACTCGCGAGCGCTCGCGTAGAGGCCGCTGGCGACGGGCGCGTGCATGATCCAGACCTCTTCGCCGGTGAGCGTGGTCTTACGCACAAAGCCGCGCACGTTGTCGCAGTGATAGAGAAATTCCTCGCTGGCTTCGCGGCGAATGGTGAGGCCGTGTGCGCCTCCGCGCAAATCGGCTCCCCAGGACGTGACGAACCGGCCATCGGCGTCGAAGATGGCGATCGGATCCGGGCTGGCGCTGGACTTGTGAACAGTGTGCGCGACGATCAGGCGGCCCTGCGAATCGGCGATGATGGCGTGAGTGTTGCCGAAGCGCAGGTGATCCGGCGGCTGCGCCCAATCGTGGGTCACCTCATACGTGTGGGCGCCGCTTCCCATGATGGGCAGTTTGGCAGCGCCTTTGGCAGCGGTCAGTATAAATGGGACGGCCAGGGCATCGCGTCGCTTCATCGGATCGATGATAGCAGCGCGGGCGTACCATGGAAGGCAGCTTGTTCTTCCGATATCTGGCCGCCCGGCTGCGGCATCGCGACCCCGCCGCGGGCCGCTTTCTGCGCCAGGGTTTAGGCATCGAAAAACGCGCGAGACGTCTGCGCAAATTCTGGGAGCCGCACCTGGAGCGCAGCAAGGCGGCGCAGCGCCGTTGGATTGCCGAAGTGGCGGGCGTTGACTTGGCGGTGCTCGGCGCCGGACGGCTGTTTGACTTCGCAGCCGACACATTGCCCACTCGCTTCGAGCGCGCGTTGCTGATCGATGCCGATCCTTCTTGCGCCGATCATTGGGGCGGGCTGGCTTGTCAGGTGGACCATCGCATCGGAGATCTCACTGGTTGCGCGGAGCGATGGCAGCATGGGCTCGATGGGTTGCACGGAGGGTGGGCGGAGACGCTGGAGCACGTACGGCAAACGCCCAAGCCCGCTGACCGCGCCATGCCGTTCGCCGCCGATGCGGTGCTCTCCCTGAATGTCCTCAGCCAATTGCCGATCGGTTGGCAGGATCGCGTGGAGGATCACCTCGAACGGAGGTTTGGCGCCCGAGCGATCAAGGCGAAAGAGGACGAATGGCTGGCGGCGGTGGAGCCGGGTGGGCGATGGATCGTGGAGCAGCACTTGGCAGCGCTTGCCGCCTCGAACGCCAGGAGCATCCTGTTGATCACCGATGTCGAGTATGTCGAATATCGCGGCGGGGCCAATTCGGTGCGGTGGGAAAGCGGCGTGTGGAGCGCTGGCGAGGGGCTGCGCGTGGATGTGTCTCCCGCCCTGTATGGGGTGGAATTGGCGATAGCCGGCTATACGCAGAGGTGGGAGGAGTCCTGGCTGTGGGACATCTCGCCCATAGGCGCTGAGAGCCGGGAGTATGGCGCCGTGCACCGCGTCGCTGCGCGGGCCTTCGATCTCTTGCGTTAGGGCCGCACCGCTTCGGCGACGTTGGCGAGCACTTCGCAGTCACACGTGCCGCCACGCTCGGCGAGCCAGACCAGGACCTCTTCGGTGTCGAGGTCACACTCGGCGAGGAATTCTTCGGTTAGGCGCATCGAATGATCGCACTGATCCTCGGCGAGCCGCTCATCGAGCAAGTCAAAGAGTTGTTCAAACAGACCTACCGTCATGGGGAGACTGTCCGTAGCTTTGTCCATGGCCAACTAAGATACACAAAAGGCGGGCCCGTGTGAACCCGCCTCTTTTCGCCGGTACTTTCAGGCGCTATTTCTTGGCGTTGAAGCGCGCCTCGATGGCCGCCCAGTTGGCGACGCCCCACCAGGCCTTCAGGTAGTCGGCGCGGCGGTTTTGATAGTGGAGGTAGTAGGCGTGCTCCCAGACGTCGACGCCGAAAACCGGGTACTTGCCTTCCATCAGCGGCGTGTCCTGATTGGGCGTGGACGCGATCGCCAGGCTCGAGCCATCGAGCACGAGCCAAGCCCAGCCGGAGCCGAATCGGCCCATGCCGGCGGCTTCGAATTTCTCCTTGAAGTTGTCGAAGCTACCGAAGGTGCTGGTAATGGCGGCGCCAACATTTCCAGAAGGCGCGCCGCCGGCATGGGCGCCCATCACCTGCCAGAACATGGTGTGATTGGCGTGACCACCACCGTTGTTGCGCACGGCGGTGCGAATCGCTTCCGGCACGGCGGCGCAGCCGTTGGCGAGCAGATCCTCAATGGATTTGCCGGCCAGCTCGGTCGCCGAGTCAAGCGCCTTGTTGAGGTTGGTCACGTAAGCCTGGTGATGCTTGCCGTGATGGATCTGCATGGTGGTGGTGTCGATCACCGGGTTCAATGCGTCATGCGCGTAGGGGAGCGCGCCAAGTTCAAAAGCCATGTTGGTAATGTTCTCCTTCGTGAAATCAGATGAAACTCAAGCTGCCGCAACGCCGCCATTTCGCTCGAACGCTTCGGCGAGGCGGAACATTGCGGCTTCGTCAAAATGGTTGGTCAGGATCTGCATCCCAACGGGCAGACCCGCCGCTGTTTGGCCACAAGGCACGCTCATGCATGGAATGCCGGCCAAGCTCCCGGTGATGGTGTAGATGTCGGACAGATACATTTGCATCGGGTCATCCAGCTTCTCGCCCAGCTTGAAGGCCGGGAAGGGGGATACGGGCGTGATCAGCGCGTCCACTTCGGTAAACGCGTTGGCAAAATCTCGCGCCACCAGCGTGCGCACCCGCTGGGCCTTCAGGTAGTAGGCATCATAATAGCCGTGGCTGAGCACGTACGTGCCGAGCATAATACGGCGCTTGCATTCGGCGCCGAAACCTTCGCCGCGCGTGTCGCTGTACAGGCTTTCCAAAGACGTGGCGTTGGCCGTGCGTGAGGTATAGCGCACACCGTCATAGCGGGCCAGATTGGAACTGGCTTCGGCCGTGCAGATGACGTAGTAACTGGCAATGGCGTATTCGGTGTGTGGCAGCGACACCGGCTTCACCTCACAACCGAGCTTGCGGAGCGCCTCGATGCCGCGCTGGATTAACGCGCCGGTTTCGCTTTCGAGGCCGTCCAGGTACTCTTTGGGCAAGCCGATACGCATCCCTTTCACGTCACCGGTCATCGCCGCCGCATAGTTCGCCACGGGCTCAAACGCACTTGTGGCATCCAGCGGATCGCGACCGGCGATTGCTTGTAGCAGCGTGGCGGAGTCCCGAACATTACGAGCGAACGGACCGATATGATCGAGAGAACTTGCAAAGGCCACCAGTCCGTAGCGCGACACCCGGCCGTAGGTGGGCGTGACGCCGACGACGCCGCAGAAAGAAGCCGGCTGCCGGACTGAGCCCCCTGTATCGGATCCGAGTGAGGCGACGGCGGTCCCCTGTGCCACCACGGCAGCCGATCCGCCGCTGGACCCGCCGGGTACGCGGTCTAAAGCGACAGGGTTGCGTACCGGTCCGAAGGCCGAATTCTCATTAGACGAGCCCATGGCGAACTCATCGCAATTGGCTTTCCCGATGATGACGCCGCCCGCCGCTTGGAGGCGCTTGACGGCCGTGGCGTCGTAAGGGGCCACGAAATTCTCCAGCAGGCGGGAGCCACAGGTGTTGCGAGATCCCTTCACCAGAATGACGTCCTTGACAGCGATCGGGACGCCGGCCAACGGGCCCGGATCCTCGCCCTTGGCCAGCCGGGCATCGACGGCTTCGGCCGACTCCATCGCGCGCTGCGGCGAAAAATGCAGGTAGCCGTTGGTGCGTGGATTTTCCGCTTCGGCATGGGCCAGCGCGGCTTGCGCCAATTCGCGCGCACTGAAACGGCGGGTCAGGAGGCCGTCGCGCACTTGATCGATGGTGAGTGAAGATACGTTCAAAAGAGCGAGCTACCTTTCGATCACCCGGGGAACCTTGAAGAATCCGCTGCCGGAGAGTGGGGCGTTGAGCAGGGCGTCCTCGTTGGAGAGCGGTGCCTGCTCAACGTCATCGCGCAGGGTGGCCGTTTCGCCGGCGTCATACAGCACTTGAGCCATCGGCGGCACGCCGTCCGTCTTCAACTCGCTCATCTTGTCGATGTGAGTGAAAATAGATTCCATCTCGCGCGCCATTCGAGGTACTTCCTCTCCGGTGAGCCGGAGGTTGGCCAGTTGGGCCACCTGGCGGACGGTCTCTTCGGTGATGTTCAAGCGATGGTCCTTTTGCGGTTGGCTTTGTAGACTTTGGCGAGGAAGGGGTCCTCAATGCGGTCGGCATCGTCGAGGGAAGCCAGTAGGGGCCCGCGGATCACCTGCTCCTCACGCCCGGGTCCCCGACGTGGCGGCACCACGCGAAACTCGATATCGGTGACGATTGTGGGGCCCAGGTCTTTTTCAATCCGGTTCAGAATAAAGGCTCGCACCGAACGGAGTTGGCTCTTCCAGATCTCGTCGGTCACTTCCACCACCAGACGGCCCCGAACAATGTTGACCGCACGGCTATGGGCGGCAATCTTTTTCCCAGCCGCAACCTGCCAGGCGGCGATGGCGACCTCGTCGGCCGACACACATCCGCTGGCGAGCTTCCACTGACGCAGCAGTTTGGCGGCTCTTTGCATGATGGGACTTTTGATTTTAGCACCTGAGACGCTGCCGGGCCGGTACCGTCGCTCAGCGGTGGTCGAACCAGCGGTGAGCGCAAGTGGGTTCCGAGAAACAATGTGCCTCAACGCCGTCGGCGCCGGAGCACTCCAATGCCACAAAGTCCAGCGCCAAGCAGCGCCATGATAGATGACTCCCAAACATCGAAGACGGGAGAAGGCGGCAAGAGGCCATTGATAGTGGCGCCCTCGAGAGTGGCTACCGCCAGCGACACGATGATTAGTCGTGATGCCAGGCTCATGAGACCTCCTTACGTGGCGGCCGCGGCGCATAGGCACGAGTACTGCTGGCGTGTTAAGGGGCGCTCGGCGGATCTAACTCGATCGACCCGCCCGAAACCTGGTGTTCTAGCGCTGGCTTGACACGAAGCGAGAGGCACTCACTTCTATCAGTTCGGGTACTCCACTATGCCCCGAATAGGGGTGTGTCAAGAAAGAAAGTTATCCCGTTTGATCCAAGCCGATCCGTCCAATATCTATAATTAGCATGGAGATACGGTCCCATGTCGTTTCAGCAACAAGTCTGCCAAGCCCGCCGATATCGCCCAGTCTGCGATATAGTTATTACCGAATGTTGAACCGTCGCGAGATCCTCTGCGGCTTGAGTGCGGTCGCGCTGCCCGTCCAGGCGAAAGAGCCACTGATTGACACCCATGTTCACCTTTTCGAGCCGGACCGGATTCCATACCATCCCACGGCGACTTATCGCCCTCCGGCCGAGCCGCTGGCTCCATACCTTGAGTTTGTCAAGCAGGCGGCGATCGACCATGTGATTGTGGTTCACCCGGAGCCATATCAGGATGATCATCGTTACTTGTCTTACTGCTTCGAACAGGAGAGCCCGCGAGGGTTATTCAAAGGCACCTGCCTGTTTGATCCGATTGACCCTGCGACCCCCAAGCGGATGCAAGAGATCGTCAAGCGCCATCCGGGACGCGTTGTGGCGATTCGAATTCATGCGATGAACGCGCCGGGGGAAGCGCCAGTGCGCAGCGGCGCAATCAAGAATCGCGACTTGCGCGATCCGGCCATGAAGACGGTATGGCGCGCGGCGGCGAAACTGGGGCTGGCGATCCAACTCCATTTTCTTCCGCATCACGCGCCGGAAATCGGAGCGCTCGCGGCCGAGTTCAAAGACGTGCCGGTGATTCTCGATCATATGGGGCGGTTCGGGCAGGGCAGACCGGAAGACTATGACGCCGTGATGCAGCTGGCAATGTCACCGAGAGTCTACTTCAAGTTTTCCGGATGGGGCTATTCGTCCAAGCAACCCGCACCCCACCCGGATCTGAACCGTTTTGTCGTAGGCGCGTTCGATAACTTCGGCGCCGAGCGGATCTTGTGGGGCGGACTTGGGCACAATCTGGCGGGATTCAAGGCGGCCGCGGCCGTCTTTGAGGCGCAGTTTGCCTTTGCCTCGGCGGCGGACCGTGCGCGGATTCGAGGAGGGAATGCAGCGAAGCTTTTCCGGTTCTAAGGTTTCGCTTATCCCCTAAGCTTGATTGCCTTCTTTTCGGCCAGCCAATGCGCCACCGCGGTATTCACCAGCGCGTTCAGCGACACGTCTCTATCCTTGGCAGCCTTCTTCAGCGCCTTGATCGAGTCCTCGGCGAGCATCAGGCAAGTCTCCTCCTCCTTTGGTTCGCGGATATCGATAAGGGCCACCTTCATCAAGTCCAGTGGCTTGATTGCGTCCATGACAATCTGGCTGAGGTCGCCGCGGTACTGTGTTTGACCTCTGAGCGGCCCATTGAGGCCGGTGAGAAACCGGACGGCCAGCTTGATCGGGCGATTGCGATCACCGGAAGAACCTTGTGGCTTCCGTGCTTTTGACTTGGTGTTGAGCAGACGGACAACGTTCCGGGTATGTTCCATGGCCATAGTATACGATGTTCACCGTACTGTGATTACGGGTCGGTCAACCAGGACAACTCCAGGCCCCTGGGAAACTCCGCGGCGCCGGGTGACAACGTCAAGAAGCCGACCCCCGGCAGGCTCAGCAGTTCGACGGACTCCTCTTCCTGATAGGTGTCGATCATGGTCAAGTGGGGCAGCATCTGCTTCGAGATCAGAACTCGCTCATGGCGCCGCCGCTGCACGCGGAGTTGGGCGGCGCCAGTCGGGTCGTGAATGCTGGTCAACGTGGCCAGCAGGCGCACCGGCTCACCCGCTGGAGGGGCGGCGGTGTGGATTGTAGTGAACTCGATGCCGATCATCCAGCCTTCCGGGCGCTTCTCGATCCAACGCAGGCGGCCGTTGACCGGCGCGCCTGCCGGGGCCAACTCCCGCCCCCGGTGCTTGACCGCCTCAACCAACGTTCCCGACAGCGTCAAGCCGGCATGAGCCGTGGCGAGCTTCGCCGCTCCAGCCTCGCCAGCGGGATCCAACCTGATCCGAATGGTCAGGCGCGGGGGAAGGCGAGTCTTCACTGAGCTTGGTACGGCTACCCGAACGGAGGGATTCCTCTCAGGGAAGGAGCCTTCGGTGAACGTGAGTTCAGAGGAGGCGGTGAATTCGCGACAGTGGCTGAACTCAATGTGGTTGCGGTTGATCGCTCCGGCGAAATCCACGGTCGCCGACGTAGCGCGCTGTGGCATCAAACGTCCAACGCCGTGGATGGTCACCGGCGCGTAGTAGGTAGTCTGGGCAACCTCGCTCAAACCAGTTTGCGCCGGCACATCTACGGCGCGGCTGACCAGACTCACAATGTCGAGTGACTCGGCATCGGCCCAAAAGGAACCCGCGCTGGCAACTGTGGCTGAGCCCCCGAGTCCGGTGATGGTGAAGCCGGAGCCGAATGCGGGTATTCGATAGTCGTAGCGGAGCAGTCGCGCGTCCTTGCCCTGGCTTCCTTGCGGTGCCGGCAGGATTGAGGCGCCGGGTGCCCGAAAAACCGACCGCAGATGCGAGATGAACTCACCGCTTGAGCCCAATCCGCCGCCGGCCAGGCTGGCCGGTGATTCACTTACAAAGTATTCGTCGCCGGGCCATGCGAATAGTTCCCGCGCGCCGGCGAAGGCGACTTCCATTTGAACGCGGTCCGATTGTTTGAGCTTGCCTTGGCGATCCCATCGCGTTCGCTCAATGGTTTCAAGACACGTTATGCTGGCAGTTGGCGTGAGTTGTGGGGCGATGTGACGGCGGAGGGCAGCAAGCTTGAGCACCTCGGGTGGGAGTGTTTGCCCCGGTGCTGGCCGAAGTAGCGCCGTCACAGCGAGGATCACTACGGGGCGGCAAAGTCTCACGGGGTGCTTAACCGTTTTGGGGGAGTGAGGCGGCGGGAGGTTGCAGAGCGCCAAAAAAGCATTTATTGTTAGGTATGGATCAAACAATATTGATGCATTT
>JAYTKJ010000832.1:0-5567 GCA_043730365.1 Acidobacteriota bacterium | reverse complement strand
CACACGGCTGGACCCGTCCGATCAGGACGTTTCCAAGGCGCTGGCTTCAATTAAGAAAAAATAACCGGGGGCTGGCGTTTCACGGAAAAAAGGACTATGATTCTTTCGAGTCCGAATCCGTGCGCAACTCGTCCGCCTCCCTCGTCGGACGGACGGGCCACACGAACCCAATGACCTGGCAGGCGCCCGCCCCGGTCCGGCGGGTGTTTGCAAGAGCAGCGGCTGCCGACGTGCGGCCGTGAAAGGAGTGACTTGACCCCATGACACCCTTAATTGCAATTTGGGCCGCTATGGCGTTGGCGGTCTTGATCCTGGCCGCTTGGCGGCAGCTAATCGATCTTCACGAAGACGACACGATTCATCTTGGTGAACAGCAGACCGCGATGGTGAGTGAGCAGGCAAATTTGGCTCGCAAGCTGAGTGTAGTTGACCATTGGAGCCGGGTGTTGACGATTGCCACCGTTGTCTATGGCGTTGCCCTCGGCGGCTACTATCTCTATCAGGGGTGGATTGACTCCGGCCGGTTACCAGGATCGTAACTCAACACCGGACCGGAAAAAAGTTGCGAAAACCGTAAACTTTTTAGGAGGTTCGCACGTCAAAGACTGGCAGGAGCCTTCTTGCCGGACCGCATCATATCCGCGCCCACGGTCGCGCTTCTTGCGTTTTCGGTGCTCAGCGCTTGCCTCCCTGCGCCTACGCCTCAAGCTCAAGCGGAGGTGAAGCAATCGCTGCCGCCGCGCGCGACCGAGGGCGGAACCGGAGTCGTCCGGATCGCCGGGCTCATTCGAGCGGTGCGGGTGAGTAGCATCCTGTCTCCCCAAGTGGCGATCATTAGCCAGGGCGGTTCCAATCGATTGACCTTGGTGACGATTGTCCCCAACGGGGCCCGCGTGAAGAAGGATGACATCCTCGCCGAGTTCGACACCACGCGCCAAGCCGAAGAGACCCTTGAAGTAGAAGCCAAGGCTGACGACCTGGGGCATCAAGTGGTGCAGCGGGCGGCTCAGAACATGGCGGAAGCGGAAAAGCGGCTCTCCGAAATCAAGCAAGCCGATGCCGATCTTCAAAAGGCCCTCATCCAGTTGAAGAAAGGTCCGGTGCTGGCCGAGATCGTGCGCCGCCAGAACGAGATTAAGGCCGAAGCCGCCAAGGCGCACGTGGCCAGCTTGAAAAAGTCGCACGCGGCCAGGGAACGAGCCGAAGCGGCGGGTTTGCGCGTGGTCGAACTCCAGCATGACCGGCAACAGATCATGCTGGAGAGAAGCAAGAGCAACGCGGCCAAGCTGGCGATCAAGGCTCCGCTCGCCGGCATGGTGGCCCTGGAGAATATCTGGAAAGGCGGCACTGTGGGGCATCCGCGCGAGGGCGATCAACTCTGGCCGGGCCAGCCGCTGCTCAAGATCTTCGATCCCACCGAGATGTTCCTCGATGCTCAGGTGGGTGAGCCTGACGGCGCGCGCCTGAAGCCGGGCTCCCGAGCCAAGGTGCAACTTGACGCCTATCCGGGGCTGGCCTTCGACGCCGTGTATGACTCCGGCAGTCCGGTAGCCACATCGGCGATTGGAAGCACGGTCAAGAATTTTCAGACCCGGTTCCGCCTCCTGAGCACAGACCCCCGCCTCCTGCCGGACCTGTCCGCGGCGGCGATGGTGAACCCATGAAGCTCCGCAACGTCGTCACGCTTCTCCTGGGGCTCGTCTTGTTCGGTGGGGCCAGCTTCGGCCTATGGCGCCTGACCACGGGGAGGGCCGCCGAGTCACTGCCCACTGCCTCAGTCCGCAAGGGTGATTTTCTGGTGACGGTACAATCCCGCGGTGAGCTGAAGGCGCGCAACACCAGACAAATCGTCGCGCCGGTCAATGTCCCGGATCTCCGCATCGTTTGGATGGCGCCCTCGGGCTCACGGGTGACTGAAGGCGATCCAGTGGTGAAGTTCGACCCATCCTCGACCCGGCAGCAACTCCAGGAGAAGGAGGCACAGCTCCAGCAGATGGAGGCGCAACTCAAACAAGCCGAAGCCGAGTCCAGGCTCCAGGGCGAGGATGACCGGCGCGATCTTAACGAAAACGGCTACCAGGTGGAGCGAGCCAAAATTGAAGTGATCAAGTCCGAACTCGAGTCGCGGCTCAAGGGTGAAGAATCGACCGTCGATCTGGGCGTCGCCGAGCAGAAGAAATCGGTGCAACAGGCCAAGGTTAAGTTCAATGAAGCTTCCTCGGGCGCCAAGATTGCCTCCATTCAAAGGCAACGCGACAAGGCAAAAGCCGACGTCGACATCACAAAAATGCGCTTGGAGCGTATGGAGGTGCAAGCGCCGCTATCGGGTATGATCAACTACCTCCAGAATTTTTCGCAGGGATGGATGAACGCCAAGCCATTCAAGGTGGGTGATCAGGTGTGGCCGGGATCGGTCATCGGCGAGATTCCGGACATGGCCACGCTGGAGATGGAAGGCAAGATCGAAGAGATTGACCGCGGTCAGATGAGCGTGGGTCAGGACGTGCGCGTCCGCATCGATTCGTTGCCCGAAGCCACGTTCCTCGCCAAGCTGGACCAGCTTTCCCCGCTTACCGAAATGGGCTTTGAGTGGCCGCCCACGCGCAGCTTCAAAGGCTACGCCGGAATTCACACGGACGACAAGCGCCTGCGGCCGGGGATGAATGGCCGCATGGATGTGGTGCTGCGCAAGATTCCCAATGCGTTGAGCGTGCCCACCAAGGCGATCTTCACCCGCAGAGGCAAGCCGGTGGTCTATGTACAAAGTGGGGGCGCCTATCAACCGGTGGAAGTGGAAGTGGAAGCGCGGAATCCGGATGAGGCGGCGATCAAGGGCGTGCCCGAAGGCGCCAAGGTCGCGCTGGCCGAACCAACGCTCCCAAGTTAGACCCAAGTTAGACCATGCGCACCACCATCATTCTCCTGGCGCTCACGGTGGCCGGCGGGCTTGCGGCCTGGAAGTGGCGGCCTGACGTGGTCAAAGCGAATGCCCCTACCGTGCCCGCAACTATCGTGAAACGCGGAGAGGTAGTTTTCACTATCGACGCCAAAGGTGAACTGGTGGGCGGCAATACCCAGATGTTGACGGTACCCATGACCGGAGGCCAACCGGCCGCCATCACCCTCCTCCGGCAGAACGGCGAACTGGTGAAGGCTGGCGACACCGTTGTGCAGTTCGATACCACCGAGCAGGAGTTCCGGTTGCGTGAGGCCGAGGCCGATCTGGCCGAAGCCGAACAGCAAATCATTCAGGCCACGTCCGAGGCGGCGGCTAAGGAAGAGGAAACGCGCTCTCAACTGGTTCAGGCCGAAGCAGACGTCAAGGTTGCCGAAACCGAATTGGGCCGCGCCGAGGTGCTTCCCAAGCTGGTGTTGCAGCAACATCAGTTGGCACACGCCGCCGCGGTGGACAAACTCGAGAAGATTCAAAAGGATTTCAAGAATCGAATGGAGGCCGCCAGCAAGGGGATCGCCATTCAACAGGCCGCGCACGCCAAGGCTAAGGTGAAGGCCGAAACCGCGCGCAAGAACATCGACAACATGACTCTCAAGGCCAAAGCCCCCGGCTATGTGGCCATTCAAGGTAACGATGAAGGCAACCTGCGATGGGGTATGTACGTGCCGCCGTATCAGATCGGCGACATCGCGCGTCCAGGCAAAGCGGTGGCTCAGATACCCGACCTCAGCAACTGGGAAGCCACGGCCCGTATCGGTGAACTCGATCGCGGCCACATTGCCGAGAATCAAAAAGCCTCGCTGCAAGTAGTAGCGCTCCCCCAATTGCGGCTGGGCGGGAGTATCAAAACGATTGGCGGCACCACCGGACCGCCCTGGGACCGGCACTTCGATTGCCGGGTTCGCCTGGAGAGCCAAGTCAGCGGACTGCGCCCGGGCATGACGGTGCGGTTGAAGATCGTAACCGGCACCCTGCCAAACGTTTTGTGGATTCCCGCCCAGGCCTTGTTTGAGGCCGACGGACGCAAGTTTGTCTACGCGCGCACGGCGGGCGGCTTTGCCGCTAAAGATGTCGAGCTAGTTCGGCGCAGCGAGAGCCAAGTGGTGATCAAGGGTCTGCCGGAAGGCCAGCTGGTGGCAATGGCCAACCCCGACCAGACTTCCACCAAGGACCAGAGTAAGGGCGGCGCCAGCCAGGCGATCCAGAAAAAATGACGGAGATTCTGCTGGCGATCGACAATCTGCGGGCTCAGGCCACGCGCACCCTGCTAACGGCGCTCGGCATTGTATTCGGCGTGGGGTCCGTGATCGGGATGCTCGCCATCGGCGCCGGCGCACGCGAAGAGTCGCTACGGTTTATCGAGCAATTGGGCGTGCGCAATGTGCTGATCGACTCGCGCCCGGTATCGAGCGAAGAAGAGCTGCAACAGCGCCGCCGTTCCTCACCCGGCCTGACCGATCGTGATCTGCGCATCCTCCAATCCAACATCGATGGGCTCGAGGCGATCTCTTCGCGCAAGACGCTGCATCCGGCCCGCGTGCTGCCCAAGCCCACCCGCGAAGTGCCGGAGTTAGTCGGCGTAGCGCCAGATTACTCGCTCATCCACAATCTGCGGCTCGTGGAAGGGAGCTTCTTCACCGCCGGTCACAACACGAATTCCGCCGCCGTGTGTGTGCTCGGCCAAGGCGCCAAGACCAACCTGCTCGGCTATGAAAGCGCAGTGGGCAAATACGTCAAGATGAACGACAACTGGCTTGAGGTGGTGGGTGTACTGGGCGAGACCATCGCGGCGACCGGCAAGAGCTCAGGCGGGAAGATGGAGGACCTGAACAACGTAGTCTACATTCCCGCCGACACGTTTCGCTACCGCTTCTGGGACATGTCCAGCTACTTGAAGGATGAGCTCGATGGCATTGACGTCCGCCTCAAACCCGAGATTGATTCGGTGGAGACGGCCAAGGTAGTAACGGCAATTCTCAACTCCACGCACAACAACACGCAGGATTTCAGCGTCACCATTCCAGCGGCGCTACTGGAACAACAGCGGAGGACGCAAACCATCTTCACCTATGTGATGGTGGCGATTGCGGCTATTTCCCTGCTGGTGGGCGGCATCGGCATCATGAACATCGTCCTGGCCACCGTGATGGAGCGCACCAGGGAGATCGGCGTCCGGCGCGCCACCGGCGCCAGACAGAAGGATATCGTGCGGCAGTTTCTCACTGAGAGCGTACTGATCTCCAGCGGCGGCGGCCTCATCGGTGTGGGCTTCGGGTTTCTGCTGTCCTGGGTGATTGCCCAGACCGCGGAGTGGAAAACGATTGTCACGCCGGCCTCGGTGATGATCGCTTTCGGCGTGTCCGTGGCGGTGGGCGTGGTATTCGGCATCTACCCCGCGGTGAAGGCGTCGCGTATTAGCCCGATTGAGGCATTGCGGTACGACTAGCCTCGGCTTGGCAGCGAGGAATCCGCTATCCTGCTACAAAGGCCCCAGTTTGATGGACCCGACTCCGTCTACTCACGAAGTCACTCGCTTGCTCGGCGAGTTGAACCGCGGTGATCGACACGCTCTCGATTCGCTGATGCCCCTTGTCTATGACGAGTTGCGGCG
>JAYTKJ010000831.1:0-7364 GCA_043730365.1 Acidobacteriota bacterium | reverse complement strand
GGCCGTGGCCACCACCGCCGCTTCCAACGGCTCGGTCAACGCCATGCATGACTCTTTCACGCCCATCGGCGGCATGGTCCCGATGTTCCTGATGAAGCTGGGCGAAGTCGTCTTCGGCGGGGTCGGTTCCGGACTCTACGGCATGGTCGTCTTCGCCATCCTCGCCGTCTTCCTCGCCGGCCTGATGGTGGGCCGCACGCCCGAATATTTGGGCAAGAAGATTGAAGCGTTCGACATGAAAATGGTGTCGATAGCCATTCTTGTTCCGCCGGCTTGCGTGCTGCTGGGCACTGCGGTAGCCGTGGTCACGCCGATGGGTCTGAGCGGTTTGTTGAACCGCGGCCCGCACGGCTTCAGCGAGATTCTTTACGCCTTCACCTCCATGGGCAACAACAACGGCAGCGCCTTTGGCGGCTATGGCGCCAACAATCCGCTGGTCAACATCGCCGGCGGACTGGCGATGTTGTTTGCCCGCTACTGGGTGGCGCTGCCGGTAATTGCCCTGGCCGGATCGCTGGCCGCCAAGAAACTGATTCCCGCCGGGCTCGGCACGTTGCCCACCCACACGCCCCTGTTTGTCATGCTGCTCGCGTCGGTGGTGATCATTGTAGGCGCACTGGCCTTTATACCCGCGCTGGCGCTGGGGCCAATCGTTGAACACTTGCGGATGGCTCGATAACCAAAGGAAGCGATGAATCTATGTCTACTCATCAGGCCCGCCCGCTGTGGCAGTCGGCCATTGTTGCCCGCGCCGCCACCGATGCGTTCAGGAAGTTGGACCCGCGGCACCAGGTCCGCAACCCCGTCATGTTTGTCGTGCTGGTGGGCAGCGTGCTCACCTCCGTCCTCGGTTTCCAAGCGCTGGGCGGCGCCGGGGAGGCCTCGCCGGGTTTCATTCTCGGCGTCAGCGCCTGGCTCTGGTTCACCGTGCTGTTCGGCAACTTCGCCGAGGCGATGGCCGAAGGCCGGGGCAAGGCTCAGGCCGACTCGCTGCGAAAGAGCCGCGAGGATGTCCAGGCCCGCAAACTAAGCGATCCCTTTCGGCGCGGTTCCCGCTTCAGCACCGTCTCCGGTGAGGAACTCCGCCGTGGTGACGTAGTTGAAGTGAAGGCCGGCGAACTCATTCCCATGGATGGAGACGTTATCGAAGGCGCCGCTTCGGTGGATGAAAGCGCCATCACCGGCGAGAGCGCCCCGGTTATCCGCGAAAGCGGTGGAGACCGTTCCAGCGTCACCGGGGGCACCCGCGTGCTGTCCGATTGGCTGGTGATCCGCGTCTCCTCCGAACCCGGCCACAGCTTTCTTGAGCGAATGATCGCCATGGTGGAGGGCGCCAAGCGGCAGAAGACGCCCAACGAGATCGCCCTCAACATCTTGCTGGCCGCCCTCACCATCGTCTTCCTGTTGGCCACCGTCACGCTGCTCCCGTTCTCACTGTTTAGCGTGCAGGAAGCGGGGAAGGGTTCGCCGGTCACCGTCACGGTCCTGGTGGCGTTGTTGGTCTGTCTCACTCCCACCACCATCGGCGCGCTGCTCTCAGCCATTGGCATCGCCGGTATGGACCGTATGCTGCAAGCCAACGTCGTGGCGATGTCCGGCCGCGCCGTCGAAGCGGCAGGCGATGTCGATGTCCTCCTGCTGGACAAAACTGGCACCATCACGCTTGGCAATCGGCAGGCCACGGCGTTCCTCCCCGCGCCCGGCGTCTCGGAAGAGCAACTGGCCTCCGCCGCTCAACTCGCCTCGCTCGCCGACGAAACGCCAGAAGGGCGCAGTGTCGTCGTGCTGGCCAAGGAGAAATTCCAGCTCCGCCAGCGCGATCTCAATGAAGCGGGCGCGCAGTTCGTCGCCTTCACCGCCCGCACCCGCATGAGCGGCGTCGATTTTGACGGCCAGGTGATTCGCAAAGGCGCCTCGGATACCGTCCGCGCGCATGTCACCGCTCTGGGCGGCACGTTCCCCGACGCCGTCCAAACCACCGTAGAAACCGTCGCCCGCCAAGGCGGCACGCCACTGGTGGTCTCCAGCGGCTTCAGCGTCCTGGGAGTGATTCAGCTCAAAGACATAGTCAAGGGCGGCATGAAAGAGCGGTTCGGCGAACTGCGCCGCTCCGGCATCAAGACCATCATGATCACCGGAGACAACCCACTCACCGCCGCGGCCATTGCCGCCGAAGCCGGCGTCGACGAGTATCTGGCCGAAGCCACGCCGGAGCGCAAGCTGGAACTCATCCGCGAAAAGCAAGCCGAAGGCCGCCTCGTCGCCATGACTGGCGATGGTACGAATGACGCGCCCGCGCTGGCCCAGGCCGACGTAGCGGTCGCGATGAACACGGGCACGCAGGCCGCCAAGGAAGCCGGCAATATGGTGGACCTCGATTCCAATCCCACCAAGCTCATCGAAATCGTGCAGATCGGCAAGCAGATGCTGATGACGCGCGGCGCGCTAACCACGTTTTCCACCGCCAATGACGTTGCCAAATACTTCGCCATCATCCCGGCCGCTTTCGCCACCACTTATCCGGAATTGGGCGCGCTCAACGTGATGGGGCTCGCTACGCCGCAAAGCGCCATACTCTCGGCCGTGATCTTCAACGCGCTGATCATCGTCGCCCTCATTCCGCTGGCGCTGAAGGGCATCGCCTATCGTCCCGCGCCCGCGGCGGAGTTGCTGCAGCGCCACTTGGTTCTGTACGGCCTCGGCGGCGTCCTGCTCCCGTTCGTCGGCATCAAGGCCGTGGACCTTGTGTTGACCGCATTAGGCTTGGTCTAGGAGAACTGTCATGATGAAACAATTGCGCCCTGCGCTGATTATGTTGACCGCACTCACCTTCCTCACCGGTGTCCTCTACCCGCTGGCCATCACCGGACTCGCCCAACTGGCGTTTCCGCATCAGGCGCGGGGCAGCCTGATCGAAACGGGCGGCCGCGTGGTCGGCTCGGAATTGATTGGCCAATGGTTTGAAGACCCCAAGTACTTCTGGCCGCGCCTCTCGGCTACTTCACCCAAACCCTATAACGCCGCCAACTCGTCCGGCTCCAACTACGGGCCGTTGAACCCGGACCTGCGCAAAGCCATGGCCGGACGGGTCGAGCAACTCCGGAAGTCGGACCCGGGCAACCTCCGCCCGATTCCAACGGCCCTGATTACGGCGTCGGCTAGCGGCCTGGACCCGCATATTTCGCCTGACGCCGCTGCCTGGCAGGCGGCGCGCGTGGCACGGCTGCGCGGCCTCGAGCCTGCTCGTGTAGAAGCGCTCATTGCCGAGGTCGCCGAGGGCCGTCAACTTGGCTTTTTGGGTGAGCCCCGCGTGAACGTGTTGAAACTCAACCTGAGACTCGAAGGCCTGAAATAGGGACCGCGCGTGCCCACCACCGACAACCGGCCCAATCCCGATGAGCTACTCTCCCGCGTGCAAGCGGTCGACGCGCGGCAACACCGTGGCCGGTTGAAAGTCTTCTTCGGCGCCTCGCCCGGTGTCGGCAAAACCTACGCGATGCTGGAAGCGGCGCGCGCCCGCCAGGCGGCCGGCATAGACGTGGTGGCCGGCTACGTGGAGACTCACGGCCGGGCCGACACCGAAGCCAAGTCGGCCGGTCTGAACCAGTTGCCACGCCGCATGATCTCCTACAAAGGCGCGGCCCTGCCTGAATTCGACCTCGACGCCGCCCTCGCCCGCCGCCCCGGGCTCTTGCTCGTCGATGAATTGGCCCACGCCAACGCACCCGGCAGCCGCCACGCCAAGCGTTGGCAGGACGTCCTGGAGCTGGTTGAATCCGGCATCGATGTGTACTCCACGCTGAACGTGCAGCACCTGGAAAGCCTCAACGATGTGGTGGCGCAAGTAACCGGCATCGTGGTCCGCGAAACCGTGCCGGATTCGGTCCTCGACGAGGCCGACGAGATCGAGCTGGTGGACTTGCCGGCCCCTGAGTTGCTCAAGCGGCTCGAGGAGGGGAAGGTCTACCTCCCCGAACAGGCCGGTCGCGCCGCCCATAGCTTTTTCCGCCCTGGCAATCTCATCGCTCTCCGCGAAATGGCCCTGCGCCGCACCGCCGATCGCGTCGACGCTCAAATGCGCGACTACCGCCGCGATCACTCGATCTCGGCCAACTGGCCGGTGACCGAGCGCCTGATGGTGTGCGTCGGCCGCAGCCCCTTCTCGGGGCAATTGGTCCGCGCCACCGCCCGCCTCGCCGCCCGCCTCGAAGCCGGCTGGATTGCCGCCTACGTGGAGCAGCCCGGAGCGGCGGCCGATCCCGAACCTGTGCGCGCCCGCATTCTCGAGGCCCTCCGCCTGGCCGAACAACTGGGCGGCAAAACCGTTACGCTGTCCGGCTCCCGGGCCGCTGACGCTTTGCTCCGCTACGCGCGCTCGAACAACGTCTCCAAAATTGTGGTTGGCAAGCCCGGTGAGCCCCTCTGGCGGCGTCTCCTGCGTGGCTCGCTGGTGGACGAACTGCTCCGCGACAGTGGCGACATCGAGATCTACGCCATTCACGGCGGCGCCGCCGGCGAAGGTGCCACCCCGCCCAGCGTTTCCAGCCCACGCCCATCCACGCCCACCCGCGCCTATTGGCTGGCCGCCGCGGTCGTGGCACTTTGCACCGCCCTATGCCTGCCTTTGCGCCCGTGGCTTGAGCCCGCCAACCTGGTAATGGTCTATCTGCTCGGCGTGGTGGCGGTGGCCTTCCGGTTCAGCTGGCGCATCGCCTTTTTCACCTCCCTGGTCAGCGTGGCGGCCTTCGACTATTTCTGCGTACCGCCCTACTATACGTTGGCCGTGGCCGACTACGAGTACCTGGTCACCTTTGCCGTGATGCTCACCGTCGCCTTGGTCGTTAGTAGCTTGACCGTGCGGACTCGCGATCAGGCCGCGCGCGCCGTCGACCGCGAAGCTCGAACGCAGGCGCTCTACGGCTTTACGCGTGAACTGGCCGGCCAACAGAGAGTATTCGACGTGGCCACCCGCGCCGCCGAACTCACCTCGGAGGCCTTTCGATGCCCAACCATGATTCTCCTGCCCGAAGCCGGCCGCATCACCTTTCGCCGCCGCACGTCCACGCAGCCCATTGCTCCCCTCGCCGAAGAAGGCATCGCGCAATGGGCGTTTGACCATGACCAGAAAGCCGGCCACGGGACCAGCACTCTGTCTTCGGCCACCGCACTCTACCTGCCGCTCAAATTCAGCGGACCAGTCGTCGGCATCCTCGCCCTCGTACCCGCCAGCCCGGAGTTGACTTCTTCGCCTGAGCAGCTCAACCATCTCGAAATCTTCGCCGCGCAGGCCGCTCTCGCCATGGAGCGCACCGCGCAGGCCGCCGCCGTGCGCGACGCCGAGTTCCGCATGCGCACCGAAGAAATGCGCAGTTCGCTATTGAGCGCCGTCTCGCATGACTTGCGCACGCCGCTGGCCTCCATCACCGGCGCCGCCACCAGTCTGCTGGATCAGGGTGACCGGCTCCTGCCCGAAACGCGGCGTGAGCTGCTCGAGAGTATTGCCGACGAGGCCGAACGCCTCGGGCGCCTCGTCAACAACCTCCTCGAGATGACCCGGCTGGAATCCGGCGCCATCGAGCTTCGCCGTGACTGGCATTCCATCGAAGAGATCGCCGGAGCCACGTTGCGCCGGCTGGCCAAGCCGCTCGCTCATCACGTGGTCAAGACCTCGCTTCCCGCCACGCTCCCCCTCGTCAAGGTGGATGATGTACTGATAGAACAGCTCATGACGAATTTACTGGAGAACGCGGCCAAATACACCCCGCCCGGCTGCGAGATCGAGATCGCCGCTGAGGCCGCGCCCGGCTCGGTGGTGGTGGAGGTTCGAGACCGCGGCCCGGGGTTTGGCGATCGAGACGTCAACCGCCTGTTTGAGAAGTTCTATCGCGGCCGCACGGACGGCGCTCGCGGGGTCGGCCTCGGGCTCGCGATCGCCCAGGCGATCGTACGCGCCCACCGCGGCGAGATTTCCGTCCTCAACCGCCCCGGCGGTGGCGCCACCATCCGTTTCACCCTGCCCGCCCCGCCCATGGCCATACCCAAGCCCGAGGAGGAAGACGCTTGAGCGGCCAGGATGCACCGGCCGGCCTGCCCGCCGAAGTCCTGCTCATTGAAGACGACGCGCAGATTCGCCGTTTCCTGCGCCACTCCCTCGAGGCCGGTAACTACAAGTTGTTCGAAGCCCTCACCGCCGAAGAAGGCGTCGCGCAAGCCGCGGCGCGCCAGCCCGACATCGTGCTCCTCGATCTTGGCCTGCCAGATGGTGACGGCCTCACGGTGATCGCCCGCATTCGCGCCTGGAGCCAGGTCCCGATTCTCGTGCTCTCAGCCCGCGGCCTGGAGCGCGACAAAATAGCCGCCCTCGACGCCGGAGCCGATGACTACGTCGCCAAGCCCTTCGCCGTCGGTGAACTGCTTGCCCGCATGCGCGCCGCCTTGCGCCGGAACGCGCGGCCCGCCGGCGCCGCCGTCTTTCGTATCGGCCCCATTGAAGTCGATCTCGAAAAGCGCGTCGTCAGGGTCAACAGCGTGGGTACCCACCTCACGCCCATTGAGTTCAAACTGCTCCAAACCATGATTCGTCATGCCGGCCGCGTCGTCACCCAACGCCAGCTTCTTAACGAAGTGTGGGGGCCCAATCACGTGGAGCAGGCGCAGTATCTCCGCGTCTATATGGGACAACTCCGCAGAAAGCTTGAAGCGGACCCCGCCCGCCCCCAGTTCCTCCGCACCGAACCGGGCGTGGGCTATCGATTGGTGGCTGGCGACGACGACGCCAGCAATTTCTTATAGGCGCCATTCCGTGGCACCAGCACCGGCGGCTCGGTCACCACCAACGCCTCGGCACTCCGGCCTCCAAACCATCCATGATCTCCCGCCGTTGCCGCGGCGCGCCGGGTAACGCCCGCATCAGATGCCAGAGCCGGCAGCGATGCCGCTTTGAGGAAGCCTCGCGGTGCTGGCTTCGCGGGAAGCGGCCCAGCGAACCGCGTAGCGGCTATCCGTGCTCTACGCCGGAGCCGGTGGGGGTTCACCGCCGAGGGTCTCGATTGAATTCAGGCGAGATCACCGTGGCGTACAATTCTCGTTATGTCAATGGACGAATGGGAATATGGGCAGGAAGAGTATAGGGACAACCTCCGCTGCGAAATTGAACAGGAGGTCTGGCCACAGCATCAGGCGGAGGCTATCGATGGTTTTACTAGTGAGCGCCTATGCTCATTCTACGACCAGAACCCGAATATGATGGATCGGGCCTTCTCTAGCGTAAACGTCCGACGAACCCCTGGTGATTACGGCTTCGAGCGCCCAGCCGCCCAGCGTGCCGGCGTGAGTTGAGAAACCTGACTGACCGGGCGGCCCGC
>JAYTKJ010000830.1:0-1573 GCA_043730365.1 Acidobacteriota bacterium | reverse complement strand
AAATTTCTCGAAGAAGTACCGGAGGCGCCGGGGTGGGCAAAACGCTGCGCGCCGGTCAAAGCTGTTCCATTACCGTCAATGTGAATGCGCCCAACGCCGAGTTAGACAGCGAGATTCGCATCTACACGACGGATTTCGACAGCATTCCGTAGCCCATCCCCGTGATCGCCAACGTGGGCGCCGCCACCAAGTGCGGAATCAGCGAGACCGCCGACGAGTCGATCAACCTCACCTCGGTGGCCGGAGCCTGGGTGTGGGCCAACGATTTGAGCAAGAAGATCGAGGTCACCAGCGCGGGCGAAGTGAAACCGGTGAATGCCGATGCTGATGACTCTCTCCGAATTCGGCGAGATCCTCACCGGCGCGGGCGTCACTACCAGCAAGCGCCCATGGGATAAGGGTTGCCAGACCGGCCAAGCCCTGTATGCCGGACTCTGCTACGACACTGCGGTGGGCTACGAACTCACCTCCCCTGGCATCCAGGGCAAAATCTGCCCCAACGGCTGGCGGGACGACGGCACCAGTTGCTGGCCGCGGTCGACTGGTCCGGCCGTCTGGGGTCAGGCCGATATGGAGGGCGGATCAACCATGCAGTTCCCGCTGATGGTGACCAGCGCCTCTTTCAAGAGTTGTCCGCCCAACTTCAGCCTGGCGGCCATCACCTGTACCGCTCAGCCAAGCAGTAAGAACGTGGTCACCATCACTGGCACGCCTCCGAGGAGCATCGCCGGTCAATGAGCCGGCCGCGACAACTCTGAGCAATCGGGCGCCAGGCCCAGGCCGGTTCCGGAAACGGAGCCGGCCTTTTTACAGTTGAAGCCCGCTCGCCAGGTTCCGCTTGGCCAGAACCCGGGACATCTGTCCCATCGCATCAAGGACTTGCTTAGGTTAGAATTGGTGAACGTCATTCAGGAGGCAGGCCCTCGAGGTGGCGTCCCTCATGACAGCGCAAGGATGGCAACGAGTATGGGAGATCTACAAGGCCGCCCTCACTTTGCCCGTTGAGCGCCGCCCTGCCTTTCTCCAGTCCGCCGGAGCCAATGACGAGGTGGCCGGCCAAGTACTCGCGCTCCTGGACGATAGCAACGCGAGCCCGCCACCGCCATCTGAATCCTACCTGGCCGGAGAGTCGCCTATTCGGCCAGGATCGCCGATTGGCCGCTACCAAATACTCGGAACTCTCGGCCGTGGCGGGAGTGGCGAGGCTTTTGCGGCCCGGGATTTAGAGTTGGACCGGCCGGTGGCCTTGAAGTTCCTCCGGCAGGAAGATGCGGCCGGGGCCGAGCACTCCACGCGCGAGGCCAAAGCCGCTTCCGCCCTGAATCATCCCAACATCGTCACGGTCTTCGAGGTGATCCGTTCTCCGTGCGTAGCCATCGTCATGGAACTGGTGAGCGGGGAAGAGCTTCGCAGCTTGTGCGGCGCACCCCAGCCCGTGTCGCGAGTTTTGCAGATCGGTGAGCAACTCGCCCAAGCGCTGGCCGCTTCGCACGCCGCCAATGTCGTGCATCGCGATATCAAGCCCGAGAACATCATGGTCCGGGCTGACGGCTACATCAAGGTTCTCGATTTC
>JAYTKJ010000829.1:0-8551 GCA_043730365.1 Acidobacteriota bacterium | reverse complement strand
ACGTAGAACAAGAGACCGGCCATCGCCAGGCTCAGCGGCCCGAGCAGCAACCACAGCCACGGGCCCGTCAATACCAGCCATTCGCCGAAGGTCCTGATCACTAGCCACACGTTTAGACTCACAATGACGGCCGCCGCGGCCCATGCGAGCACTCGCACCCAATTAGGATTGGCGAACTCGCCCATCTTGTCGCGTGACGAAGTGAACTGAATCAGCGGTATCACGGCGAAGGGCAACTGCATGCTCAACATCACTTGACTGAGGATCAGCAGTTTGTAGGTGCCATGCTCACCGCTGAGCCAGACGGTCAACGCCGCCGGCACGATGGCCACCATGCGCGTAATCAACCGCCGCAGCCACGGCTGCATGCGGAAGTTGAGAAAGCCTTCCATTACGATTTGCCCGGCCATGGTGCCGGTGAGCGTCGAACTCTGACCGCTGGCCAGCAGCGCGATGGCAAACAGGGCGCTGGCGAAGGAGGCTCCCAAGAGAGGCGAAAGCAACTCATGCGCCTTCTGAATCTCATTCACCGCGATACCACGGGAGAAAAATGTGGAGGCGGAGAGCACCAGGATGGCCGCGTTCACCAGCAACGCGCCATTGAGGGCGATCACCGAATCGAACAAATTGTAGCGGCACGCCTCCCGCTTGTTTTCAATCGAGTGCCCGATCCGCCGAGTTTGCACCAGCGCGCCGTGCAGATAGAGATTGTGAGGCATCACTGTCGCGCCCAGAATGCCGATGGCCACATACAGACTTTCCCCGTTGATGCGTGGTACCAGTCCGCGCGCCATCGCGCCAAAGTCCGGACGCGCCAACAGAATTTCGATGAGGAAGCAAATGCCGATGGTGCCCACCAGTCCCAGCACCAGCGCTTCAATGAGGCGAATTCCGAACCGGCTGAACCAAAGCACGAGTAGTGTGTCGGCAGCCGTAATCAACACGCCCACCAGCAGCGGAATGCCGAACAACAAGTTGAGTCCGATGGCTGCGCCCAACACTTCGGCCAGATCGCAAGCAGCGATGGCCACTTCGCATAAAACCCACAAAGCATAGCTCACCGGCTTGGGGTACGCTTCACGGCAGGCCTGCGCCAGATCGCGTCCTGCCACGATGCCGAGACGCGCCGACAGGGTTTGCAGCAACACCGCCATGAGGTTTGACAACACCAGCACCCAGAGCAGTTGATAGCCGAAGCGCGCGCCACCCTCGAGGTCAGTGGCCCAGTTGCCCGGGTCCATGTACCCGACGCTCACCAGATATGCCGGTCCGGAAAAAGCATAGAGCCTGCGCCAGAACGAAGGTGTGGCCGTTGAGACGGAGGCGTGTACTTCCGGCAGAGACGGTAGCGAGCTGGGAGCAGTACTCATGCGCTCTGGTTTGAGTTTAACTATAGTTAACTCCACAAGTCAACGTCGCGCAACCCGCTTCCCACTTCCCTTGTTTTCAGTAGTACTATTAATACGGTGCGTCCATGACAAAAACGGCTTGTTTTGTTTTATTAGCTCTCCTCCCCCTAGGCGCGCGCGCCGCCGCCTTCGGTGAACTTCCTCTTCGGTTTGAAGCCAATCAAGGCCAGACCGACCAAGCGATACAATTCGTATCGCGCGGCCCGGGTTACTCGATGGCCATCACGGCCGATACGGCCCGGTTCCACACAGGTGGACAGCAAGTCCTCCTACGGCTTGAAGGATCAAACCCGATGGCCCGCGGAATCGGCGAGTCGCGCCTGGAGGCCGTGTCCAGCTATTTCGGCGGCGCCGATCGCGCGCAATGGCGGACCAACATTCCCAACTATGAGCGGCTGCGCTTTGCCGCGGTCTATCCGGGCATCGATCTGATTTACTATGGCAACAAGCGCCAACTCGAGTATGACTTCATCGTTAAACCTGCAGCGCGGCCGGACCGCATAGCTTTTTCTCTCGAAGGCGCCACTCCGGCCAGTATCGACGACGCCTCGGGCGATTTGATTCTGGCGACGGCCGGCGGGCAGGTCCGGCAAAAGCGTCCCGTGCTTTATCAGGAGAGCCAAGGACAGCGGCATGAAGTTTCCGGCGGCTATCGCCTCCTCAGCGGCAACCGGATCGGCTTTGCGGTGGGAGCTTACGACCAGACCCTGCCGTTGGTGATCGATCCCGTGCTCCAATTCGCCACCTTCTTCGGCGGACAGATCCGCGAGAGCGCGTCGGCCATCGCGCTGGATCCGCAAGGGAATATCTACGTGGCCGGCTTGTCCTCTTCACCTGATTTCCCGCGCACGCCCGGCGCCTATCAGAATCGGCTGGTGGGTGGTTCGGATGTGTTTGTCGTCAAGCTGAACCCGACGGGCACCACGGTGCTTTTCGCCACGCAAGTGGGAGGAGCCGACGAAGAGTTTGGGATCTCGATGGTAGTGGACCGCTTCGGCAGCGCCTTCGTGGCTGGGTCTACGCGCTCGGCCAACTTCCCCACCACCACGGGCGTGGTGCGCGAACGCGGAGTGGGAGCGGGCAATGACGGTGACGGCTTCGTCTTCAAACTCGGCTCCACCGGTTCCAACCTTGTCTACTCCACGCGCATCGGCGGACAGGGCGTCGACAGCGTAAACGCGATCGCCGTGGATGCCAATGGCAACGCAATTCTCACCGGACAGACCGCTTCGGCGGACTATCCGGTCACCGGAACCGACATGCTGCAAACCTTACGAAAAGGGTATGACGATGCCTTCGTCACCAAGTTGAACCCGACCGGTAGCAGCTACGTATTTTCCACGCTCCTGGGCGGCGATTCGGATTCGTTCATCGTCGGCACCGAAGCCGGCCGCGCCATTGCGGTCGATAGGGTGGGCACCATCTATGTGGCAGGTATCACCACCCTGCGGGACTTTCCTCTCACTGCCAACGCGATTCAAGATACGCATGGCGGGCAGTCCGACGTCTTCTTCACCAAGGTCCAATCGGACGGCAAGAAGATTCTCTTTTCCACATTCCTCGGCGGCGAAGGGCTGGACACCGTCAATGCCATCTACATCGAACCGGGTGGCACCAACGTCTATCTGGTGGGCGACACCACTAGCTCCCGATTTCCCACCACGGCCAACGCGTATCAAAATTTTCTCAACGGCGGCCAGCCGATCGCTCGCGACGGATTTCTCAGTAAGATCAACGCCAACGGCCAGTTAGTTTACTCAACTTTTCTGGGTGGCAATGGAGACGACCGGTTGAATGGGGTGGTTGGTGACGATGCCGGCAACGCCTACGTCATTGGCACCACCAGTTCCACCAATATGCCCACCACCAGTGACGCCATCCAGGCCAACATCGGCGGCGGCGTGACGGGCGAGCCCTATGACGCCTTTGTCGCCTACGTGAATGGGAATGGCAACAAGATTACCTGGGCTACCTACCTGGGCGGTCCGCGCAATGACGAGGGCAACGGCATCACCAGGGATGCGAACGGCAATCTATACGTGGCTGGTTACACTCAGTCGTCCGGCTTCCCGCTCACGGCGAACGCTCTGCAGCGCACCACCGGCTTCGGAACCAATACAGCTTTCATCGCGCGCATTGGCGACCGGCGCAGCGACGCGGCGCAACTGGTGATCATCTCCGGCGACAAACAGACGGGTGATCAAGGCACCGTACTCAAGGCTCCGCTCATCGTGGAACTGCGTGATGACTTCAGGGTGCCCATCGCCAACCAAACTGTCAGCTTCACCGCCACCAACGCACGTGCCTCGGCCAACACCGCGCTCACCGACGGGCAAGGCCGAGCCACCGTTACCGTGACGTTGGGCGATCGCCCGGGACCCGCCACCATTACGGCCACGGTTGCCGGCCTTCCGCCAGTGCGCTTCGAGTTGACTTCTCTGCGCGTCGGTCCGCCGTTGCCGGAAATCAGCGCGGGCGGCATTGTCGGCGCGGGCAATAGCAACCCGCCGCTGCGCGTGCTATCAACCAACACGATTGCCACTATCTATGGCAGCCGCTTGGCGGCGCCCGGCACGAACGCGCAGGCCGACTCTTCCAACTTTGTGGCAGGTAAAGTGCCGACTAACCTGGGCGGTACCTGCGTCACGGTCGATGGTGTGGCCGCCCGCATCCTGGCCATCACCGACACCCAAGTCAACTTCATCGTGCCGGAACTAATGCGAACGGGCGTGCTACCGGTGCAGGTGTTGAGCGACTGCGGGCGCGTTACCGAACTGAAGAGTGACTTTCAGGACGTCGAGATCCGCGCCACGTCTCCGGAATTTTTTTACTCCGCGATCAATCCCGGTGGCCGTAACTTTGTCGCGGTTGTGGACGCGCAAACCGGCCAGCCGCTGAGCGTGGTGCGTCCAGGTCAGGTGATCAGCATTTACGGCACGGGCTTCGGGCCCACTAATCCCTTCGTAGGGACAGGCGAACTACCCACCGTCATCGCCCGTACCACCGAGCAGCCTAACGTCAGCTTCGATGGCCGACCGCTGGAAGCCGCTAGCATTCTGTACGCCGGCGTCACGCCCGGCCTGGCTGGCGTGTATCAGTTGAACCTTCAGATTCCCTCGATGGCGCGCAATGGCAACCTGCCGATCAGCGTGCGCTTCGGGCTGCAGTCGTCGCCGGCTGGTTCGTTCCTCCGCCTTGAAGGTGGCCAGAATCGGGACCCTCAGGTAGCGGTGTCTCCCATTCGCGTCGAGTTCGGCGATGTTCTGATTGGCCAGACCCGCGAGTTGCCGATCACGATCGCCAATTCCGGCACGTCATTGCTGACCGTGCGGGCTTTTGATACCGGACTGCCGGTGTTCACGATCCGGCCCAACTTCGGCTTTGAGCTCGACCCCGGTGAGACGCGTGTGCTCACGGTGAGCTTCACGCCCACCACTTCCGGATCCATCAGCTCCAACCTGCGCATCGCCACCGACGATCCGGTGGACCCGATCTTAAACGTACCGCTGCTGGCCAACGCCGTGGTGCAACCGCCGCCCAACAATCCGGTGCCCGTCATCACCAGCCTGTCGCCCAATACCATTGAAGCCGGCGGAGCGGCCTTCAATCTGGTGGTGAATGGTACGGGTTTCATCAAGGGCTCGGTGGTGGAAGTTAACGGCCGCGCCCGCTCCACCTTCTTCAATAATCCGGGGCAGTTGATTGCCTTTGTAGACGCGCTCGATATCACCGACGGCGGCACGGTGCGCATCACGGTGCGCAATCCTCCACCCGCCGGCGGGCCGTCGAACGAAGCGCCGCTGGTCATCCGTGCGGTCGCTACATCCGGGCAACCGCTGGGCTTGATCAACCAGCTTGACTTGCGCTTCTGCCCGGCTGTATCTTCCTTCGTCACCGTGCTGGACAGCGGCGGTCTGCCGGTGCGGAACCTCAACCGTGAACGCCTTACTTGTAGGGAAGGCGGTCAGGTGGTGGCCGATTGCACCATCACGCAGGCCAGTACTGAAACGCCGGTCGCCATGCATCTGCTGTTCGGCATGAATGGCCTCGAGACGGAGACCGAGCAATTCAGGCTGAAGACCGCAGGGCGCCAATTGATCCAGACCCTCGGTGGTCAGGATCGTATCGCCATCACACACCTGGAAGACGCGAACCGCCTGCAACTGGACTTCACCCAAGACACTGAACGTGCCTTAAACGTCCTCGACAGCTTGCGACCCGTCCCGCCGGGCAACGCGCTGTACGACTCGGTAAGCAGCACCGGTCAATCGACAAAACTGCAGTTAGGCTATCGCAAGATCGTGGTGGTGATCACGGCGCTGGACAATCTCTCGGGCGTGACTCGCGACCTCAGTTCGGCGTTGGGCACGGCGCGCTCAACCGGGGTGACCTACTACACGGTGGCGATCGGAAAAGGCAAGTCGGATCCGGCGCTGACCGGCTTCCTCCGCACGCTGGCTCGGGATACCGGCGGCCAGTTCTTCGCTGAGGACGACCCCAACAACTACAGCGCATTGTTCGGACGTCTGGCTACGATCATTCAGGCACAGTATCAGATCCGTCACGCCAGCCCGAATTTCAACGGCGTGCCCCGCGAGCTGGAGTTTACCTTCCAGATTCCCGAGGGGGCGGTCCGCGCCGTGCGCAGCTACGCGCCGTGCCTGCCATAACGGCCGCGGCGTTCTTGAAGCGGATGAGGGCGCTCAGCCTCGCCCTCCCCGGATCCCAGGAAGTCCTGACGCACGGACATCCGGCCTTCACCGATGGCAAACGCATCTTCGCGGTACTGGAAGAGTACCGTGGGGAGTTGTCGTTATGCGTGAAGGTGGGCCTCGATGTGCAAGCCGTCTTCCTGGCCGATCCGCGCTTCTATTTGACGCCCTACATCGGCAAGCAGGGCTGGGTCTCTCTGAAGGTGCACGCCGGGCCGATCGATTGGGACGAGATCGCCGGACTGCTGGAGGGCAGCCATCAGGCGGTCAGTGTGCCGGGCAAACGCGCTCGCCGCGTCACGTAGGCTGTTGCCCCCGGCTAGCCGCGCTCGGGCCGCACTGCTCGCCAAAGTGAATCGATCATGCGCTGAACCATGGCGTCCGGGAAGCGCCCTCCATGCGCGCCGAGGCGCTCAAACATCGCCAGACTTTGCGTCGAGGCAATGAGGAGCAGGGCGGCGGCCTGTGGATCCGGCGCGTGGTTGGCCATGAAGAAATGCACCAGATTGCGACGCATGGCAACCATGGCCGAGTCCGGATGATTCTGCGCGAAGCTTTCAAAGTCAAAGTCCGGATGCGACATCAACGGCAGCAGCACGGGCACGGCGGAGCGAAAGTATTCAAGCATGGCCCAACCCAGTCGGCCGAGCGCGGCTTGGCGGTCAGTTCCCTTGGCGGGGATTTGCATCGACTCATCCAAGTGCATCGGCGGGGGCACCATGGCGGCGAAGAACAGATCGGCCTTGGTGCGGTAACGCTGGAAGAGCAGTGCCTCAGAGACGCCAGCGCGGGAGGCGATCGCTTTCGTCGATGCCGCAAAGCCTTTTTCTACGAACACCGCGCGCGCTGCCGCGAGAAGGTCCTCTTCGGCGATCGTTCTCGGGCGAGCCACTGAATTTCATTCTCCCTTCTTTCGGGCAAGGACGTAGAGGGTGCCGGGGACAGTGCCGTCTTCTGCGATCTCGAAGCCGGCGGCTGTCAGCCCATTGATCCAGTAGGTGCGAGCTGGCAGTTGACCAAAGTAGCCGTGGCCGTGGAGGAACGGATAGGCGAACGCGATCCAGCGGTCCCGGTTGATCACCATCAATAGAAACTCTCCTTGTGGGCGCAGCACACGGTGGATTTCGGCCAGGGCGCGTTTCGCGCCATCGCGGCCCAGATGGTCTATTACGTAGGAACTTACTGCGCCATCGAACGAGTTGCTGGGGAGCGGCATTTGGCGGGCGTCGCCGGTTTGAATCGTGAGGCGCTCGGCGGCTCCGGCGGCGCGGGCGTTCGCCATGAGCCGGTCCGGCGTGTTCCCTTCGATGCCATAGCCTTGGGCGAACATGTCCAATGCGGTGACGCGGGAGTTCGCGCGTGCGAGAAGCACCATCAACGTGGCCCGGCCTGAGCCGGCGCCAACATCGAGAACGGTGGCTGGCGCGCCAGAGGCGAGGAAGCGCGGAGTGGGAAGCGAGAGCGGGGTATTGGGCATGAGCGCTACTTGGACGATTAAAAAACCCGCGATGGCCCAGGCCGCCCCGGCTGCCATAATGGTGGCGATCCAACGCGGCCAGCGGCGGCGCCAAGCCAGCAGGAAGATGGCGGCGAAGAGTGCGGCGGGCAAGAGATGACCATGGGTCCACTCGCGGGCGTATCCGAAATCGTAGCTCGCGCTATTAATAAGTGAGTGCATACTTATTTATACTCGCACGGCGCGCCGGAGTCAAGGCGCGGCGAGTACCGCCTTCCCTCCGCGACGCGAACCTGCGGTTCCGGCCTGTCGCCAATTTGCATCCGCCAAACTCCACGCCGTTTTGCTCTGTGGCTATAATACGTGAATTGAAGGACAACCTCAGCCGATACATCCCGCGAATCGAAGCGGGGGAGCGGGTCGTCGTAACTGCTCACGGGCGGGTTGTAGCGGAGCTTGTTCCGCCGGCTGCGGACCCGCAAGGCCGGACCAGCCAGTTCGACCAGCTCATTGCTTCTGGCGTGATCACCCCGCCTGTCGAGGCCGGCGACCCGCTGGAAGACTGCCCGGAGATTCGTCTCCCTCCGGGAACGGCAGCCGCCCTGATTGACTACGACCGTGGCGAAGCGTAAGTCCGTTCCGTCTCGCCGTACGCGGCGGCCCGGCAGTTCCTCGACAGTGGCCGAGGGTGTCCTTCCCAAGCGCTACATAGAATCAAGCGCGTTAGTCGCGGCCGTGCTTGAGGGCGATACGGCGGCCAAAGCCTCAATTCGTGCCCAGGGGCAGCGGGTCACTTCCGCTCGCGGCGCCATCGTTTACGTGGGCGCGCGCGGCGCTCTCACGGTGGCCGAAACCAGCCGAGCGGTGATTCGCGCTCGGCTCTCGGGAAGGATCACGGCTCAACAGGAGCGCGCAGCCATGCTCACGCTACAGAAGTTCACGCGGCGTTGTCACATCGTGAGTGTCACAGAAGC
>JAYTKJ010000828.1:0-22731 GCA_043730365.1 Acidobacteriota bacterium | reverse complement strand
TGCAGTGAAACATTCATGGCCGTCCCACTCCTTGCAGAAAGATGTCCGCCGTGTGGGCGACATAACGCAGATCGTCCAGGCTCTCCACATGTTTGCCGCCGAACAACTCTACCATCAGCAGCGCGCCGGTCAGCGACGAGAGAAACATCGCCGCAGCCGCTTCCACATCAACGTCAGCACGCAACTCGCCCAGTCGCGCGCGCGAGTTCAAAAAGCCCGTGAACAACTGGCGGCCTTGTACGATGAAAGTCCGGTAGAAGACCGCGCCCACTTCAGGGTCGTTCATCGCCTCGGTCAGCAGCCGTCCGAGCAAAGGCAAGCGGCGGCGGTACTCGTCGAGGATTACACGCGCCAGCACCATCAACTCGTCGCGCAACGTTTCGCCGGGCATGCGCAGCTCCGGATCGTGCGCGGCGGCGGCCATCAACTCGAGTTCGCGCTCCAGTACGGCCTTGAGAATGTTCTCTTTAGATTGGAAGGTACGAACAATGTCGAGCGACGAGACGCCGGCGGTGCGCGCGAGTTGATCGAGACTGATCTCGCGCAGAGCCTGACGCCCGCACAGTTCGAGTGCGCCGTCGAGGACGCGTTGGCGTTCTTGTGGTGTCATTGCCGCACCGCCTCGGGCTTCTCCGCCAAGCCCTGTGAGCGGAACGAGAAATACTGTTCGGCCAAATCCTGGTGACTGTTTCGTCCAGTCAACACCATTTTAGCCGCCATCTGGGCGGACACAATCACCGGAGTGATGCCGCCGCCCGGCTGCGTCCAATGGCCCACCATATAAAGGTTGTCGATCGGGGTCGATTGCGGGAGCCGTCCCGCGCCAAGCTGGTCTGGCGTCATTTCCCAGCCGAGCATAGCGCCTTGCGTGTTCATCGTGTAGCGATAGGAAGTTTGGGCGGATGCACCCAGCCGAACGACGATGTGGGAGTCAATGTCGGGGAAAAGCTGGCGCAACTTAGACATCACCGCATTTTCCACGGAAGCTTTGTGGGCTGCCCAGTCCGTCACTTCCTCAATTTTCACTGGCACCAGTTTCTGAGTGATGATGATCTGGCAGCCCGGGGGCGCGATGGCCGGGTCGTAGTGGGTCGGAATAAATATTTTGAAGACGTTGCGGATGGCGTCACGCGGATCGAACTCGGTCCAGTAGTAGCCTTCGGCTGCCGCCAGCTTGGCCGGATCCATGCCCTTCAAGCCGATGTGCATGAGGAAGCAAGCCAGGCTCGGCTTCATCGCCTGCACGGCGTCAAGCATCCAACGGCCGCAGTGTTGCTCGCCAATGAGATCGCGATAGGTGTGGATTGCGTCGGCGTTGGAGACAATCACCGGCGCCTGAAACTCATAGTACGATGGCTCACGATTGGACATCGTGCGAATGCGCACGCCGGTGGGCTTGCCGCCTTCGATATGAATTTTTTCGACAGCCGCGCACTTGAGCACCTTCCCGCCGCGCGCTTGCAGGCCGCGGCCGAGGTCGTCGGCAAACGCCTGCGAACTGCCTTTCGGATAGTAGTTACCAAGAAAATAGGAGAGCCGGAGCATCGCGTCAAAGAGATACGAGGTGCGGTTCGGCAAGGAACCCCAGTGCGGCGTATCGCCCATCAGGATAGACTTCAGACGTGGGTCGCGAAAATGCTGGTCCAGTTTTTCGGTGACGGTGAAGCGCTCAAACCGGATGGCATGGTCACTCCGGACACCCTTGAAATAGTAGAGCAGCCCGTACATGCAGGCTTGCCGCAGTTCATTGAAGTAGGCATCCACGTGGGCGGCCTCCTCGGGAAACCATTCCTTGAGGCGCTCCATGAAAGGCTGAAGTTCGGGAGGTACGGCAAACGTGGGCAGGCCTGGAAAATGGAACTGGTCAACCGGGTCCATCTTCACCCATTGCGTAGGCACTTCCAGATCGGCCAGAAGTTTCCCGGTCAAGGTGGTGGGGTTGCCGAGCAACGGATAAAAGTGCGTGGCGGCGTCGAAGAGAAATCCGCGCCGGCGGAAGCTTGAACAGAAGCCTCCCAGCACTGAATGGCGCTCCAGCAGTAGCACCTTCAGATTTTCACGAGCGAGCAAATTGGCGCAGATGAGGCCGCCGATGCCGGCGCCGATGACGATGGCGTCGTACCGCGCGGGGTACTCGCGGCCAAACACAACGTGGCTCTGCCCGCGCCCGTTCATTCCGGCCGGTTCCTCCCGTAGTGCTCGTGCGCCGCGACGAACTCGTGCGAAGCGATCGCGCCAGCCATGGATATCTCGCCACCCAGAACCGCTGCCGCTACAATCTCGGCCAGCTTCTTTGCCTTGCCGGTTCCGGTGCAGTCCATGATGGAGAGCGCTTCGCGCTGCGTTGGCAAAGCGGTGCCCCCGCCGACGGTGGCAACGGTCAGCGCCGGCAGGGTCGTACTCACATACAAGCCGTCGGGGTGCGGTTCAAAGCAAGTGAAGGCCGGGGCCGAGTTGGCGACGTTGGCCACATCCTGTCCGGTAGCAATAAAGATGGCAGCGAGGCCGTTGGCCGCATGGGCGGTGTAGCCGAGCGCACCGGCTTGCAGATGCCCCATCACGGTGGATTGCCAGATGCGGAACATCTGGTCCGCCGTCACGTGCAAATACGATTTCAAAATGGCATGGGTGAGAAACGCGCCCGCCGTAACCCGCTTGCCCTTGCCTCGCGAGATGACAAAGCCGCTGGCTCGCTTTTCTGAGCACATGCCGCTGAACAGGAAATACGTGCAGCCGGGCTCATAGCTGTCGCGAATCCAACTGCACACCGCGTCAGTGGCCTTCACAATCATGTTCATGCCCTGCGCATCGCCAGTGGCAAAACCGAAGTTAACGATCACCTGGCGGCCCATTTGATAGCAGCGCACGTTCTTCAGTCGTCCATGCCGCGTCGTGGTGGCGGCAGCAGCCTGCATGGCCGGGAAATTCGCGATGACCCATGGCTCAAACGCCGCGGCTGATTCAACGTCTGGAAAAAAGAACGTTGGAGCGGTTTGATTCTCGTCGCCGAGCACGGCCGTCTGTACGCCGCCCGCCCTGGTGAGGGCCATCATGCCACGCTCATAGCTGCGGATGAGGGCGCCTTCGGTGGTGGCCATGGGGACGTAGAACAGACCCTGGGCGTGCTGGCCGTGAATGAGCACTGGGCCTGCTATCCCGACGGGCACTTGCGCCACACCGATCAGATTTTCAATGTTGCCGCGAAGAATCTCGGGGTCAAAAGAAAGCGCGCCGGTGTTGGCCAAGGCGGCGCCCGTGCGCTTCTCCAGCCAAGCGCGGCGGCGAGTAACACGCTCGGCATCGTACCCTCCGTCCTTGAGACGGGGGAGCAGATGCTCCAATCCGAATTCTTCGGTCATTACTCGCGCCATAGACTGATCAGCAGAGAAACGTTCATTCCATCGCAACCAACTGAATTAATCAGCGCGTGGCCACCGGAGATCGGCTGCGGCTGCGCCGACAGCGGAAGGTCCGTCAAAGTTGCTTCGAAACCCGCTGTGGGCGGCAACAACTGTCGCCTTAAGGCAACGCCGGCCGCTATCGCCGCCAGCGCGCCAGACGCACCCATCGCCTCGCCCCAAGCCGCTTTGGGAGCGCAAACAGGTGGCGCGCCTCCTGGCCCGAACACGGCGGCGATCGCGCGGGCTTCGATCTCGTCGCCAAGGCGGCTCCCGTTGGCGGAAGCGAAAATACAGGACACATCAGCGGGCGTCAAGCCGGCGCTGGTGATCGCCTCACGCATGGCCGCTGCCGCACCGGCGCCACTGGCATGCAGACCGTGCACGCTCCCGGCATCGTGCGCGGCGCCGAAACCATGAATCTCGCCTAGCGGCTCTCGACCGCCCTCGCGCGCGGATTCTGGCGATTCGAGCATCCACAACGCGGCGCCTTCCCCGGGCACGGTACCATTTCGATCACGTCCAAACGGGCGCGCGATGCCGTCCGGCGAAGCCAGCCCCAGACCCAGGAAGCCGAGAGACGACTCCTCACACAGCTCTTCGAGCCCTCCTGCCAGAACGTGCTTGACCCGGCCGAACCGCACGAAGTCGGCCGCGTAGCCAATGGCCTGGAGTCCGGAGGCAAAGCCGGCGCAAATAGTGGAATTCACACCGCGCAATTTGAACTTGATCCCCGCGTGTCCGGTAGGCGAGTTGATTACGGTGTTCGGAAAATCGGCTGGGTTGACGTTGGCAAGGCCCTCAGTGGTGCCGGTGTAGTCAAACGTGGCGATGCTATGGACGCCGCCGAACATGGTGCCGCAGACCAAGCCCGCCTCCGGATCACCTTCACCGGCCGGATCGACGGTCTGGCCGGCCGCGGTCAGCGTCATCTGCGCGGCCACACAAAGCAGGCGCGCCGCGCGATCGAGTACACGGATGCCTTTGTTGCCCAACCAAGGCACGGGAGTGAAATCGACAATCTCCGCCGCCGCAGCCCCGTTCAGGCGGGCACTGACGGCGTGACCCGACTTGCCGGCATAAAGCGCCTCTTCAAACGCTTCGACACCCGCCCCAATCGAGGTGATGACGCCGGCGCTGGTATATACGACTCTGCCGCTGCTCATTCGCCGCTATCCTTCATATCGCCGCACGCACAGTGAGGCGTTGTTGCCGCCGAAGGCATACGCGTTGTTCAACACCACACGCGGATCAATCTTGCGCGGACGGTTCGGCACACAGTCTACTTCGCATTCCGGATCCGGCTCTTCAAAATTAATGGTAGGAGGCACCCAGCCGGTTTGGACCGCCAGCGAGCAAGCGGCCGCCTCGATGGCACTGGCCGCGCCCATGGTGTGGCCGAGCATGGACTTGATTGAGCTCATCGGAACCTTGGTCGCCCGCGCGCCGAACATCGAGTGCAAGGCGATCGATTCAATACGATCATTAGCTTTGGTGCCGGTGCCATGAGCGGAGATGTAGTCAATGTCGTCGATCCCGACGCCCGCGCCCTTCATCGCCATCGCCATCGCCCTCATAGCGCCGTCGCCATCGGGATGAGCAGCCGTCATGTGATGGGCGTCGCAACTCACACCGTAGCCAAGTATCTCGGCATATATTCTGGTTCCGGGGCGCACACTATCCAACGGCTGCAGCACCAGCATGGCGGCGCCTTCTCCGGGAACCATGCCCTTGCGATTCTTGTCGAACGGCTGGCAGCGCTCAGGGGCAATTGCGCCCAGTTTAGCGAACCCGGTATAGGGAATGCGCGAGAAGGCGTCGGACCCGCCCGCCAGCATCAGGCTAGCCCGACCGGTGCGCACCAGATCAAAGGCGTAGCCGATCGCATAGTTGCCGGCCGCGCAGGCGGTAGGAATCATCAGCGTCACGCCGCCCAGCTCAAACTCGGCCGCAACGTTGGAAGGAATTACATGACACGGATAGCCGCTGAACAAGCAAGGCGCCGGCTGAGTAGAAGTCTTGCGCGCGTCGTTGTAGCGCTCAACCATATGAGGCTCACCGGAGGTGGTTCCCATCGAGACACCGATCCTCGAACGATCGAGCGCGTGCAGATCGAGGCCGGCATCGGCGATCGCCTCACGCGCGGCCGCGATAGCGAACTGGGACGCGCGTCCCATCTTGTCAGGCGAGAGCCGACGCACGGCTGGCACCGGATCGAAGCCGCGCACCTCGCCGCCCAGATGAACCGGGTACATCGAGGTGTCGTATGACTCGACGGGCGCGATCCCCGATTCACCGGCGAGCAGCGCCTTCCAAAAGCGCTCGACACCGATCCCGACCGGCGAGACGACGCCGAGGCCGGTGACCACCACCCGCTTCATACCGCCGCCGTTGAGCCGCCGGCTTCCTGGGCCTGGCCCAGATGCTTCATCACCAACGCAACTGTATCGTTCAGATTCTTCAGTTGCTCGTATTCGTCATCTGGAATCGACAGCTTGAACTTCTTGTCCACCGCGAACATGATCTCCAGGGCGGTCAGCGAATCGATGCCCAGTTCGCGGCGAAACGAAGCAGCATCGCCGATTTCGTCCAGATCGCGCTCCGTGACTTCCGCCACCAGCTTGCGGATTTCTCCTCGCACGACGTCTTCAGAAAAGGTCTCCATTTTGGTTACTCCATCCTTTGTCGTCCAGCCCGCAGCTTCGACAGTAAGTGCAGGGCCGGCCTGGTATTGTAAGTCCGCCGGTAGCGGAGATGAGCCTCGTCCTCGGGAAACTTTTCCGAAGCCGGGTACGGATAACGGCTCATCGCATGGAAAGGCAAAGGCTCCACGGTGCGGGCAAACGCGGTATTGGCGTCCCCATCCTTGGCCCAACCGTCCACAAACAGCAGAAAATCGCGCGAACGGCCTGGCGCCAACTTGGGCAACCGGTCCGCACTAAATTCAAGAGCAAGCTCGTCGCCTGCTCCCATGATTACCATCTGATCGTCAACCCGGCCGAGCAGGGGCTCCACGTCTCCAAAGCGTGTGTACATGCCGGGCGTGGGATTCCACGCGCTGGCAGGCTGGGGGATTCCGTAGTTGAAACGCTCGGGCTGCTTACGTTCCAGATGCACTACGACTTGGGAGAAGCCGCGGTACGACAGCTTCGCCGCATCCGGCCCGAGCCGGGTAATTGTTGTCTGAGGCGCTGCCACGTCTTCACTGAGGAAAATCTCATCCCAGTAAACGCACAGGTCCGTCAAGATCCTCACACGGCGTGACGGCGAGAGGAACTTGCCAGTGAGATCCACCACGATGGACTTTGGCTTGCCGGCGGGAATACCCATATCTTTTACGACCGTCTGCCAGTGGCCGTCCCGATCCAACACTTGGACGACGGGCATCTCCAGGCCTTCACTCTTTTCCTGCGAGACGGCGCGGAAGGTGCTGCCGTCAGCCCAATCCACCCAACCGCTGAGCACGAGCAGCGCGCGGTTATCCGGTGCGGCGGCTTTGCCGAAATCGAGCTCAAGCGAATGACGTTCGGCGACTCCGGCCGAGTTCCGTTCAAAGGTATCGGCATACGTGGCGTCGCGCCGCAACACCTTGGCCAGCACATCAGCGCCTCGATGGTCACGAGCTGAGACGGGCGCGATGCGGTGGCGGACGCCGAAAAGGCGGAATTTGGGGAAGGGCGGCGACTTGAACTTCTCATTGGTGTAAAGCTCTTCGCCGGCGGCGTGATCGATGGCTACGAGCTCGATTTTGTCGAGATAGGAAACTTCGCGAAGCTCCTCGGTGACGCGCACATGGTAGCGCCCACCGCGCGGCTTGAGGGCGCGGGCAGGCAGTGGGACATACTCATCGTGGTCCACCGGGAAGTAGACGCCATCCCCGGCCGCCGCTCCCAACGGCGCTACGGCGAGCACATCGGAAACGAACTCGAAGCCGCTACCGTTCCAAGTGAAAATCATTGGACACGACCCGGACAGCCGGGGCGCTTCCTTCGCCGCGAGTTCCCTGCCCGCCGGCTTTCGTAGTTCGTTCTGGATCAGGCCATTGGCCCAGGTGATCCGCACCGTTTCTACTTCGGTCGCATTGCGCAAGCCGAAGTGAAGCGGCACGCCCAGATAGGTTTGCTTTTGATACAGCGGCCCTGCCTTGACCTCAACTTCGGCTCCCAGCGCGAGCTTCATGTTTTTGACGCCGGTGAGCCGCGCTCGCAGCCACGTCTGCGGACCAGCGGCGTCATTGCGCCAGATTTGTGCTTCGCCGGACTCGGTGACCGCCGCTAAATCTTCATGCCCGTCGGCGTCAAAATCTCCAGCCACTAACGCCAACACAGATGATAACGGCTGGCCCGCCCTGACGAAGCGGCCCGCGCCGAGATTGCGCATGACGACGCCCGCGCCCACCAGATCGGCCAGACCACGATTGTCCAGGTCCACGAAAGCGATGGCAACGTCGGACGCAGCCCCCGCCGCCTCAAACTTCCCGTCCGTGTTGACGAGTAACTGAGCTCCCGCGGCAAGGTCGGTGGCGCCATCACTATTGAAGTCTCGAGCCGACAGATGTTTGGTGCCCGCTTTGACCGCCGGCAATTCCACCGCTTCGTAGTGCCCGGCCATATTGTCGCGATAGAGCACACCGGGCCGGTCCTCATAGGCGACGGCGATGTCGAACCCATCGGTATCCGGGATCACGTCAAAGACTACGCCCGCGTTGCCAAGGCCCTTGACGAAGGGAAATGCGGCGGTCTCGTCACTGAATCCCGCCTTGCCATTGTTGCGGAGGAGAATAGAGTGGGCGCCCAAGAGGATCAGATCGAGATCGTAGTCATGATCGAAGTCAACCCAGACCGCCGAGCGGTATTGCTCCTTCGGCAAGGCCGGTGCGGCGATCAACTCAAATTTGTCTTTGCGGTTGGCCAGCAGAAAAACGCCGTGGGCAGTCAGCACGCAGAGATCGGCGAGCCCATCGTTATCAAAATCGGCGGGCGCAACGTAGACGATGTCCTTGGTCTCGGGGCTGGCCATCTTCGGCCCGTGAAGCACTTGCACGCCCAAGGGGCCCCAAGCGATGAGATCCGCGCGTCCATCGCCGTCGAGATCCGCCGCAGCCATGCCGGTGAACCCCGCGCCCAGCTTGCGAGACGTGAACTTTACCGGGCCGAGCGGTGCATCGGCCGCGGATTTGCCCGGTTCGATCACGTCAAGAATCTCGGAATAGAAACTCCACTCGAGATCTTCTGGAATCGCGGCGCCGGCCTTCTGCTTCTTCAGCGCGTAGAAGAGCTTCTCCTCGCGTGCGGCGTCTTCGGCACGGCCAGCGGTCTTATAAGCGTTGAATAACTGGAATCGCGGCCCGGCCAGATTCGCATTCAGCCGGGCCGTAGTTTCAAACTCGCGCAAAGCCTCAGGAGCCCGGCCCGCCAGCTTGTAGAGCACTCCCAGATTGTAGTGAGTGACAGCTTCACCCGGCACGAGCTTCGCCATCCGCTCTAATTGCTCAACAGCCTTGTCGTACTGGGATTCTTTCTTGAACACGATCCCCAGATTGAACCAGGTATGCGGAATCTTCGGATCGGTCTTTTGCGCCTTGAGAAGTTGTGCAACTCCGTCTTCAGTCTTGCCAGCGCGCAGCAGCGCCAAACCATAGTTCAGCTCTTCCCGCGCTGAGCCCGGAGCCAGTTCCAGTGCTTTCTTGAACTCCTCCACTGCCAGCAACTGGGTGGTGGGATTCTCATAAAAGGCTTTGGCGAGGTTGCGATGCCGGTCAAGCCGCTCGGCAACGGACGGCGAGCCAATGGTTTCGGCGGCTTGGTTCGCCAGCACTCCGCCAATCAACGTTGCCAGCGCAACGGCGTAATTCCTCCGGCTCACTTGGCGGTGGCCCTCCCTTGCAGGATGCGGGTCGCCTTGTTTACGGCAGGCGGCGCGGGCTTTTCCACGCGGCCGTCGGGCCAGCGAATTTCGATCGCGTCCACCTTGGCGGCTTTGCCAATGCCGAAGTGGAGACGCTTGCTGCTTTGCCCGGCATAGCCGTTGCCGCCATTCAGTTCCTGGATTTGGGTGAGCCCGCCGGCTGTGATCTTGACGCGTGACCCGATGGCGTCGCGATTGGAGCCTGGGGTCGCGCCCTGGAGCGAGAGCTGAACCCAATTGCCGCCACCGGTGGTTGCGCCTTTATAGAGTAACGCCATTTGATCCGCGTTCACCTGGTAAAGGTCGAGGAGGCCATCGTTGTCGAAGTCAGCCATGCCGATGCCTCGTCCGTCCATTTCATTGTCGACACCGGCTTCGGCGGAGATCTCTTTAAAGGTTTGGCCACCTAGGTTGTGGAACATCTTCTTCTTCTGATATCCGCTCCACGTCATGTTGCCGATGTTGGGCCAGAGGCGAACGTCGGTGAAATCGATGCCGGGCTTGATCATCATCTCCAGCAGCACCGGAATGTAGTTCTCTTTGCTGGCCGAGCGAAGACCGTTGACCACAAACAAGTCAGCCCAGCCGTCGTTGTCGAAGTCGCCAAATTTGGCCGCCCAGCCCCAAAGTGTCGCGCAGGTGTTGGTTTCCTTGGAGACGTCGGTGAAGGTGCCGTCATGGTTGTTGTGCCACAACATGTTGCACTCCTTCATGTACTCGTCGGTGATGTTGGTTACGTAAATGTCCAGCCAGCCATCGTTATCGTAGTCGGCCACGTCGACATTCATGCCTTTGCGGGTGTCAAAGCCGATCGACTTTTCGGTGACGTCCTCAAAGGTGCCGTCGCCCTTGTTGAAGAAAATACGATCGGTGCCATAGTCACAGGCCAGATAGATGTCCTGGAGTCCATCGTTGTTGAAATCGGCGTGGCCGAGATCGAGGGTCCAACCGGTGTGCTTGGCGAAGCCGGTTTTCTCGGTGACCTCGACGAATGAGCCTTTTCCGGTGTTGCGCCAGAAGGTCACACCGCCGCCGTTGATCGCGTTGTCCAGATCGTTCGGAAGGACGTGCGGATCGGGCAGGTCAATCAAGTTGAGCGGCTTGAAGTAGTTGCCCAACATGACATCAAGCAGTCCATCACCGTCATAGTCGACCGCCATCACCGCGATGGTATTACCGAACTTGTTAAAGCCCGACGAGGCCGTGACGTCCCGGAATTTGCCGCTCTTCTCGTTGTGGTAGAGGATCGGCGTACCAAAGCGTGCCACCAGCAGATCCTGCCAGCCGTCGTTGTCATAGTCAAACCAGAGGGCGTCGGCCACGATGGAGCGGGCATCGTTGCCGCCGGAAACCCCAGCGGCTACCCCGACTTCGGTGAACGTCATGTTGCCATTGTTGCGGTACAGAAAGTTGGGCTTGCCGTTGTCGGAGTTGGTGACAAACACATCGTCCAGGCCGTCGTTATTGAAATCGCCCACCGCCGCCGAAGCGCCGCCGGAGGTGAACATGCCCAAGACGTCTGCGTGTTTGCCAGAGTACTTCCGCGTATGATGCTGCACCCTCAAGCCTGCTTTTTCCCCGATCTCAGCGAAGCGAATCCGGGCTTCCGAGGCAATCAAGGCGAGCGGCAGCAGCGCCAGCGGAAGCAATAGCCGGGGCGAATACTGCATAACTATTTCGACCAGATCTCGCGCAGGTCCGTATCCACACGTTTGTTGGGATCCAGCACCTCGTCGATGTATGTCTTCAATTCCTCGCCCTCGCGCGCCAGCCGGTCCTTGAGAGGCTTGCTGTCGGGGAACCGCTTGACCCCTTCCTGCCAAAGCGCACGCGCCTTTTCGAGGTTGTCGGTTTTCCAGTAACCGTCACCGAGCGAAATGTAGACACGGACGTAGTAACTCTTGAGCGGCTGACCTTGCTGCATCTTGTACGCCGCTTCGAGGTCATTGACCCCCAACTGCGCGCGATTGAAAATTTTAGGCCAGAACAAATAGCTGTTGCCGCGTGTATAGAGGGCAATCCAGCTGGGTTTGGCTTCGATGGATTTTGTGAAGAGGCCGAGCGCGCTGTTGGCAAGCAGGACTTGCGTGATCGAACCGGACGCGGCGATCTTGTCCACATAGGAAAAGCCGTAGTTAAGCCAGGCGTTGGCGGCTTTAGGATGGGCCGCCGTCAGGGTCTCGAAAAATTTAAGCAAGCGATCAAAGTCGGCCGGCGCACCCTCTTTGGGATGCGTCTTCTTGGCGTTCTCTATCACCGCTTGGCGGTAATCGCTGCCGTATTGAATGCTGTCGGGGTCGGCAGTCAGGGCTGCCTCAAAATGCTCATATGCGGTCTGATAGTCTTTGCTTGACCACGCGCGCTTGGCGGTTTCATAACTGGCCTCCGGCGTGGCGGCGAGAGCCGCTACAGCGCCAGCGATCAACAGAGTAGTCGTCCGCATCCAAATCATTGGGCCTTTGCTCCGCTTCCTTCCACAATCTTGTTCAACTTTCCGACTGGCAATCCCTTGAACACTTCGCGCCTACCGCCGGGCCAGCGCACTTCCAATTGCTCCACCGCATCTACCTGACCCAGTCCGAAATGCACTCGTGCGCTAGACTGCCCGGCGAAACTGTTGCCACCGGACACCATACTCAGGTAGGTCTTGCCACCGGCTTGGAGGCGTACCTGGGCTCCGATGGCCGCCTTGTTCTTGCCTGTTCCCAAGAGAGCGAACTGGATCCATTTATTGGCTGACGGGGTCTCGTTGCGATAGACAAACGGCTCGCTGTTGGCATTAGCCGTCACCACATCGAGGCGTCCATCATTATCGAAGTCCGCGATGGCTATCCCGCGCCCATCTTTGTCCGAATCGAGGCCGTGCCGCGGCGCAACATCCTTGAAGATCTGTCCTCGCTCATTGTGAAAGAGCCGTTTGCGCTGGTAGCCGCTCAAACTCTTGGTTCCCATGGGCGGCCAGCTGCGGGCATCGGCCAAATCGATATTGGGCGTGGTGACCATGGCGAACACGTCAGGCACGTAGCTCTCTTTGCCGGCCGAGACCCAGCCATTCATCACATAGAGGTCAAGCCAGGAGTCATTGTCGAAATCGAAAAACTTGGCGCCCCAACCCCACCCGGTGTTGTACGTGCCGGTCTCTCGCGAGACATCCGAGAACGTCAGCTTGCCGGTATTGCGCCAGAGGAAATTCCCTTCGCGCATGTAGTCGTCGGTAATGTTGGTGACGTAGATGTCGAGCAAGCCATCGTTGTCGTAGTCGGCCCAATCGACGTTCATGCCCTTCTTGGTGTCGATGCCAATCGCGCTCTCGGTGATGTCGGAGAACGTACCGTCATTGTTGTTGCGGAAGAATCGATCGGTACCGAAATCGGCTGCCACGTAAAGGTCGTCATCGCCGTCGTTGTCGGCATCGGCGTGGCCGAGGTCGAGCGTCCAGCCACTTTGCTTGAGGCCGGCCTTGACGGTGCCGTCGACAAACGTTCCATTGCCCTGATTGACGAAGAGCGTCACGCCGCCGCCATTGCTGGCAGTCTCGAAGCTCTCGGGAAAGAATCGGGGCGTGTTGGGCTTGAAAAGATTGACAGGCTGAAAGTAGTTGCCAACGAACAGGTCAAGGTCACCGTCACGGTCGAAATCAAACGCCACGGCGGTAATAGAATTGGCGTAGAATTCCAGGCCCGCCTTCTTGGTGGCTTCCTTGAAACGGGAGTTGCCGAGATTCTCGAAGAGTTGACTCTGGCCGAAGCGGGCGACGAAGAGGTCTGGGCGGCCATCACCGTTATAATCGAACCAAAGCGCATCGGCCGACGCGTTCGACGCATCGTTGCCGCGGGCAACTCCGGCCGCCTCACCGATCTCGGTGAGAGTAAAATTGCGGTTGTTGCGATACAGCCGGTTGCGGCCCTGAATCGACGAGTCCGTTAGGAACATGTCGTCGAAACCATCCCCATCGAAATCGGCCACGGCGACGGCGGCTCCCAGCGCGGTGTAACCGGCCATGATATGGGCGTATTCATGGTCGAAAGCCCGGTTGGTGTGCCGGTGAGTCACTCCAGATTTTTGGGTAACGTCGCTGAACCAGCGTTCAGGGAGGGTAGCCCCTAGCAGGGCGATTCCGGCGGCCGAGGCAAGCCACCTGAGTTGTTTCATTTTCTCGCCTCCTTGACCACGGCGGCGTACTTTCGCTCGACCAGCTCATCCTTCCCTTCGGTAATGCGAAGAATGCGGTTGGCGGCTACCTGGGTGAATGTTTGCGTGGTCTTCGAACGCGGCCACCGCACGGTCATCTCGTCGATGGTCGTCGCTTCCCCCAGACCAAAATGTTGGCGCAGCGTACTCTGGGAGCCGTAGCTATCGCCAATCACAACTTCTCGCATCTGTTTCTTACCCGCGACATTTATGATGATCCGGGCTCCGACGGCGTCGCGATTCGACTTGACTCCGACAAGTTCGACCTGCAGAAAATTATGCTTGCCGGCCAGTTCGTTGCGTAGGAGCGCGTGTTTGTCGGCTGAACCAGAGACGGCGATGTCCAGCACGCCACGGTTCCACAAGTCACCGACCGCCACGCCGCGGCTGTTGTTGATCAGGTCGCTGCCGGCGGCCCGGCCCACTTCCTCAAACGTGCCATCACCCTTGTTGCGCAGTTGTCGATTGCGCTCCCAGCCATGCCAGGAGCGGCGGCCGAAATACTTGGGATCGAAGAAGAGACCAGTCTTGTAGACGTCCTGCTTACTGACGACATTGTTGAGAAACTCGAGTTCAATCTCGGTGCCGCGGTCTCCATAAACCCAGCCGTTGGCGGCGTAGATATCCTGCCAGCCGTCGTTGTCGAAATCGCTCAGCACGGTGCCCCAGAACCAGCCCGGCGGGTTGGCGTTGGCCTTAACCGTGGTGTCTTCAAACGTGCCGTCGCCGCGGTTCCGCATGAGTGTGTTGCCGGAAGCCATCTGCTGGAACACGGCGACAAAATCGGTACCGGATTGCCGGAAGATCTCCCAGTACAGCGGCATATCCGAGGCCCAGACGTTCTGACGCACGCTATTGATCATGTAGCGCTTCACGGTAGGCGGCGAGGCGTACCATGCCGCCTCGGAGCGGATATTGGCGCAGTACAAGTCACCCTTGAGGTCATTGTCATAGTCGCCAAAAGTTGCGCTCATGCCCGCCCCGTAGGCGAGCGTGCCGGCGTGAACTGTCACATCCGAGAACGTTCCGTTCGCGTTGTTGTGGTAGAGCGTCTTGCGGCCGAAATCATTTACAACATAAAGGTCCGGAAAGCCGTCGTCATCATAGTCGCCAAAGACGCTGCCGAGACAGAGACCCAGCTCCCCGACGCCTGCTTCCTTGGTCACGTTAGTGAAGGTGCCGTTGCCATTGTTGCGGTAGAGCTGATCGGGTTCGCCGTTGCGAGCGTAGAAGGTGGTGGGGATGTCCTTGCGGGGATCGAGATAGCGGCCCACAAAGAGGTCTAGCAGCCCGTCGTTGTTGTAGTCTCCCCACGAAGCCACGGTCGAACAGCAATCCTCGCCAATCCCGGACTTAGCAGTCACGTCGGCAAACGTACCATCGCCGTTGTTGTGGAACAGTTGATTGTGGCGGTAAGTGCGGCTGACGAAGAGATCTTTGTGGCCGTCGTTATCATAGTCGGCAAAGACCGCGGTGCTGACGCCGTCGAGCCCAGACAAACCCGCCTTGGCAGTGACTTCTTCAAACTTGCCGTCGCGGGTATTGTGGAAGAGCTTGGACTCCACGCCGTCGGGAATAAGCAGATCATCCCAACCGTCGTTGTCGTAGTCGGCCACGGTGATGCCGCCCGGCCCGTGTCGTATCATGCCGAACTTTTGCGGCTCATTGATGAAACGAGGATAGTAGCGATTGGTGAAACCCACTCCCGCCGCACTGGCGACGTCTGTGAATTGAGGGCTGCTACTGACGTAGCGGTCTCCTTCGACCAGGCTGGCCGATACCAGCCGCGGGCCTGACGGCGAGGCACGGAAAGTGGTACGAAACAGTCCACGATCGGCGACAGCGTCGCGCGTACCCTTCGGGGTTCCCAGCAATTCGAAGCGAACGGTGGTGACAGTATCTTCCCCACTGCCCCAGGACTCGATCCGATCAATGTGGAGGATAACCTCTTCGATTGCGTCGAACCCGGCGAGATATTGGGTCCATTCGGCAGCCGCGGCTGAGCGGTCTACCGCCGAGCCATTCGAGCGCATCAGGAGCCGCCGGATACCGTCCCGCTCGTGGGCCGGGGTCAGCGACGCGAGGCCCAGAGACGTTCCGCGATAACCGGGGTCAAGCAGATCGAACTTGGAATTACGAGCCGTGAGTTCGCTTGAAAATTTGCCCAGCTCGTCTTCGATCTCCTTGCCGGTGTCGAAGAAGCTGATTCCCGAACGATCAACCTGCCCAACCGCCATGATCGCTCCGACCACGGCCACCACAGGTAGTCCCACGGCGTAAAGGACTTGGTTCCGTCTTGCCATTCGATTTTCTCCGATTAGGACGGTGGGTGATCCACGCGATCCAGTAGACAAATTCTACCGCAGTTCGGGCCCGTACAGCGAGGCTATTCGGTGCTGGGCCTATTATTTTTCTTAGCCCTTACGGGGGCCTTCAGCCGGAACGTACGGTTGCCCCAGATACCAGATCCGGTGGCCGTCCGCGGCTCGCACGATTTCAACAATCTTCTTGGCTCGCCGGGCCGGCCCACTCTTGGAAGCCGAGGTGGCAGGCCTGGCTGTAGTCTCCGAAACCGCTTTCGGCCGCGGAGGTGGCAGACCTTTGATGTACTGCTTCAACGCCGCGCCCGTCTCTTCCACTGCTTTTTTCGCCATGCGGTCCACGAGGAATTTGGGCGCCATCGGTCCGGCGTCGATATCGAGTTCGGCCATCACGACCGTGCCGAGACCGTCGGCCGAGTCCATCAGACGGTAGGACCCCGAATAGCCCTTCATGTCCGAGCCCTTGACCATCTCGAAATTCAAGACTTGCGTCGGCACGGCCTCGAAGCGCAACACCATGCTGATCCGCTTCATCGAATTAACAATCAGGTCGAGGTCCGCCGAGTTCCCCTTGGTTCCGACAACGTCGGATTTTTCGCAGTTGGGCAGCCATAGGCGATAGTTGGCGTATTCGGTGAAAACCGAGAAGACAAAATCGCGCGGGGACTCAATGTGGATCACGGATTTGATCATGCTTGCGGATCCCCCACCGGCGTTAGTTTGTATTGCTTGCCCAGATACCAGACCACCAAACCATCGGGTGTTTCGCGAAGCTGGAAAACCATTTCAGCCGCCGGGGCGGAGTCGGGCGCGGCGTCATCGAATAGCTTGGTCTGCCGGCGCAAGGCGGCCAAGCACGCATCCGGATTGAGAAACCGCCGGTGACTGGGTAGAAAGGTTTGCCATCTTTCCTCGGGGTGCATCGCCACCGAGACCTTGCAGCGCCCGGTGCCCTCCGGCTCGATATCCCACTGAATTTTATCCACCGGCAATGAGCCGCCTATGGCCCGGCTGAGCACCATGCGATTGCGGTCGTGAATGCACTCGATCGCCAGGGTTTCGCCTTCGCCTAAACTGACTGACAGTTCGGCAATGGCGAGATCGCCTTCTTCGGCCAAGAGACGCGAGGTCGCGACCATCGGCATCCACTCTTTGTAGGAATTGTAGTCAGTCAGAATTTCGTAGACGAGGGCCGGCTCACAGTCCATCGTCGTCGATGAACTCTCCGGACTAAATAGTGACAGGGCCAAGCCGAACTCCTCCCGACCGCAGTTCAGCCGACTCCTCAAGAGCCGACAGGCGGACGTTGTCAGACGGACTGATCGCACACGGGCCCCAGCGCCGGGGCTTGTTCGAGCCGGGCGTGAAGAGATTGAGCGTGAAGTGGCCGGACTCGGCGGCGATAATCCGCATGTCCACTGGTTCGTCGGCGGGCAGGAAAACGACCTTCACTTCGCCCACACGAAGCTGCTCGCGGATGTTATCCGCCACCGCTTCCACCGGGCAACCCAGCACGGCTACGGAAAAGCGGGTGAAGGCCTTCACGGTGTAGAGGTTTTCAAAGAAAGAGAGCAACGAGTCCTGAATCCCGGCTTTGGCGCCGGCGCCATTTCCGCCAGCGGCAGCCATCACGGGAACACCGGCGGCGGCGCTGCCGGCCAGCGCGGCAGGAGAAGGGGCCGGGGGCGGCGCGGCGGCAACGACCGGGGCGGCAGAGGCAAGTTTTTCGTTGGCATCCCGAAGGCGATCGGCGAGCACGCGCGCTACCCGCATGGGGATTTCCGGGTTTTTCTTCATCAGCTTGACGAAGCTGTCGCGCGTAAGCAAAAGGCACTCGCTATCCTCGGCCGTGATGACATTGGCCGAACGCGGCTTGTCGTCAAGGATCGACATTTCGGCGAAGACCTGCTCGGGCCCTAGCCGCGCCACCTCTTTCGAAACGTCCCCCTGCTGGCGGACGACGCGCACCGAGCCACGCACCACGATGTACATCCCGAGCCCGGTCTGGCCCTGATGGACGATCGTCTCGTCCTTACCGTAGCGGCGCATGATCGCCGCGTCCGCCACTTGGGCGATGAGCTTGTCGTCCAGCCCGTTGAAAAAGTCGACTTTTTGTAGTATTTCTTTCACGATGTTTTATTCGATATGCGAAACCACTAGGAACAAACCCACAGCCGCCATGACCCCGCAGGCTGCCGCTGTGGCGGCCCAGGGTTCAGACAAAGCAAATCCCCAACGCAACGTCACGAGCAAGATCGCCAGAAGCAACCCGCCCAGGATCAGCAGCGCCGTCGAACGATCCGCCGCACGGTGGCCCTCGTCTGGCCCGCCACTGGAGGCTAGATTGACGCGAAGCGATACGTCGTCGTCGCGAAAATCCTCAGCGAGCCGACTCATCTGCCGAAGCGCTTCCACCATCAAGAGGCCAGAGCCAAGCAGCCAATCCGAACCGCTCTTCGGCGTCAGAAAATCGCCCATCCGCGAACGGATCAACCGGCCAAGGACCGGCCAGTAAGCCCGCTCCAGCAGATCTTCATCGGCCGGCCATGCTGCGGCGGCATACCCGGCGGCGATTAAGTTACGATGCAAGCAATCCAAAAACAGAGGCCTGGCCCGCTGCAAAACCGCCAAAGCCCGCCACTGGTTTTCAATTAGCGCCGCCGAAACCGGGAACGGCAGATTCACTTTCAGGTCAGGCTCTACCGAAGCCAGCGCGTCAAGCATGCGCACATCGTCAGCCGTCTCCGAGCCCGACAGTTTCAACAGAGCATGAGCGCCAGCGGGGACGTTGCCGGCAAACACGGCGGACAGATATTTCAGCATCCGCCGGACATGTACCGCCGGGATCGCGATGAACCTGGGGGGAAACCGCAAGCCGACTTGGCCCGCCGGCGTGAGAACCAGACAACTATCGAAACCGTCGGCATCCACTACGGAGAAGAGACAAAACTGCTCGAGCATCGTTTCAAAACGCTTTTGCAAAGCTTCAGCATGGCCGGCTGCCACCAATTCTTCCAGAGATTGCCCGTCGAGCCACGCGTAGGCTAGCACACGGTCAGAGCAGAGGTGAGCAATCGGTTCGGGGAAGACGGTAAGCGCGGAACCCGGATACTCCCTCACCGCCTCAAGCAGGCGGCGTCCGGCTGCCGGCGCCAGCCCGAGACGCGTCCACTCGCGGAACTGGGCTACGGCAATCTTTCCCAGACGCCCCTCGAGCGCAACATCTTCCCAATGGGCCAGAGATCGCTCCAGCGCGGCGAATTCAGTTGCGTGAAACGGGGGACGGGTAAATTGGAGAACAAGATCACGATCGTCGGCCCGGGCCCGGTAGGCGCAATTGAAGCCGGTGTTCCAGCAAGGAGACTCAGAAAGCGAACCGGCGACCGTTGCAGATAGGCCGCCGAAGTCGGCTCGAACGATCGCTGCCGCATCCTCGCGTGAAATTGTCCATGACGGAGTGGGCAGCGATCGAAGGCCTAGTAACGTCCGCGAGCGGAGTAGGTCAGACCGCCATTTGAGAAATTCCCCGAACCAGAGGTGGATGCCACCTTGCTCCCGCAGGAACTCGCAGAATGGCGACGCCGAACCACGAGGCGCGTTCCGGCTAGGATGTAGCGGCGGTGAGGCCCACAGCGAATGGTCTGCCGGAACCGGCTGAATGGTAGCCAACATGACGCGAAGCCCTTCATGGCCGTCGGCGAGTTAACCGCGACGGCGCTACTTTTTTGCGGTCGACGCTTCCACTTTGACGCTCAGAGTATCGGCAGCCAAGGTGGGCTCTGAGGATGACTTCGGCATGACGGCCGCTTGGGTGGTTGAGGCAGCCTTTTCGACCATGTCGGTGACCGAGTCCGTCGTCTTCCTGACGATATCGGCGGCGGCTTTCATCACATTGCGCGGATCCATCGCCGGCATGTCGAGGGCGCTGGCGGCGCGATGGACCAACTTCTCGCTGAGATTGTTCAGGCTCGATGCAGCGGATTTGTTGGACTGGTCCAATTCTGACGACAACGCGCTTGTCACGCTATCCATAGCGTGCTTGAACTTGTCGGTGGCGCCTTGGGTGTCGGTCATGGCGCCAACGGCGTTCTGGACCTGCTGGATGCCGAACATGGTCATCGCGGCAGAAAATTTCATCATCGATACTGCGAGCTCTTGCATATTTATGTACCTCCCCGATGTGTCGAATTTCACCGAACCGTCAACAGTTGGCGTACTAACTGTACCACCCAGACGCCCCACAATACCACAAACGTGGATGCGATTCCAATGAAGATCGTATTAGACCTCCAAACCTCGGGGCCCGCCGAGAGGCCCACGGTTAAGACGACGGCCATCCAGATCGCGGCGGCGGCCGTTGCCCGGGTACGGGCTGGACCGCCGTTTTGGATCCGGGTGGAATCCACGGTCGCTTTGATGCGAAAGGTTCGGCGCTCAAACTGCGTCATGGCGTGGAGGAGCGGGCCAGGGCCGGCGGAAGCCCAGAGCGCGGCATCGGTGAGCAGTGACATTGCGCCGCCGCGCGAGAATACGCGGTCTTTGGCTTCGAACGCCAGGTACTGTTCAACCACGCCGCGCAAGACCCCAGCCAGATCCACTTCCGGAGCCAGACGTGAGACCAGCCCGTCGGCCAGGATCGTGGCCCGAATGTATTTGATCATCTCGCGGTCGACTAGTACGTGATAGTCCTGACAAACGGAGAGCAGGTCCATCATCGTGCGAGTCACCGAAACACGGAACCGCACGCGTCCACCAACCGCATGCTCTTCATACCACTCCGAAGATAGCTGCTCGATGCGACGACGAAGTCCGCCGAGATCGGCGTCGCTACCGAATTTGCAGATATTGAGGAAGCCCTCATAGATCGCCTTGGGATCCCCGCTGGAATATGCAAGCGTCAATTCGATCTGCTTGCGGCGTGCCTCGGCGGTGAGCTTGGCGACGATTCCGAAGTCTACATAACCGACGGCGTTGCCCGGCAGGATCAGGAGATTGGCGGGGTGGAGATCGGCATGGAACACCCCGTGGTGGAAGGCGTCGCTCAGGAAATTCGAGATCACGTTACCACTGAAGACTGCCGGGACCAAGCCCTCCTCACGCAACTTTTGTAGACCCGCCTCATCCTTCTCTTCGAGCATTCGGAGATAGGTGGCCACACTTGGGCCATGCAGGAATTCCATGGTGAGCACGCGGGCCGTGGTCAGATGCCAATAAACCTTGGGGACGCGCTCGGTCAGGCTTCCCACCGCATTGGTTCCCAACAACTGACAGTGGGAGGCCTCGCGGGTGTAGTCGAGTTCGTCAATAGTCCAAGTCTTTAGCTCACGCACGGGGTCGCGCATGAAATAGAAGCGCCGGAGACGGAAGAAGACGATGAAGCGCACGCCCCAGTTAAGGAGATTGTTGTCGATCTCGAACTTGCGCCGGATACCGGGGCGCTGCACTTTGACAGCCACCAGGGTGCCGTCCTGCAGAAGGCCGCGGTGGACTTGCCCGATGGAAGCAGCGGCGATCGAAGGGAATTGAAACTCTTTGAACACCTGACTCGGCTTAGCGTTAAACTCTTCCTCGAAGAGCATTTCGACTTCCTGGTCCGGCACCGGCTCAACCCGATCCAGAAGGCTCAACAGCGCATCGCAATATTGCCGTGGCAGTGTGTCGATCTGCAGTGAAAGGATCTGGCCAAATTTGACGAAGCTCCCGGTGAGACGCTCCAAGGACTGTCGCAGCAGGATGTGGCCGTCGATGGGCTGCCGCCGGATTTTTCTCGAGGCCGCCTGCCAAAGAACCCAGCCCGCCACGGCTGCCAGATCTTTGATCCGTCCCAGGTATCCGAGTCTGCTGGAGCGCACAAGGACCTGCATCCTGAAGAGAAGCTACTCGTCCCCGGTGAACTTTTTCCCGGCGTTCCGACAGGACTCCATAGCAGTCATTCCCTTTTCCATCCACACGCCGGCGAGCGCTTTGGTCTTGGCCTCGATCCCTTCGCCGGAGTCTTCCGGCAGAGTCAACAGCTCTTTCATCTCGCCAGTCATGGTGGTGATCGTCTTCTGCGGGTCCTTCATCATTTCAATGCTCCGATACGCAGCCCCGAGCGAAATGGTGATACCGGTTTGGAACAGTGCCGGAATGATTTGACGGTCCCACTCGTTTGCCATGATCGACACCGGTCAGTATAACGCGCTGGCAAGCTCAAAGGTTAACGAGGAAACCTTCCCGACCAACGACCGTGTTCTCAAAGCTGGTCTGCGCAAGAGCGGCGATGGCGCGGAGGCTCGCGTCGTCGTGATCCGGATCATGATGAAAAAGAACCAACTGCCCAACGCCGGCATCCCGTGCGACCGACGTCGACTCCACCCACGTGCCGTGACCCCAGCCCCGCCGCGACTGATACTCTTCGGGCGTATACTGCGCATCGCAGATGAGCAGATCCGCGCCTTGGGCAAAATCGCGGAGGCGGATATCGGCGGCCTTGACACCGTGCTCGTGATCGCACGCGTAGACAAAAACGCGGCCGTCGCACTCCACCCGATAGCCGTAGGAACCCTGCGGATGATTCAGGGCGAAAAGATGAATCGTGACGTCACCGATCTTCAGTTCCGAGTCCAGTTCTTCAAACGAATGCTGGGCCACCAGGTCACCCAGGTTCACGGGGAAATAGGGCGTCGCCATTTGCCCCCACAATAAAGTCCGAACCTTGCCTAGCTCTCCGGCCGCGCGAAAAGCCACTTGATTGTTTTGCCCGTACATCGGCGCAAAGAAGGGAATCCCTTGAATATGGTCCCAGTGATAGTGCGACAGAAAGACGTTCGCGGTGGGCAGGCTAGCGCCGAATTCCTGAACCAGGGATTGCCCTGCGCCCCGCAGTCCGCTGCCGGCATCGAAAAGGCAAATGGTGCCGTCCGCTGAGCGCA
>JAYTKJ010000827.1:0-8696 GCA_043730365.1 Acidobacteriota bacterium | reverse complement strand
CGAGACCGGCAACGACAGCGTGTTGAGCGGGATTTCGAACGCCGCGCAACGCGCTTCGGTGATCCGCCCTTGGGCCGCCATTGCCAATTCCCCGATCGGTGCTCTGGTCGTCAACTGGGACATCGTGATGAACTTCACTCCCGCCGAGAACGCGTCCGCCTCGCGTCCCACTTTGGTGTCGATGGCTGGCGTGACGCACGGAGCGACTCTCCGCGCCGGAGCCGCCTCCGGTTCCTGGGTTACTCTCTATGGCGCTGGGCTGGCGTCGTCGACGCGCACTTGGCGTGAATCCGAGATCGTGAATGGCAAGCTGCCTGAGTCGCTCGACGGCGTGAGCGTGCGAATCAATAACCAACCCGCGCCGGTTTACTACATCAGCCCCACGCAGATCAATGTGCTGGCTCCCGAGACCACCGCCGACGGTCCCGCGCAGGTAACCGTCACGACCGCCAATCTCACCTCCGATCCGGTGAGCGTGGAGTTTCGGCGCTTTGCTCCCGGCTTCTTCCAGTTTCCCGGCGAGAACGCCGCCGCGGTGCGCGCCGACGGCGCCTATATCGGACCGGCGGGAATTCTTGACGGCGTCACGACGGTGGCGGCGCGGCCCGGCGAGATGATCCTTCTCTACGGCACCGGGTTCGGGACTGCTTCAACCGCGTCGAACACCATCCGCGTTCAAATCCACAATCACCAGGCGTCTGTCGCGTTTGCCGGACTGGTGAGCCCTGGTCTCTTTCAATTCAACGTCACAGTGCCGGATCTGGCGGATGGCGACTATCCGGTGACGGCCGAAGTGGGTGGCGTTCGGACGGCCAAGTTCGTCAAGTTGCGCGTAGCGCGGCAGACCACCGGAGCACTTCCTGCCGGTAAGCTTCGTCATCCACTCGGCATACTCCGGTTCGCCGCCGCGTGACTCAGATACAATAACCCGATACATGAGCTTCGTAGCATTCACCGGGGGAACGATATTTGACGGCACCGGCACGGCGCCCGTGCCGGGCAGCGTCTTAATCGAGAACGGCCGGATTGTGTCGGTGGGGGCGGATCTGCGTTACCCGGCCGAGACCGAGGTCATCGATTGCCGGGGCTTGGCGCTAGCGCCCGGTTTTATCGATCTGCACAGTCACTCGGACTTGCAGGTTCTGGAGAACCGTCCGGAGAAAGCGCTGCAGGGAGTCACCACCGAAGTGGTGGGTAACTGCGGATTCTCTCCGTACCCATGCGGCGGCCATTCTGACGGCGTGCGGGAATTTGCCAATGGCATTTTTCGTGGCGGAGAAGGGTGGAAGTATGGCAGCGCCCGCGAGTACCTGGCGGCTGTGGATCGCGATTCCACCCTGGTCACCGTGCAGTCTCTGGTTGGCCATGGCAGTTTGCGGGTGGCCCTGTTCGGGCAGCGTCAGGATGCCTTGAGCGGGCCCGAACTCGATCAACTCGATGGCCTTCTGTCCGAGGCTTTGACGGGCGGGGCCGTCGGACTCTCCACCGGCTTGATGTACGCGCCGGGCTCTAGTGCGCCGTTTGACGAACTGGCTCAACTCTGCCGCACCGTCGCCCGGACCGGCAAGCTTTATGCCACGCACATGCGGAGTTATTCGTCCGGCTTGATTGAGGCCGTCGAGGAGCAGCTGGCGCTGGCGCGCGCCACCGGTTGCCGTTTGCAGATCTCGCATCTGCAGGCGGTGGGCCAGGTGAATTGGGACAAGCAGCGCCGCGCGCTGGATCTGATCGAGACGGCGCGCCGCGAAGGAATGGATGTTGAGTTCGACATCTACCCCTATCAGGCAGGCAGCACCGTGCTCACCCAGCTTCTTCCGCAATGGACGCTCGAGGGCGGCACGGCTCGCCTGCTCGAACGGCTGCGCGATGACCGCCGTCGCATCGCAGCCGAGGCCGTTGCGGGAATGGCGCAACGCTGGTCCGACGTCTTTATTACCTCGGTGGCCAGCGCCGCCAATCAGCCGCTGGTGGGCCTTCACCTGGAAGAGATCGGGCAGAAGCGTGGTGTGGATCCTGTCGAAGCGGCGATAGATTTGATAGTCGAAGAAGAAGGCGCGGTCAACATCGTCTCCTTCAATCAGAGCGAAGAGAATCTGCGCGAGTTGCTGACCCATCCGCTTTGTTCGGTGATCAGTGACGGCTTCTACGTGAAAGGGCGGCCGCACCCGCGTCTGCACGGCACGTTCCCGTTCCTCCTGGGCGAGATCGCGCGGCAGCGCCAGTGGATGCCCGTCGAGACGGCCATTCACAAGATCACCGCCAAACCAGCTGCCCGTCTCGGTTTGACGGACCGCGGCCGCCTTAGCCCGGGCTTGATCGCAGACATCACTGTCTTTGATGCCGCCCGTGTCGCCGGACCGGCCACCTACGAGAAACCCGAACAGGACCCCGTGGGCGTGGTCGCCGTCTATCGCGGCGGAAAAAAGACGAAACTCTAGACAACCGCCCCCTTGCCGGAAACCTCGGACACGTTACCATATGGGTTATCCGTCCGTCTCACTTCAAGCGAGGTTTCGTGAAGCAGTCGCTCAGCGCTTTTTTTCTTTTCTCCCTGGCCACCGCGATGGCCCAGACCACGACTGGTATCATTTCCGGCGTCGTTACCGCACCGGGCGGACAACCCCAGCCGGGCGCCAGGATCGTCCTGACCCGGATTGAAACGGGCAGCGAGCGCACGTCAACTTCGTCCGCCCAGGGTGGGTTCATGTTTGCCCTGTTGCCCGCCGCCGAGTACCGGCTGGCGATCAGCACCAACGGGCAGATGGCCTTCGATCAGCGCGTGCAGCTTCTGGTGAATCAGGAAGTGCGTATTGACGCCGTGCTGACGCCCCAACGTCGAGACGTAACCGAAGTCACTGCGGTGCGCGGTCTGCTCAAGCCGGACTCCGCGTCGCTGGGAGCGACGATCGACAACCGGCTGATCACGGGCCTGCCGCTCGACGGCCGCAATTTTCTCGATCTGTCGTTGCTGGTGCCGGGAGCGGTACCGGCCGCGCAAGGCTCGGCTTCGTCGGCGCGCGGCGATTTTGCCTTAAGCGTCAATGGCGCCCGCGAGGACGGCAATAACTTCCTGCTTGACGGCGTCTACAACGGCGACCCTAAGTTAAACACCTTCGGCGTGAATGCCGCCGTGGATGCGATTCGCGAATTCGAAGTGGTGACGTCCACCTACGATGCCTCGTTCGGTCGCAACGGCGGTGCGCAAATCAACGTCGTCCTCAAGTCCGGCTCCAACCAGGTGCATGGCACGGCCTACGAGTTCTTCCGCAACGCAGCCCTCGATGGCCGTAACTATTTCGCGCCCGCCGATGCCGGAGATCCGCGCGATCAGCGTAACCAGTTTGGGGGCTCGATCGGTGCGCCCGTGAAGCGGAATCGGACGTTCGTGTTCGCGGACTTCGAAGGCCGGCGGGTCCGTGAGGGCATCACACGCGTGACGAATGTGCCGACCGCCGCCGAACGTTCGGGAGACTTTTCACAATCTGGACTACCGTTCCTGATTGACCTGTTCACGCAGCAGCCCTTTCCCGGCAACCGGATTCCCCGTGAGCGCCTGCACCCGATCGGTGGCGCGCTCACCAACCTCTACCCACTGCCGAACCGCAACGTACCTCAGCAGAACTACGTGTCGTCGCCGATCTTGCGTGACCGCAATGACCAGTTCGACGGCCGTCTGGATCATCAACTGACCAGTCGCGACGATCTCGCCGTGCGCTACAGTTTTGGGAATCGCGATTTCTTCGAACCGTTCGGCAACGGCAATGCCACCGCCATCGCCGGCTTTGGAAATCAGGTGCCCCGGCGTGCGCAAAATTTCATGGTGGCCGAGACACATGCCTTCTCGCCGGTGTTGCTCAACGAGTTTCGGACTGCCTTCACCCGCGTATCGAGTCAAGTGTTGCTGGAGAATCGCGCTGGGCGAACCAATACTGCCTTCGGGCTGCCCGCGCCGTCGAACCCGCGCGACAACGGGTTGACGTCGATCTCGGTGCCGGGCTTTTCGTCGCTGGGCGATGAATCGAACAATCCGCAATTCGGGACGACCAAAACAATCCAGGTCCTCGATACGGCCACGTGGGTGCGCGGGCGTCATCTCACGCGCTTCGGCTTTGACTATCGCCATCTGGGGCAAGATGCGTTCCGCGACGTGCAATCACGCGGGTTCATTTCGTTCGTCGGCTTCACCGGCAGCGCGATGGCCGAACTGCTCCAGGGAATCGTGGCGGCTTCGGGGCTGGCCAAACTAGATAACCCGCAGGCGCTCAGGACGGCCAGCTACAACTTATTCGTCAATGACGCCTGGCGCGTGGCCCCCCGCCTGACGCTCAATCTCGGGCTGCGCTATGAGTACAACTCGCCGGCTGTCGACGCCACCGATCGCGCCAATCTGTACGATCCATCGCGCGGCGCGCTGGTGGCGGTTGGCAAGAACGGCTTTCCGCGTTCGGGCTACTCGCCGGACCGCAATAACTTCGCCCCACGCGCCGGCTTCGCCTTCCAGGCCGCATCCAAAACTCTGCTCCGCGGCGGCTACGGATTCTACTTCGATCAATCGCCGCTCGCGCCCGGCGAGGGCCTTTATTTCAGCGCGCCGTACTTTGATTTCCGGCTCTTCTTCTTCTCGGGGCAGGCGCCGCTCCTGTTGCACAATCCATTCCCCGCCAATGCCGCCGCGCCGTATCCACCCTCGGCCACCGCGTTTCAACGCAACCTGAGCACCGGCTACATGCAGCACTGGAACTTCAATGTCCAGCAGCAGGTGGGGCAGTCGAGTGTCCTTGAGATCGGCTATGTGGGGTCGAAAGGCACCAAGCTGCTTTCGGCGCGCGACTTGAATCAGCCCGGCCCCAGCGCCGCGCAATTTAATCTGCGGCCCAACCCGGTGTTTGGCGATATCAACGTGCTCGAGTCTCGCGGGAACTCGAACTACCACGCGATGCAAGCGCGATTCCAGCAGCGCTTCTCGCATGGGCTCTCGGCGTTGGCGTCCTATTCGTGGTCCAAGTCTATCGACGACGCGTCCGGCTTCTTTGCCAGTACCGGAGATCCCAATTTCCCGCAGGATTCGCGCAACGTGCGGCTCGAACGGGCACGCTCGAACTTTGACGTGCGCCAGCGGCTGAGCCTCAGCTACGCCTATGACCTGCCATTCGGCAAAGGGCGCTGGCTCGGAGGCTGGCAAACCTTCGGCATCTGGAGCTTCCAGACCGGGCGTCCCTTCACGGTGGCGCTGCATCCGGACAACGACAACAGCGGCACCGGCCGCTCGTCGCTCGGCTTCGGCAACAATGACCGGCCCAACTATCTCCGCAATGCCAAGCTTTCGAATCCCGGGCCCGTGCAATGGTTCGATACCAAGGCCTTTGCGATTCCCGCGCGCGGCAACTTCGGCAACGCGGGGCGCAATATCCTCGATGGGCCGGGTCTGGTGCAAGTGAATGCATCGGTGATCAAAAACTTCAGTATCGGCGAGAACCGGTCCCTGCAGTTCCGGGTTGAGAGCTTCAACCTGACCAACCGTACTAACTTCGATTTGCCGGATTTGACGGTGGAATCGCCATCGTTCGGGCGCATCGCCAGCGCGCAGAATCCCCGGCGCTTTCAGCTGGGTTTGAAACTACTCTTCTAGTCTCGCCCGCCTGTCACTTTGCATTTTATTTGGCGTGGAACCTTGCACGCTGTTTGGCGCAGCAGACCGGCCCGGGCCTCGTTGCGCAAATCGGTTGCCGCGATCCGGCGTTTCACAATCCAGTTGCACCGTTGATGCCCGGGCAAATCCGAGAGTACCCGTTCGTTGCGAAACCGGTCGTTTGCGTGCGCGTCCAGACACAGCCCGAAGCTCAGGGCGGTTGCCTCGCTACGGATGCCTTCGCCGTCGTTACCGATCATCTCGAATCCTCGCTAACTAACACTCTGACGTAGTAAGACGTGCGGCTTCACGGTGAGCCAGACCGAGTGTGTGTGTGCGACGACCACCTCCAGCGACTCTCGCGACCCTTCTCACGCCGACTCTAACCTCACCGCCGGCTAAACCGCGAAGGAAACATGGATCCGCGAATCGGACGCCTCGTAGACTGAATCGTTGTATTCCCAAGGATCTCCCTCATCCATCTGCGTTGGAAGGTTGCTGAAGAACTGCACCAGATCGTACTCGTTACTGGACAAAGAACTCTTCATTGCCTCGGACCATTTGCCGGATACGCCACGCAGTCAGTGATCAGAGCATCTCCCATTGTTCGAGATCAATGTGCGCCTGACTGAGAATGCTGCGCAGGGTCCCAATAGATATCTCCGCCTTCTTCGGCACGATTGTGGTGTCGACTAATGACTCAGTGCGCCGAACGAACTTGACATGACTTCCCTTTTGGCTGGTCTCAACAAAGCCTACGGATTCAAGACGACGCTTTACCTCGCGGTACGGCTGCGGACTAAGCCGCGCCAACCTCTACCTCGATAGTCCGCAGTGCGGGCGGACGCGTTGCCGTCGGCGGCTCGAAATAGAGCTCCAGGGCCTCTTTGAGACCGCCTAGGGCTTCCTCTTCGGTCTCGCCTTGACTGGCAACGTCGATTTCAAGGCACTGGGCGACATACCAGTCGCCCTCTCGCCATACGCTAGCGGCAAAGGGACGCTTCATGACTTCATTCTTTCACAGGCCAGCATTCGAGTGGTTTTCGTCGGGACTTCACCGGATAAGTCTAGCGCCAGATAATTTGCAAGTGATACCCGTCCGTTCAAAAAAAACTCTTGACGGCTGAGTGTACTATTTGTCATAGTACACACGTGATCCCCTTCCGGCTGACTTTCCAGCCCGGCACGCCGCTCTACGAGCAAGTGGTCTACGCGGCCAAGAAAGCGCTCGTATCCGGGCAGATGCGCCCTGGCGACACGTTTCCGTCCGTGCGTGAACTCAGCCGCGAACTCAAAATTAATCCCAACACGGCGCATAAGGTCGTCGCGCAACTGGTGCAAGAGGGGATCCTCGAAGTACTGCCGGGGCAGGGCACGGTAGTGGCGAAGCGTCTGGAGGCGACGGGCACTGAGCGGGCCGCCTTGCTGGGCGGTGTGATTGAGGAATTGGTAGTGGAGGCCCGGAAAATGGGCCTTTCGCTAGAGGAAGTCCGCGCGGCGCTGGACTCGCAATGGCGCCGGATGGGGAGGAAGGGATGACCCACGCGATTCGCGCTCAGGAGCTGACCAAGCGGTTTGGGAAAGTTACGGCCGTGGACCGCTGCACGCTGGAGGTGCCTGAGGGCAGCGTATTTGCGCTGATTGGCTCCAACGGCGCAGGCAAGTCCACGCTCATCCGCATGCTGCTCAACATCATTGAGCCCACCTCCGGTGAAGCGGACGTGCTGGGGATGAATTGCCGCCGGATTGCCGGCGACGGCTTTCGCCGCATTGCTTACGTAGCCGAGGATCAGGAGCAACTCGACTGGATGACAGTGGGAGAGTTGCTCAACTATTGCAAGCCGTTCTATCCGGATTGGGACGACGCTTTAGCCGCGGAGATGGTGAGGCAACTGGCGCTGCCGCTTGATCGCCGCCTCAAGCATCTTTCGCGCGGCATGAAAATGAAAGCCGTCCTCGTCTCTTCGCTCGCCTACCGTCCCAAGTTGATCGTGCTCGATGAGCCGTTCGGCGGGCTGGACCCGCTCGTGCGCGATGAGTTTGTCGAGAGCCTGATTGACCGTGCGCCCGAGACCACGATCCTGATCTCCTCCCACGATCTCACCGAGATTGAAACGATGGCCACGCACGTCGGTTTCATGGAAGAAGGGCGCCTGACGTTCGCCGAGGAGCTTTCCACGTTGGCTGCCCGCATGCGCGAGGTTGAGATTACTTTCACCGAACCGCCCACGCTGCCCTCGCCTTGGCCACCCGGCTGGCTGAATCCACAGGTGGCCGGCGTGGTGCTGCGATTCGTCGAAACGGCATTCGATCCCCGGCAATCGCCCGCCAGCATCGCCGAGCGTATTCCCGGCGCCGGTCGAGTGGATTTCCGCGCCCTGCCACTGCGCGCAATGTTTCTGGCGATGGCGCGAGCCGCGCGCCGCACCGCGGTATAGAGGACAAGCGAATGGACCAGACCATCCACATCTTGATCAAAGACATTCGGCGGCTGCGATGGGAGATCGCAGGAACACTGCTCGTCACGGCGCTACTGGCCTGGTTGAACGGCGACAATCGGTTGGTCCTGCCCGTCAGCCGTCGGGAGCAACAACTGAGCGGCTTAAGCGGTACGCTGCAGCCGCTGTGCTTAGGTGCCTGGTGGTTCCTCATCGTTTCGTTGTTCCACGTAGATGCGATTCCCGGACTCCGCCAATTCTGGCTTACTCGCCCCTATCGCCGCAGTTCACTGCTCGGAGCCAAGCTGCTCTTCATAGTCCTGTTTCTCAACTTGCCGACGCTGACGGCTGACGTGCTGGTGCTGTGGCGCGCAGGATATCCTCTGGACGGACTCGTCCCGGCGCTCTTGTGGAAGCAGGTTCTCTATACGGTGATGCTGCTGGTGCCCGCCATCGGCATCGCCGCCGTCACCACGGGCATTGCGCAGACTGTGCTCGGCGTGCTGGGTCTCGTGGTCCTCACCTCGTTGCTGGCGCTGATCCCTGGCAGGGGCCATTCGTTGCCGGGCAGCTTAGGCTGGTGGACGATCGCGGTGCAGTTGTTGATCTTTTCGATTGGCGGAGGGCTT
>JAYTKJ010000826.1:0-1945 GCA_043730365.1 Acidobacteriota bacterium | reverse complement strand
CGCTCGTTGAAATCCCGCCCGGCCACCAACCGCGTCTGCAGAGCGGCAAGGAAGCCGGACGAAATGCGATACACCTGCGCGTGTTTGGACTCCGCAGGCGGTGGTGGCGGCTCAGCGGCATCGCTCACGTCGCTGTTGCTGATGTCGAGGTCCAGTGGAAGGGCGCTGCCAAAACCCACTGACTCGACACCCGGCTCAGCGTGTATTTTCGCCAGCAGGTCCTTCTGGAAAGCACGGCCCCGCGCTTTGTCGTAGCTCTGCAGGTCAAGGTCAAAGCCGATCACTGCGGCGCCGCGAGGGTTGAAGCCAGGCCGCAATTCGATGGCGCTAGCGAGGCTATTCAGCACCAGGCTGGCCGCGCCGACCATCAGAACAGAAAGCGCCACTTGCGCGGCGACGAGGATGTCACGCAGCGGCCACCGGCGATCGCGCGATCCGGAGTCAGCCTTCAGGGCCGAGATCAAGTTGATGCGCGTTGCGTCCAGCGCGGGTAGTAGCCCCATGAGGAAAGTAGTGGACAAAGTGAGGAGGGCCAAGAACAGCACCACACGGTAGTCCACCGCCACGGCCGTGTTGACGGAGAAGTCCACCGGCGGCTGTAATCCCGAAATTGCATCCGCGCCCCATTGAACGATCAACAAACCTAGCAGCCCGCCGGCGATGGCGATGATCAGGCTTTCTACCATGAGGGACCGAACCAATTGCCCACGGCCCGCACCGATGGCGAGTTGCACCGCGGTTTCACGGCGCCGCTCAGCGGCGCGTGCCATCAGCAAGCCAGCCAGATTGATGCAGACCACGACGACCAGCAACACGGCTAAACCCACCAGAGCTCCCGTGAAACCAATGACGCCGCTGCGGAGAAATTCGCCTCCCCAACCCGGCGTGGCTAAATTGAATTGAATGCCGGCCTCCGTCTGCGGGTAGATGCGCGCCAGTTCATCGGCATAGACATTCAGCTGTCGCTCAGACTGTTCCCGCGTTACCGCGGGCTTAAGCCGGGCCACAATGAACGTATTCTTGGTCTCGCGCGTGTCCAGGAAAGGTGAGTGCGGTTCGATCTGCGGCTGCATCATCATCGGCACATAGATCTCGGCCGCGAAGAAGCGCTCGATGCCGTTAAAGTCAGCCGGCAACACACCCACGATCCGGTAGTCCATTCCGTTGATGCGCACGGAGCGGCCCACGGCGTCAGCCGCCCCGCCCAACCGCCGTTGCCAGCCCAGATGCGTCAAGACCGCCACCGGATGGCCGCGGGGCGTCCGATCATCGTCTGGCGTCAGCGTGCGGCCCATCGCCGCCTTGACTCCGAGCATCGAAAAGAAGTTGCCCCCGGCGAGATAGCCCCAGATCCTTGAGTTACGGCCCGCTCCCAGGCTCATCGCCATCGCCGCCATCCGGTACGTGGCAACCCCGGCAAAGACGCCGCTGCGGTCACGAATGTCCAAGTAGCCGGGGTAGGAGACTACCGGCGCCGACCAGGCCTTCACCGAAGGAGACACCAGCTCTTCGGGCCGATCCACAGCCAGTGGTTTGAGCAGCGATGCATTGAGGAGTCCAAAGAAGATCGTAGTGGCCCCGATACCGAGTCCCAGCGACAGAATGGCGATGACCGCAAAGGTGGGCCGCGCAGTCAAGCGGCGTAGCGCAACTCTGATGTCGAGAGCCAGGTTATCCATTGGGCAATTAAAGGAGCAATTCATGCGTCTGCGTAGATTGGTCATGGTGACTCCTGTCAAGCTGAGATAGGCTGGTGAGCAGCCGTTCTTAGCATCGACAGGCCTCGCCGCCGGGATGAATCAGGACAACAAAATTCTACGCTCAGCGGGGATTCTTCGGGTGAATTTTCCGGCGAAGCCGGCTCCCGCGTAGCGGGTTAGTTCAACGGCCTGCTTGAAGGAGAACTCGATTTTGAAGCGCAGGCCGTAGAGCCGGATGATCTGGA
>JAYTKJ010000825.1:0-2958 GCA_043730365.1 Acidobacteriota bacterium | reverse complement strand
CCCACACCGCTTTCAATTCTGGAGTGATATTCAGTTCCATGCCCAAGGCTAGCATGCCGGCTAGTTGTGTGGCGATTTATTTTTGGCCGAATCCCTAAGCTCGCCGATTTCGGCCTCAGCGGTTCCGTTGGTGAGACCTCCGACGTGTGGGCACTAGGTGTCTCCTGCTATGAGCTTCTGAGCGGAAGCCATCCCTTTAACGGCGAGACCATCCTGGAGCCCCGTCCCCTTGGCGCCGTGATTCAGAAAGCCATGGCGAAACAGCCGGGTGAAACCTACGCCACCGTCGCTGAGTTTGTGAGCCAACTCAAGCAAGCCCTTCGCGCTGACCCGGTCGACAAGAGTGAGCTATTGGCCCGGCGAGAGCTTTTGCTCGACAGTATGTTCAGCCGGGAACTCTCGGTTCTTGAGAAGAGCCAGTTGGACGCGATTGAACATAAGTTAGAGGAGATCGAGACGGTCGAGGCGGACGAGTTTGATCGCGGCTACCTTGAAAGCCGGGCCGGTAAGATCGAGGTGGCCTTAGACCGGTTAGAAGCGTCGATTCAGGCGCCGCAGACCACCCGTTACAAAACCGCCTAATGGCATTTTTCACTCGTAGGGATGACGTACCCATCCAAACACAGGCTACGAAATACAAGCCCCATTTGCGGGTTGATTTTCAATGGCGATGTGCGTATTGCGAGACTACCGAGGTCTACAGGCGTGGCGTTGACGTGTTTGGCGTCGATCACTTCAGGCCGAAAGCAAAGTTTCCTAGACTGGATTGCCACTATCCAAACCTCCATTACTGCTGCAATCAATGCAATTCCCATAAGGGCTCGGCGTGGCCGAGCACGGAGCGCGAGGCTGCTGGGGAAGGGTTCATAGACCCCTGCCTGCGCGATCCATTTGTGCACGACCTCTCCGAAGGAAGCAATGGCCTCCTGTCCACTCGTACCGAGGCGGGCTCATACACCCTTCGCCGGTTGAGCCTAAATCGTCCCGAACTGATTCGCTTCCGCGTGAGACGCGCAAAAATCGGTGCTCGGATCGACAATCTTCGCCAAGCAGTGGGGGGACCCGAATCTCAACTCGACGCCGCGCGGCGTCAAGCGATAGATGAAATCCTGGACGAACTAAGCCTGGAATGGGAAGCGACCTTCAAGGGTGTCCCGTGGGAGTCGTAAGGTCCAGGCGTCTAGTAGACTTGTAACATGATCCCTTTCCGCTCGTTCAGAGCGGTCTTACTCGTGTGGACGGCGTGCGCCTTGCCTGGCGCCGATGACCGGTTTGCCGGCCTCAGCAAGGCGGTGACCGAATTCCGCCTGGCCAACGGCGCGCAGTTCTTTGTAGTTGAGCGGCCCAATTCACCGCTGGTGGCTTTCCATCTCCGCGTGAAAGCTGGTTTTGCGGATGAGCCTACCGGGCAGAGTGGCGTGTCGCTGCTGGCTTTGACCAATTTTATCGAGGGGTCCGAACTATACGGTTCACGCAATCCATCGCAGGAGAAAGCGTCCCTGGCCGAGGCCATCAAGTTGCTTGAGGTCTCGCGTGCCGAGGAAAGCAAGGGTGACCAGGCCGACGAGATCAAGAAGGGCCGCGCCGACTATCAGGCCCGCGCGGCGTTCGATCAGGCGGCTACCTTCGCCGTCGAGCCCCGGTTCTTCGATCACGTCCTCGGTAGCAGTGGCGTCAGCGGATTTGATTGGAGGACGTCGGCTGACTATTCCGACCTCGCTTTCACGCTGCCTAGCCATCGGGCCGAACTGTGGTTCCGCGCCGTGGGCTCCTGGCTGCAGGCGCCTTCCTCGCGATTCTTCTTCAAGAGTCAAGCCTTCGTGCTGGAACAGCGCGCCCAGTCCACCAAAACGGGAGTCTCGCAGCGTGAGCGCGCCTTCGCCGCCGCTTTCACGGTCCATCCCTATCGCTCGATCGCCGCGCCGGAGAACGAAATCGCCGCACTGGGAGCCGCCGAACTCCGGAGTTTCCTCAAGTCGTTCTACGTGCCTTCCAGTCTGACCGTGGCGATTGTGGGAGACATTGCGCCGGTCGAGGCCCGCCGGATGGCGGAGTTCTATTTCGGCAAGCTTCCCGCCGCAACTGCTCCGGAGGCACGTGGTGCAACCATCTTGAAGGTCGAGGGTGTGCAACCGGTGCGGCTCGCCTTGCCTGAGGCTCCCTTGTTCTCGGCTGGCTGGCCGAGGCCCGCCGCCGGGGGCCCTGACGATGCGGTGTTTGAGTTACTGCAAGCCATCATGGGTGGCGGTCCTGGCAGCGTCCTCTACAACGAACTGATGGTGGAGGCCCAGATTGCCCGGCGGATGACTGTTCTTTCGCGCTACCCGGGCGGCCGCTTTCCGGGGCTGTTTGTGATTGAAGCCGAGCCCCTGGCCAATCGATCGCATGAGGAAGTAGAACTGGGGATTGTGAGGGGGCTCGAGTCCATTAAGAAGCGTGGTGTCAGTGACGAAGAGTTGGAACGAGCCCGCGTCTGGTGGCGCAAGCGATTCCTGGCCGATGCAGGCTCGGCAGCCGGTCGGGCACGGCAGTTGGTGCAGTCGCAAACGGAGTTCGGCACGTTTCGTGTGGAAGAACGGCTCGCCAAGCTCGACGCGGTTACCTCCAAGGATTGCCAGCGGGTGGTTGCCGAGTATCTGGCGGGCAAGCCGTTCTTGTCGGTTCTGCAATTGACCGCCGTCGCCGGTGAGGGCCAATGATCGACCGTATCCGTTTCGTGTTGCTGGCTACGGGGCTCTGCCTGGCGTTGCTGGCGCAAAAGCAGAAGCCGCCCGCCGCGGTCACTGCCCCGGCTGCGGCGGAACGGAAGGCTGGCCCGGCAACCCCGAAGCGCGCCGTCGAGAAACCTCCGACGGCGGTGACGCCGGTCGCCCCGGCGGCGGCTACTGTGGTCGCGGGAGTAGCCAACCTCGATCTTGGATTGCGGATGGGGCCACCAAGGCCGATGCGTGTGCCGCC
>JAYTKJ010000824.1:0-5646 GCA_043730365.1 Acidobacteriota bacterium | reverse complement strand
TCGCGCACCGGGCTTCCGGTCGGGTCCACAAACTTTACAACAAGGCTGCCTCGTCCATCCTCTGTAGGAAACTCGGGGTCCGGCAAGACGGTTGGCGGCCGGTCCGGTTGCGTGAACACCACGCCAGGTGGCTGGCCCGTTGAGGCGTCCCAGATGCCCGGTGTCGTGTACGTGCCGTCGCCGTTATCCACCAGTGGACCAGTAAGAGTAGTGCCGGTGTGTCCGGAGGGCCCCAGACTATCGCCGCGGCCCGGGCCCACAACGTTGCCAAAGCGGTCGCGAGGAGTCAAGACAATTTGCACGTCGCGCCGGCCATCGGGCCGGGTACGAACGACCGACGTGACGATGCCAGTGCGCGCCGGATCGACCGACGTGTCAACTTGTACCGAAAAGAACAGTTCGCGCGTGGCGCGGCAATTACGCCCATACCCGGCCTTCACTTGGAATGTGAAGTGACCTTCGACGTTGAACAGATCTGTCATCGGCAAGCCGAAGATGCCGCCGTGTCCCATAGAGTGCTCCGTTGCCTCCGGCCTGTCCAAAAGCGCCAAGGTCTGCCGCGTGTAGGTGACAGCGGGTTGGCCCGTCCTTGCCTCGATCGCACGCAGAGTAGACTGCCGGGCGGGAATTACATCTCCATCCACGGTCACAGGCGCGCCGAGCCGCTCAATGGCAAGAACGCTGCCCAAACTCTGCGCCGGGCGGGTGATCGTCACGGTCGCGGAGGCGTCCTCGGGATGGCCGCCTTCTGCATAGCTCAGGGTCACGAGGGGATTGAAGGCATCCCCCGTGTAGTAGCGGCGTCGCAGGATGACGCGCTCCAGGCGCGGACCGCCAAGCGCCAGTACATTTACGAAGTAGCGGAGCGTGAGCGGAGCGGAGGCGGCCACGCGCTGTCCGAATCCGCGGCTCACCTTGACCTTCCATCGGCCGTCGCGCTCACTTGAGTGGGGCAAGGGCACGCGCAGGAATGCCCAGGTGCGCCCCGCGGCGCTCTCCACTCCCGCGGAGCCGCTTGTAACACTGGCGCCGGCGGGTGTCTCGAGCGCAACCGACAGATGCTCACTGGGATGATCCCAGCCGATCACCACGGTGATGGCCTCTTCGCCACAAACGTCAAAGCTCATCGGCGCGGCACTGTTTTCATTGGAAGCCAGAACGAATTCGGGATCACCCAGCGTGCCGGCTTCAAAGATATTGCCGAAGGCGTGAGCGAAAAATTTCCGCACTTGCAGACCGTCCGGCGCCAGCACATATCGCCCTTGAGCGCCCGCCAAGGCCGCCAGCTTGGGACCGTCCAGAGTGGCCTCGGTGCCGTAGCCGACGATGTTTAACTTGATCCCGCTCAGCAGTGGCGCAATCGCGTTGCTCAACGGCGGCTGATTCTCCATCCCGTCCGTGAGCAGCAGAATCGCGCGAGGATTTGTTCCCGCCGGCGTGAGTTGGCTCCGGGCGGCATCAAGACCGCCGCCAATGCTGGTGGTTCCGCCGGTGGTGAGACCGCCCACCATACCGCCCGTGAATGGCGCGGCGCCAATGAGAGTGTTCTTGCTGGCCGGGGTGACCGGAGCGAGCGCGAAATTGAGGCTCGCGGACGTACTGAACGAAACCAGCCCGACGCGATTGCCGCCACTGGCCCTGACCATCTGTACAAACATCGCCGCGGCATCTTGCGCCTCGCGCATCTTGGTGAGGGCACCGCCCGCGTTCTCCGACATGCTCCCCGACCGGTCGAACACGATCATCACGTCCCGCGCCTCCGTTGCCGGCGGGGCGCTCATCTCCTGCAGGACAGTCTGGGTGGGAAACCAACCCAGCGTGCACTTGCCTGAGGCCAGCGTGCCGACCACCCGGCCCGCCATATCGAACAAGCCGGAGCCGGAACTCCCGCCGGAAACATCCAACTGACAAAAGACCCCGAATGGCCCGCTGCTCGATACCGTGGCGAACCCGTCAGCGCGGGGCCGGGAGAGTTTCTTCACGGAGCCATTGGGATGGTGGATACAGAAGACCTGTTCGCCTAACGCCGGCAAATCGGGGCGCATAACGATTGGCGTTACGCCAACGACCGGCTCCTTAAGCTGCATCAGGCAGTAGTCGTAGTTACCCTCGAAGCGCAGTTTGATCAGGCGCTTCACCTTGTAGAAACGGGGCGCGTAACCCGCCGGACGCAAACCCGCGCAATCAGTTTGATAGCCGAAGATGACCGACACCGATGGCACATCCTCCGGGTTCAGGCAATGTCCGGCCGTTAGGACAACGTCGGGCTGGACGAGCGTGACGGAACAGGTCGACAGGAAATGTCCTTCCAAGGCAGGATGGCCCCCGCTTGCCGGCTTGTTTACGTGCTCAACGGCGATCATCATTCCGGCGGAAGCGGCAACCGTCCGGCGCAGGTCTCCGGCGGGAATGCAAGCCGCGTTCTCCCAATGAGGAGGGTTGTTACAGAAGAAGTGCGGGTCGTACTGGGGTTCGACGAACCCTCGCAGGAACGGATCGCAGTTAGAGAAGCCCGGATTAGCCTGAGTCGGCCAGCCCCGATGCCGTTCACCGCGGGCATACTCATCAAGCCTCACGCCACCGGTGGCGCCGGGGGCAAAGTAGCGAATCGGAATCAGGCCGCCGGCCAGCGCCCCGACGTCTACCGGTCTGGTCCAGAACGCAGGGCCATCGGCGACGGTGAAGGTGTCGGTGCCGTAGCCGAGGTCGACTTCCAGCCGGTTGCCCGCCGGCAGATTCGCGTCGCGAAAATGCAGCATCACCAGCTTAGTGCCGCCGGGCGCGGGAGCGTGAACGAAGCTATGCGACCACAGGCCGGGCGCGGTGGGCGGAAGTCCGCTGATGGGTCCAAAAACGAGTGCGGGGCTGATTTCCTGGACGGTTCCCGTAATGTGAGACATCTATTCTTTCTCCGATTTGACTATAGAAAATGGAAGGTATCGCGGGATCGCCGAAGCGGTTGGAGGGCCGTTGGCGCGTCGAAGTCACTCCGTAATAATCCGGTAAGTGAACCCGTTCCCCAGGTTATCCCGCTTACCGGGCACCAGGGGAGAAATGGCGCCGTGGATATTGATATCCACCTGAGTACCCGGCGGAGTACCCGGCGGCGCGATGACGCGAACGGGTACGTACACGGTCTCGCCAGGTTCCAGCACGGGGTTGGTCACGCCCATCAATCGGGCCTTGCGGGCGGTTGATGTTAGCGGGAGATCCACATTTTCGCGAGGTTTTTCCGGTGTGGCGACAATCACTCTCCAGCCGGCGGGCAGACTCGCCCGATCTATGATGACTTTCATCTCTCCGGGAACGCGCAAGGGATTGTCCATGGCCACGATCAGATTCTGTGAAATCCGCATCGGTTCGGTTTGGAAGTTCTTGCCGCCGACGTTGCTGCTCTTTTGGATTTGGTTGCTCAAGGGCATGTCCCGGTCGTGCTTGATGACCACGCCGACACACCAGTGAAACTCGCCCCAACTATTAGCGCCGGCCGGGATGGTCCAAGGCATCGTGATCGTAGTATCTCCAGGGGCCAGGCTTTGAGTCCGTGTGCCGATGAGAATTCCGTTTGGATTCGGGACTTCGAGAGAGATGCGCGGATCCGTATAGTACGCGTCGACCACGACGTTGTTCTGCGTGGACCCGGTAGAGTTATGCACCGTGACATTGAGCGTTACAGTGGACCCTCCCACCAGCGGCCCGGCCGGGGATGTTGTTATGTCGGGACTCGTCCAGAAGGCCGCCGACCAGCCCGAGCTGGTCCACACGGCGGAGGGTTCGGCACCGGTGTCCGCTGGATGATCCTTGATCCACAAGCCGGGGAGCGCCGCGTCATGGATAAGCGCGCGGGCGGCGGCAAAATTCTCCTCACTGCTTGGCAGAATCTCGGAGGGCGACGGCGCGAAGCATACAAGCCCCCCAGGCGACGGGCAGCCGGGTGCACCGACTGCCGGGCGTGCCTCGGTAGTGGCCGCATGGGTGCGGAACCGGTCCCAAACCCAGTCGGTCGCTTCGCCCGAGGCGAGGTAGATGGACGAGCCGTAGGTATGCCCGTGCACGGCGGCAACGCGGGATATGTTGCGGCTGTTGGCGGCTTGAAGCGTCGGGTCTCCGGGTGCCGGCACGGTGGTGTAAGACCACGGCACGAGGTAGAGTTCACTGTAGCTGTGATAGGAGAGAAACAGTCTCAGGTTGGCGCGAGAGTTCAGGAAGTCCCGGATTACCGCGGTCTCCGGCTCACTAAACGCGCCTGACCCGTGGTAAGTGTCGGAGGAAGGCGTAGAGGAAGCGCCAGAGAGAAGTCCCCACTGAAAACCGTAGTTGCGATTGATATCAACGCCGCGGGTTCCGTCGCCGTTCAGCCTCCGGTTCTTGCGCCAATAGCGATCAGTCGTGGTGGTGTACTGGTAGCCGTCCGGATTCACTACCGGAACGATCCAGATCTGCAGGCGATTTAGATCGTTTTGCAGTTCCGTATCCGTGGCGCGAAGGGCGATCAGTTCATCCGCCAGGAACAGCGCCATTTCAGGCGTGATCCACTCACGCGCATGGTGAAGGCCCACGAAAACCACATCCCCTTTCGTAGGATCGTCGACCCCTGGGGTGGAAGAGATCTTCAGCGCCTTGATCGGACGGCCCTCGATGCTGGTCCCAATGGTGGTCCAGGTAGTGAGTCCCGGATTGGCGGCGGCTAGCGACGCAAAGGACGATTCAATCTGCGCCGGAGTGCGAAAGGCGGTATAAGTGAATGTTCTTGCGGAGGCGACCGCGCAACAAGCGACGACAAAAGTGACGATTCGAGTGTTCATGGCCGTTTCCCTTTCTGGGGGCTCGACGGGTAGGGAGTTACCGTCACGTCGAAGCCGAATTCCTTTACCCGGTCGATTTGATAATCAAAGGCCGTAGCGGCAATGGAAAAGCGTTGCGGCGCCGGCCGCGGTTCTTTGGAAGGTGGGCCCGGGCGCGGGTCCACCGAAAGAATGTCGATGCCGAGTTCAGTTACACGATGGATGTCTGCTACGCCTTGCACCACGATTTTCACCTCTCTCGGCCTCGGCTCGTCAGTGAGGACGCGAATCTGGAACCGGGCGCTTTGCAGGGCGGACAATTGGCCCAACGTGCCGCGGACAACCCAGAATTCCGGCTCACGATTGAGGATCAACACGCCGGTGCCGGCTAATTCCCGTTCCGTTCGGCGCGGGGTCCGCCGGACCTCAATCACGCGATAACTGACCGCTTGTGGCGCGTTTTGCTGGAACGAAAGGCCGAGTGCCCGCATCGCGTTCAGTTGGTCATTCGAAGCGTAGAAGTACAGCCGGCCCGCATCGAGTCTGACCGGTTCGATTTTGATCTCCTGGACGAGCAGCCCCGCTTCGTCGGCGTCTCCAACGGCCGCCGAATACACTGGCCGTTTGTCAACGGGAGTCAGGTCGATTCGCGCCCATCGCCTGATGCAGCCACACTGCGCAAAAACCGCTGCCACACAGAAGCAGGTTAGCCATTTCGAATGAATCACAAGTTGTTCCTTTCCTGAGAGAATCCGATCTGTCGTCTGAATCACTTCGGACCGTCGGCACATACTCGTTGCCTTTCAAGGGAAGCGGAGGTTTAGAAGAGTCTTCACGGCTGCCGTCAAAGAAGACCCCTTCG
>JAYTKJ010000823.1:0-28758 GCA_043730365.1 Acidobacteriota bacterium | reverse complement strand
CTTTGGACTTTCTAGGCGAGCTTCGCCGGACGCATGATTGCGGAGCGCTGCGCGCGGCCGACACCGGCAAGCGAGTGCTGCTGATGGGCTGGGTGCATCGCCGCCGCGACTTAGGCGCGCTGGTGTTCATTCACGTGCGAGACCGCGAGGGAGTAACCCAGGCCGTGTTTCGCGCCGAAGGCGACGTCGAGGCGCACAAGAAATCCGAACTGCTTCGGCCGGAGTTTGTCGTGGCCGTCGAAGGCGTGGTGGAGAAGCGGTCTGCCGACACCATCAACCCCACGATTCCCACCGGGGAAGTGGAAGTGGTGGTGGACAAGGTTTGGATTCTAAATGAGTCCCGCACGCCGCCGTTCCCGATGGAAGAGTCTGTGGACGTGAGCGAAGAATCCCGGCTGAAGTATCGATACGTAGACCTGCGGCGTCCGCGCATGCAGCGCAATATTATTCTGCGGTCGCGAGCCGCGCTCGAAGTGCGTCAGTGTCTCTACGAGCAAGGCTTCCTGGAAATCGAAACGCCATTCATGACGCGTTCGACGCCCGAGGGGGCCCGCGACTATTTGGTGCCGTGCCGCACGCAGCCCGGGACCTTCTATGCGCTGCCCCAGTCACCCCAAATTTTCAAGCAGCTATTGATGGTGGCCGGCTACGACAAGTACTTTCAGATTGTCCGTTGCTTCCGAGACGAGGATTTGCGCGCTGACCGTCAGCCGGAGTTTACGCAGATCGATCTGGAGATGTCGTTCCCGCAGCAGGATCGCATCTTTGAAACGATCGAGCCGCTCATGCAGCGAGTCTGCAAGTTGGCGGGCTTTGACATCCCCGCGCCGTTCCCACGCATTACCTATGACCAGGCAATGCAGACCTACGGCAGCGATAAGCCGGACCTGCGCCTGCCGCCGTTCCACAGCGTGGCGGATCTGTTCAAAGACGCTAGCATTGCCGCGCCCGACATGCCGCTCGTCGCCATTGTGATTCCCAAAGCCGGCGGACTCTCGCGCAAGGAACGCGACGACCTGAAGGCGTTTGGGCAGGAGCGCGGCCTGCGAGTCTTCGACGACGCCAAGCGCCTGGAACGCGACTTTACCGAGGCGATGGTGGAAGTGCGCAAGCGCACCGGCGCCGGCGACGAGGATCTATTGGTGCTGGCCGGTGTGGGTGAAAAGCCCGAGGGACCGCGGCCGGAAGAGACCGTGCTGAAGGCGGCGGGCCAACTGCGGCTGCACGCCGGCGCCAAGTACAATGACCGGCACAAGCTACTCGATCCCGGAATCTTTAAGTTCTTGTGGGTCGTCGATTTTCCGATGTTCGAATGGGATGAAGAAGACCAGCGCTGGATGGCGGCGCATCATCCGTTCACGTCGGTGCTCGACGAACACATCGACAAGCTGAGCACAGATCCAGCGGGTTGCCGCGCCAAGTCCTACGACATGGTGCTCAATGGAGTTGAGCTCGCTTCGGGCAGTATCCGCATCCACCGGCGCGATGTGCAAGCCAAGGTCTTCGATGCGTTGGGAATGACGCAGGAAGAGGCCAAGGCGCGGTTCGGCTTCCTGCTCGAGGCGCTGGAGTATGGCGCACCACCGCATGGCGGCGCAGCGATCGGCTTTGACCGGCTCATCATGATTCTGGCGGGCGAGACCTCGATCCGCGACGTGATTCCGTTCCCCAAGACTTCCAAGGGTACGGATCTGATGTGCGAGGCGCCGTCAGAGGCTTCGCCGCGGCAGTTGCGGGAACTGGGCGTGACGTTGAAGAAGAGCTAGGATAGTGGTTGAGTCTTATGGCGTCGGCAACGAAGCTGATTGATGTGCCCGAACTGCTGGAGATCCCTGATCCGCCGGGCGGCAGGTACGAGTTGCATCATGGACAACTCTTTGAAGTGACATTCCCAAAATTTGGCCACACCGAGATCCAAGGCGGTTTGACTGAACTCTTAGGACCTTTCGCCTCTGGACGCGGGCGACTTTGTGCGGAGTTTCCTTTTCGCGCGCAACCGCGGTTCGAACTGCGGGCCGCCGATGTGGGTTATGTCACGGCCGCGCGGTTGGCAGGCATCTCTCGCGACGACTACCTACACGGCGCACCAGATCTGGTGATTGAAGTATTGTCGCCTTCAAATCGCAAGGGCGATATGCTGGAACGTCGGCAGCTTTGTCTGGCCAACGGCTGCGTGGAGTTTTGGCTCGTGGATCCCAGAAGAAAATCAGTTACGATCTTCAGGCCTGACGGCAGCGAATCAACTTACGGCGAGGGCGACGTTATTCCCCTCACGCTCCCAGGGCCTGGAGAGCTGGCGGTCCGTCAGATCTTCAGCGTTTGATCTGCACCGTCCGGCCCGTCCGCGCCGAATCTCGGGCCGCCGTGAGTATCTCGGTGACGATGAGGTTGTTCTCCAGGCTCGACAATCCCGATGGCTTGAGCTTGCCTCGGACAACCGCGGTCAGATAGCGCACGACGTCGTCATCCGGAGCCGGCAGTGGCGGTGCCGTTAGTGCTTCATCCTGCTTCATGCCTGCGGCGCGGTAGCGGTAGTCGGCTCGATTGGCGGTAATCAGATAGCCAGTCTCGCCGTACACGGCCATGTCTTTCCGGCTGGTGGGCCAATTCCAGGAAGGCTGAATAATCAGTTGCGCCTTCGGATACTGTACGATCACCGTCGCCTCGTCGTCCACCTTCGCGTAGATGTCAGGTTTGTTAGTGTGAGTCACCGCCGTCACCGACAGCGGACGCTGATTTTCGAAGAGCCACGTGGCGAAGTTGGCGCCATAACAGCCGAAGTCAAACAACGCGCCAGCGCCGTTCTTAGCCGGGTCCGTCAGCCAGTTAAAGAACTCGGGTCCTGTGCCGATTTCCTTGGGGCCCTGATGACCGTAATGCGTCACCAGACGGCGGATCTCGCCAAACTTTTTCTCTTCGCGCACCATCCGCCAGATCGGCGCGTTCACCGGATACCAGGTGGTTTCAAAGTTCACCATCACGTGAATTCCGGCGCGGCGGGCGGCGTCGGCCATCGCGTGGGCGTGCTCCATCGACACGGCCAGGGGCTTTTCCATCATGACGTGGATGCGGCGCGCGGCGCAGAGTTCGACGATTTCTTTGTGGTCCACAGTAGAGCTGAAAATCATCACCGCTTCCGGTTTGGCCTTGTCCATCATCGCGGCGTGACTGGCGTGAATGCGCGCGCGATCAAGCCGCGGGAAGCGCTTCAGGTAGCTTTCGACGATGCTGGCGTCCGGCTCCGAGATTCCCACAATCTCGACATCGGCGCGATCAAGCGCCGTGCGGAAAAATCCCTGCGCGTGGCCATGGGCCAGGCCGGCAATGCCAACTCGTAGCTTGTCTTGAGCCGGCAGTAACGCCACCAATAGGCAGAAAAGGATCGCGCGCATTTGATGCTATTGTACGGCGTATACTGAAGTCCGGTGCAACTAAAGCCCCTCTCCTCTCGCGTCCGCATGACCACGGCGGTGGAGCGCCTGCAAGCGCTCGAGGACGCCCTCAGGCAGGGTGGCGGACCTGCCAAAGTCGACAAACAACACGCCGCCGGCAAGCTCACTGCCCGCGAGCGCATTGCCGCGCTCATCGACAAATCTTCCTCGTTCGTTGAGATCGGCCTGCTGGTGGCGCACGATAAGTACGATGGCCAGGGCCCGGGTGTCGGGGTGGTGACGGGCATGGCTCGCATCGAAGGGCGGCCGGCGGTGATCGTCGCTAACGACGCGACGGTGAAGGCTGGCGCATGGTGGCCCGAGACGATCCACAAAATTCTGCGCGCTCAGGAAATCGCCATGAGGAATCGCGTACCGATCATCTACCTGGTGGATTCGGCCGGCGTGAACCTTCCGCTGCAAGACGGCATCTTCCCAGGACAGTATGGCGCGGCCAGGATTTTCTACTACAACTCGCTGATGCGCCGGAAGCTGAAGGTGCCGCAGATTGCCGCAGTGATGGGACCTTGCATCGCCGGCGGTGCGTATCTTCCAGCCCTGAGCGACGTGATCTACATGGTGGATAAGACCAGCTTCATGGGATTGGGCGGCGCGAACCTGGTGAAGGGAGCAACGGGCCAAGTGGTGGACGCCGAGGCGTTGGGCGGCGCGCGCATGCATACTCAGGTGAGCGGCGTGGCTCATCACATGGCCAAGGATGACGCCGAGTGCCTGGCCCTCATCCGGCAGAAAATTCGCGAGTTCCCCGCCCCGGCGCCGGCGCCCCAGGGCGCGCTGCCTTCGCGGCATATTGACGAATTGTACGAGGCGTTGCCCGACGATCACCGCCTGCCTTACGACATGCAGCGCGTCATCGATTGCCTGGTGGACGCCGGAGACTATCTTGAATTCCAGCCGAATCACGCGCCAGAAATGCTGTGCGCCACGGCACGGCTGCACGGCCGGCCGGTGGCCGTCATCGCCAATCGCCGTGGCTTCCTCAAGAGCAACGGGCAGATGCGCGTGGGAGGCATTGTTTATGCCGAGTCCGCGCGTAAGTGCGCATTCTTTGTTGAGAACTGCGAGCGCCAAGGCTTGCCGCTTCTCTATCTTCAGGACGTCTCAGGCTTCATGGTGGGCGTCGACGCCGAAGAGGCCGGCATCATTCGGGCCGGCGCAGATATGGTGGAGGCGATGGCTTGCGCCACGGTCCCCAAGATCGTGCTCACGGTCAATCACGCCAGCGGCGCGGGCTACTACGCGATGGCGGGGCAAGGCTTCGATCCCAGCTTCACTTTCGCTTGGCCCACGGCGCGCATCGGTGTGATGGAAGGCGACGCGGCCGTCCAAGCCGTGCACGGACCGGAACTGGAAAAGTACAAGAGAGACGGACAACCGCTGCCGGCCGAACTCGAACAGAAGATAGCCAAGACCAGGGCGGACTACGAGCGTTGGCTGGACTCGCACTACGCCGCCGCGCGGGGGCACGTCGACGCGATCATCGATCCTCTCAAATCGCGAGACATTCTCGCCTTCGCTCTTGATCTGTGTTTAGCCCACGGCGGGCATCGCGAGCACCTCGCGCTGGAGACTCTATGATTCGTATCGCCAACGGCCAGGGATTTTGGGGCGACTGGCTGGAAGCGCCCGTTCGCCTGATTGAGCAAGGCCCGATCGACTATCTGGCGCTCGACTATCTGGCCGAGATCACCATGTCGATCGTGCAAAAACAGAAACACGAAAACCCGCTGCTCGGTTATGCGCGGGACTTTCCGCCCTTGATCGGCCGTATTGCCAAGCGGATGCGCGAACGCGGTGTGAAAGTGATTGCGAACGCGGGCGGCGTGAATCCGGTGGCGTGCGCGCGCGAGGTGCGGCGGTTGGCGCCGGACTTGAAGGTGGCAGTTGTACAAGGCGACGACGTGTTGGACCGGATCGATGCAATGACTGCCGCCGGCCATGCCATGAAGAGCATGGACACCGGTGAACCGCTGAGCACAATCCGTTCGCGCATCATGAGCGCCAACGCCTACATTGGAGCGTTTCCGCTGGTTGAGGCATTGGCCACCGGCGCGGATGTAGTCATCGCCGGGCGATGCACGGACACGGCGCTGACGCTGGCGCCGATGATCCATCGCTTTGGCTGGGGCGCCGGCGATTGGGACAAACTGGCGGCCGGCACGATCGCCGGGCACATCATCGAATGCGGCGCGCAATGCACGGGCGGCAACTGCCAGGTGGATTGGCAATCGATCCCCGACATGGCCAACATCGGCTATCCAATCGTGGAGGCCGAGCCGGATGGAAGCTTCACAGTTACCAAGCATCCGGGCACCGGCGGGCGCGTGCACAGTGACGTGGTCAAAGAGCAGTTACTGTATGAGCTGGGCGATCCCAAACAGTACATCACGCCGGATTGCATTGCCGATTTCACCAGCATTCGGATCGAAGACACGGGGCAGGATCGCGTGCGAGTGAGCGGAATTCGCGGCGGCCCGCGCACGCCGTTTCTTAAAGTGTCAATCAGTTACGCCTACGGTTGGAAGGCGACCGGGACGCTGGTTTACTCGTGGCCTCAGGCGATCGAGAAGGCGCGGGCTGCCGACGCGATCGTGCGAAAGCGGCTCGTCGATCTCGGCCTGAAATTTGAAGCGCTGGAGACGGAAGTATTCGGATTGAACTCCTGTCATGGCCCCGCCGCTCCGCCGGCTACGGATCCGCCGGAGGTGCAACTGCGCATTGGCGTGCGCGATGCGGATCGCAAGGCGGTGGATCGCTTTACACGGGAGTTGATTCCACTGGTGCTGAACGGCCCGCCCACGGCGACGGGTTTTGGCGACGGCCGGCCCCCGGTCCGCGAGGTGGTGGCGTACTGGCCCGCGCTGGTGCCGCGTGAGTTGATCGAGACGCGAGTGGAGGTGGTGGAATGAAGATCCCGCTTTCCAGAATCGCCCACGCGCGATCCGGTGACAAGGGCGATACGTCGAACATCGGCGTGATTGCCTATCACGCCCGATACTATCCATTGCTGGAGCGCGAAGTTACTGCAGCGCGGGTGAAGGCCCACTTTGGCGCGCTGTGCCAGGGCGAAGTGGAGCGCTTTGAACTGCCCAATCTCGGCGCGCTGAATTTCCTGCTGCACGAAGCGCTGGGTGGCGGGGGCACGTTGTCGCTGCGGGTTGACGCGCAGGGTAAGACTTACGGCGCGGCGCTGCTACGCATGGAGATCGAGGCTGGGCCGGATGAGCTGTAAGGTCGCGCGCGACGGGCGGCTGTTGCGCGTCTCGCTGGCGAGGCCAGAAAAACGGAATGCACTCAATGCGGCCTTGTGCCGGGCTCTTGTGGAGACGATTGAGGCTGCGTCGCCCGAAGACACCGGCGCGATTTTCCTCGACGCCGAAGGCACGGCCTTCTGTTCCGGCATGGATCTGAGTGACTCCCTGCAGACCGATCCGGTGGAACTGGCGTCCGTGCACGAGCGGCTTTTTACGCTGGGCCGGCGCGCGCGTGTACCCATCGTGGCGTTTGTCCACGGGCACGCCATCGCCGGCGGCACAGGACTGGTGGCCAATGCCCACGTGGTCTTCGCCACCGAGCAGGCGCGCTTCGGACTTACCGAACTGCGCGTGGCATTGTGGCCGTTCCTGATTTATCGCGCGGCTGAGGAGGCGATGGGCCCTCGCCGCACGTTGGCTTGGAGCTTGACGGCCAGCTTGTTCTCCGCAGACGAGGCTCGCGAGGCTGGGTTGGTTCACTCGCTCGGCGATGCTGAGACGGCGCTGACGGCCGCGCGGGAGTTGGCGTCTCGCTTGCCCGACGCAGTTCGACTGGGAATGAAGTATTACCGCGAGAGCCGTGGCCTGAACCACGCGGCTTCCGGCGCCCTCGCGGCAGGGTTGCGTGGCGAACTGATGGCATCGCCCGGCTATGCCGAGGCCGTTCGGCAATTTCGAGACAGGAAAAAATAATGCGCGTATCGATGGTTGTTGTTGGTCTGGTTGCCGTGCTGGCTCGCGGCGAACATGTGTCGATTCCGGGCCTTGAGAAGCCCGTCGAGATCCTACGCGACAAGTGGGGCGTCCCGCATATCTATGCCCAGACCGCGAATGACCTGTTCTTTGCGCAGGGCTTCATCACGGCCAGCGATCGCCTCTTTCAACTCGATCTGTGGCGTCGGCAAAACTCCGGCTACCTCGCCGAAGTGGTGGGACCGAGCGCGCTAGCTCGTGATCGGATAGCGCGTCTGGTGCGATTCCGTGGCGATTGGAATGCGGAGTGGGATGCGTATTCGCCAGACGCTAAACAGATAGCCACTTCGTTCACGTCGGGCATCAACGCCTACATCGATAGCCTGGGCGGCAAGTGGCCGGTGGAGTTCAAGGCCGCGGGATTTGCTCCCGGCAAGTGGGTCCCTGAGGATACCGCGGCGCGAATTGCCGGGCTCCTGATGACCAGGAACATTACGCGCGAAGTGCAGCGCGCGCAGGACATCACTCGCTTCGGTTTGGATACAGTGCAGAAGTACATGCCGCCCGATCCACCGATGAAGATCGAAGTCCCCCGAGGGCTGGATTTGGCCGGGATCACGGCCGAATTGTTGAAAGACTATAACGTCGCGATCGGCGGCGTGCGCTTTCAGGCAGCCGGAGGCATCGAGTTAGCTGCGGCGCTATTCGAACGGCCCGACAACATGCAGGGCAGTAACAACTGGGTGGTGAGTGGAGCGCGTAGCGAGACCGGCAAGCCCCTGCTCGCCAACGACCCGCATCGGCCCATCAACATGCCCTCGTTGCGCAAGACCGTGCACCTGGTGGGCCCGGGTTGGAATGTGATCGGCGCGGGCGAACCGGCGTTGCCGGGCATTGCGCTGGGCCACAACGAAGAAGTCGGGTTCGGCTTTACGATCGTGGGGATCGATCAGGCCGACCTCTATGTCGAGCGCACCAACCCCACCAATCCGAACGAGTATTTCTACAAAGGTGGCTGGCGGAAGATGGAGATCGTTAGCGAGGAGATTGCCGTCAAAGGTGAAGCGAGGCCGCGCCGTGTGGAATTGCGCTACACGCAGCACGGCCCGATATTGGCCGAGGATCTTGGCCGCCACCGTGTGTTTGCACTCAAATGGACGGGCGCAGAACCGGGAGGCGCAGGTTATCTCGGCGCGCTGCGGTTATCGCGAGCGAAGAATTGGGCTGCGTTTCAAGAGGCGGCAGCAAGTTACAAGGTGCCTTCCGAGAACTTGGCCTATGCCGATCGCGCTGGTAACATCGGCTGGATCGCCTCTGGCCTTGCGCCGATTCGCAAAGGCTGGAACGGGCTGCTCCCAGTGCCGGGCGACACGGGCGAGTATGAGTGGAATGGGTACCTGCCGGGCGATCAGAATCCCCGCGTATTCAACCCCGCTTCCGGCGTGATCGCTACGGCCAACCACAACATCTTGCCCACTAACTATCCACACATGTTGGGCTACGAGTGGGCGCCGTCATTCCGATTTGACCGTATCACCGAGATGTTGATGGACCGCTCGAAATTCTCCACCGAGCGATTTGAGCAGATGCAACACGACGTCCACTCGCATGCGGCGCGTGTCTTCCAAGCCATCATTCGCGGTTGGGTGCCGGCCCCGGGTGAGTTAAGCGAGCGGGAACGAGCGACCCTGGAGCGCTTCAAGGATTGGGACGCGCGGTTGCGGATCGATTCGCCAGACACGTTGATCTATGAGTTGTGGACCGGGAAGCTGCACGGGTTCTTGTTCGGACAGCAGCTAGGTTCGCGCGTCGATCAATCAATGGTGCTAGCCACGCTGCGCGCCAAACCCGATTGGAAGGCGTTGCACGGGGCGTTCACGGCCACCCTGTGGGAACTCGAGCGACAGTTCGGCGTTGACCAGTCCACTTGGAAATGGGGCGCTGTACACACGGTCCGCTTCGTGCACCCGGTTGAGGTGAAGGAGTGGCATCGGGGTCCGTACCCAAGACCCGGAGATGGCAATGCGGTCCTGGCGACGGGCGGGACGAACTTTCGCCAAACCACGGGCGCCAGCTACCGGCAGATTCTCGACGTGAGCGATTGGGATAAGTCTGTGATGACGAACGTCCCGGGTGAAGTGGGCAATCCTGGTAGCCCGCACTATGACGATCTGATTGATGACTGGCGTGCTGGCCGATACCATCCGATGCCGTATTCACGCGCCGCGGTGGAGGCGGCTACGACGGAGCGGATTCGCCTGCTGCCGCGCGTCAACTGACGATCGGTCTGGTCCAGGCCGACGGCCAATCATCAAACTCGGCGACGACGGTGCCGTCGGCGAGGAGCGAGTACAGGGCTTCGTCCGGGAAGTCGTTCAACCGAACCGTGAGCGTATGTCCGCCTAACACGGCTTGCCACGGAATATCCAAGTCTTCGGTGGCAGTCCACGCGATGGGCGTCTCGATGAGAGACCGGAAGTCCGGAGCGGGTTGTGCAGCCGTCGCCATGACTAGTCTATTCCTTGAGAATCGCACATTCGGTTGGTTTGCGGAGAGTGTGGGTCCCACAGCCTTATATCGACGGTTTGCCATGCTATCGATATTGGAGAATGCCGAACCAAGGTGAAGACGATCCTGGGGCAGGGTGAATCGCCGTACGACCTTGTGTTAACAGGGGGATAGGCCGGGGAAGAAATATTTTCCGGAGTTGTCACTGGCTGAACCTTCTATTGGTGGCATTGTCGGTAGCGGTGGATGAAGACAGGATTTGCCGGTAGGCCCCATCATCATTCAATCCCTTGGCCTTGGCTCGGTCAAGCAGTTGTTCGAAGGTGGGTCCTTCCGGGTTGCCGTACTTGGCAAAGTCTCGTCTTCGCAGCATATCGACTTCGATGGGGTCTGTCGTGAGAGTTCGGGCCGCAACCCGAGCTCGGTGGCGGATCTCCCATGCACGGCGGGCGCGATCCGGCAAGGAAACGCCGTCGGCTTGCCACTTCTGATCGAGCGCTGGGATTGAGGCAACTTCCTGCTGGTACCCACCTACGGACCTCCTGATTCGTCAAAGCCACCGCCTGCTATTGTAACCGGGCGATATAATCGAGCATATGGCAATGCTCGTGAGTCTGGGACCGGCCCAAGCTTTGGATTCCGGACCGTTACAGGCCAAGCAGGCCAAGCTGTTCGACGTGCTGCGGCCGTTGGGCGAAGTGCTCGTGGCGTATTCCGGCGGCACCGATTCGGCTTACCTGGCCTGGGCCGCGCAGCAAGTGCTTGGCGACCGCGCCGTGGCGATCACCGCTGATTCGCCGTCTATTCCCGAATCGCACAAGCGCGATGCCGCCGAGTATGCGCGGGTGTGCGGATTCCGGCACGAGTTGATTCCCACCTTCGAGTTCGACAATCCGGACTACGTGAAGAACGACAAGGATCGCTGCTTCCATTGCAAGGATGAGTTGTTCAACCGCCTGGAACAGATCGCGGCTGAACGCGGCGTGGCGAACATCGTGTACGGCGTCAATACCGATGACCTGGGCGACTATCGTCCGGGCCAGACCGCCGCGAAAATTCATCAGGTGAAGGCGCCGCTAGTGGAAGCTGGGCTCTCCAAGGCGGAGATCCGCGAACTAGCTCGCACCGCTGGTTTGCCCTTTTGGGACCGGCCTGCCGCGGCGTGTCTGAGCTCCCGCATTCCCTACGGTACGCCGGTGACGGTGGAGACAATTAAGACCATCGAAACGGGCGAGGAAGCGATCAAGGCGCTCGGCTTTCGTCAATTCCGCGTGCGGTTTCACGGCGATCTGGTGCGCATCGAAATTGCGCGTGATGAGCTCGAGCGCGCGCTCAACCTCGACATCGCGGGCCGACTGACGGCGATCTTCAAGCCGCTCGGGTTTCACTATGTGACGCTGGACCTGGAAGGCTACCGGCAAGGCTCGCTCAATGCGGCTCTGACCAACGCGCCCGTAGGCTAAACTGAGAGATCCCCATGAAAGTGCAGTTTGCCCCCTCGATCACCCCGGAGTTAAATCAGCAGCTCGACGCCTTGCGTAAGCGCAAGGGACTCACGCTCGTCGCAGTCGATAAAGAAGGCGCGCCGCTCGCCACGTTGTCGGATAACCTGTTCGGCTTCACCTTCTCGCCAGTGAACGAATCCACGCCGCTATTTACACAGCGCCAGTTTCAGAGCTTTGAGGTTCACAAGCTCACGGGCGGTGTCGTGCATCTGCTGGGCTTTTTGACCGAGCCGGAAGCCGCAACCTTCTTCGAAGGCAAGGAACCGATGACCTGCAATCTGTATCCGGAGCCTCGCGACGCCTCCAGCCGCCTGGTGGAAGTCCCGTTGGAGAGAGTCGCCAAGGCCAAAGCGGTTTCGCGATCCGACGGCAACTACATGCCGCTCACGCTCGATCCGGCGGCAAGCTAATCATCGCTTCCTCTCGCGGCCGCGCAAATACTGTTTCTTCACCGAAGCCGTGGTCGTACCGAAGTAAGTGCCGATCTTATGCTCAACGGCGGCGCCCAGCAGCAGATGAGCTTCAGGCTGTGTTAGTCCAAACTCGCTGGTGAGCCAATCCAGCAGGTCGGAATTGGCGCTGCGAAGCGCCATATCGATGCTGCTGACGAATTCCGGTTGACTAGCGATGGATACGATGTGGGAGTCGTTTTCCAACCGTGGTATCGACAGCCGCTTGCCCTTGATCACGCGCACGGTAAACTGCACGTCGAGTGATGTTTCGACTCCGCTGCCCAAGCCCTCCCCATCGCCCTGGACGGCGTGGCCATCGCCCACATAGAAGTACGCACCTTTGTGGAAAACCGGAAAGTACACCGTGGCCCCTTCGACGACATCGTTGTAATCCATGTTGCCGCCATAGCTCCCGGCCGGACCCGAGGTCTCGACCTGTTCACCCGGCGGCGCCACGCCGATGCAGCCGAGCATGGGACGCAAGGGTATGTCGAATTTGAACTTTGAACCTTCCAGCATCCGTGGGCTGGTCACGCTGCGTTGCAAGTCGATGTCCCAAGGAATGAGGTCGGCGCGGCCGGGGCGCAATACCTCAGGCTTGTAGAAGTTCTTGTACAGCGTCTCGATGGTCCCTGGATTGAGAATCCCCGGCGAGAGCCGATACGACGTGTAACCGTAGTTGCGATTGCACCGCACACGATCGAGGTGAACCGCCAGCGCATCGCCGCGCTCGGCTTCCTCAATGAAGAACGGGCCCATCAGCGGGTTGCCGCTCTCCGGGTATTCGTAGGGGTGCTTGAGATGCTTGACGGCTTTCCAGTCGGCTCCGCCGGAATCCCACGTCCGCGTCACCACGGTATCGCCGGAATGAATTCGTCCCACTGGCTCCTTGGAGGCGGAGAACACGCGCGAGTGATGGCCGGGATAGATTTCATGCGTGGCTGCGGCCAGCGCCGCCGCCTGCGCGAGGGTGATCCAACTGAGTTTAGTCATTGGCGGATACAATATCACGGTGAAGCAAGCGGCGGTGGATTGGTTTGTCAAGGCCTTGCGCGATCGCCGCGTGACGTGGATCTCAACCCTGTGTGGACACGGGCTGGACCCGTTGTTTCAGGCGGCCACGCAAGCCGGCATCCGTTTGGTAGACACGCGGAATGAGCAAACGGCGGCGTATGTGGCCGAGGCATGCGGACGGCTGACGAAGCAACCTGGCGTTTGCGCGGTGTCGAGTGGCGTGGCGGTGGCTAACGCATTCAGCGGGTTGCTGAACGCGTGGTTTGACGGAGCGCCCATGTTGCTGATCTCCGGCGCGGCCGACTCGGAAAAACTGGGTCATGGGGCATTTCAAGATCTGGATCAGACCGGCTTCGCCAAGTCCATCACCCGCTACTCACGGACGATCGACGCGCCGGAGCGGACGCTGGATTTTCTTGAGGAGGCCTGGCAGGCGGCCCGTGGCGGTCCCGTGCATCTGATGTTTCCCATGGATGTTCAGCGCGCCGAGGTGGACGAAGCTGAGATGATGCGGCAGGAGGCCACGCCGGCTCTGACCCCGCCGGCGATGTCTGAGCAGATTGAGCCGATCGCGCGCGCGCTGATGGTGGCTGCCCGCCCGTTGATCATTGCCACCAGCGAGGTCTATTACTCCGATGAGGCGGCCGAGTTGGTAGCTTTCGCCGAAGTCTTTGCCATTCCAGTCCAAACACCGATTTGGGATCGTGGTATCTTTGACCGCCAGACACCGGTCTGCCTGGGCGTGGTTGGAGCCGCCACTGGAGGCCCAGCGCTGATGGCTTCGACGGATTGCGTGATCCTCGCCGGCCCGGTGAGCGACTACCGCGTCGGCTATATGGAGGAGTCTCCGCCGCGCATCTTCCGCTTGCCGCGAGGTTGGAAGCAACTGCGCGACGTGATGATAGATCTAGGGGGAACGGCGTTCACCTCCTGGCTTAACGAAGCGCGACAACTCCAAGGCGCGCACATCCGAGGTATCCGGGAAACAGCCGCGCGCCAACTGGTGGGAACGCGCACCCATGCGTGGCACATTGTCGACGTGCTTGAAAAGTGGTTGCCAGAGGATGCGGTTCTCATCATCGACGGCGGCTCCATCGGCCAGTGGGCTCACCAATTGCTGACCTCGCGGCGCTATCCCGGGCATTGGCTCACCTGCGGCCGCAGCGGTGTGGTTGGCTACGGGTTGGGCGCGGCGATGGCCGCCCGCCTTGCTTATCCTGATCGCGCGGTGGTGCTGCTTTCGGGCGACGGCGCCTTCACTTTTAATGTGGCCGATCTGGAATGCGCGCAGCGCCAGGGCCTCCATTTTACGGCGATCGTGGCAGACGATCAATGCTGGGGCATCACGCACTCCGGGCATCTTCGCCAGTTTGGGCACGGTCTGTCCACGCAACTGGGGCCCATTCAGTTTGACCTGCTGGCGCGCGCCCTGGGCTGCATCGGGCATCGCGTCGACTCTGTCCGGGACCTGGCACCGCGGTTCCGCGACGCACTGGCTGCGCGGCAGACGACGGTGCTTCATGTGCCCATCACCGGCGGCAATCCGGCATGATAGGATAACCTCCGATGAACTATCGCTTCTCAGTGACCGGATTGCTAATTACGGTCGCGTCACTAACCGCGCAGGTTTCCACCGGTAGCGTGGCGGGACAAGTTACGGACCAGTCGCGCGCGTTGATCACCAGCGCCACCATCACGCTGATCAACCAAGGAACGGGCGCATCCCGCACGGCCAGAACCGACACCTCGGGCACCTATATCTTTCCGCTGGTGGCGCCGGGAAGCTATCGGATTGGCGCCGCGATGTCCGGGTTCAAGACCTTCGAAGCGTCGGGCTTGGAGATTCAAGTCGCGCAGCAAGTGACGCAGAACATTTCGCTTGAGATCGGTGACGCGGCTACCAAAGTGGAAGTTGTTGAATCGGCTCCGGTCCTTGAACAACGCAGCGCCGAAGTGGGACAAGTGATCAGTCATCGCGAAGTTGTCGACCTGCCTCTCAACGGACGCAATTTTCTGGACTTGGCCAAACTCGTGCCGGGCGTCACCGAGCTGGCGGGAAGTTCACAGAGCAACGGCCTCTCCATCAATGGCCAGCGCGCCAACCAGATCGGCTTCTACTTCGACGGCATCGACACCCGCACCGAGACCAGCGGCAAGCCGGCGTTCTCTCCTTCGATCGAAGCGATCCAGGAATTTCGCATTCAGCAAAATGACTTTGCCGCCGAGTTCGGCCGCAGCCCCGCCGCTATCAACCTGACACTGAAATCGGGAACCAATCAGTTTCACGGCACCGTTTTTGAGTTCCTGCGGAACAACGTCTTGGACGCCCGCAGTTTCTTTGCGCGTCAGGTGGATCCGCTGCGGAGAAATCAGTTCGGCGGCGTGCTCAGCGGCCCGGTCTTGCGGCAGAAGACGTTTTTCATGGTGAACTACGAAGGGCTCCGCACCCGCCGCGCCAACACGCAATACCAGAGTTTGCTGTCCGCCAATCAGCGCGAGGGAAACTTCGCAGGCGGCCCGCAGATTTTTGACCCGGCCACCTATGACGCGGCCGCGAACCGCCGCCAGCCCTTCCCCGGCAACGTCATTCCCCGGTCACGGTTCGGGTTGATGGGCAACGCTGCGCTGAAATACTATCCAGCCCCAAACTCGCCGGGCACTCCCGCTTTCAACAACGTCGTGAGCGCCTCTTCGCAAGCCGACGCCGATCAGTTCCACTCTCGCGTCGACCATCAAATCGGCGAGCGCGATTTGCTGTTCGGCCGATTCTCCACCAGCAAGAGCCAAACGGTCTCGCCATCCGGCCTGCCGCTAACCGGTGGCTTGTCCAACGGCCGAGCCTACAGTCTCACGCTGCAGGAGTCCCACACTTTTGACGCGACCAAGGTGAATCAATTCCGCCTCGGCTGGACGTACTTCAAAGACCGCGCCAGCTTTCCGGTGGCTGACCGCAATCTTGCCGCTGAAGAGTTCGGCCTGCTCAATTTGCGTCCATCAGTCGATGCATATGGACTGCCCCAACTTAACGTTGCCGGCCTCACCACCATCGGCGCCAACGCTTTTCAGCCAGGCGGCCCACGCGAGAATCTCTATTCGCTCGCCGACGATCTCACTTGGATCGCCGGTAAGCATTCGCTGAAGTTTGGCTTTGACGGCCGCTATTATCGGCCCGCCGGCCTCGTGCAACAGACCCCGAACAGCATTCTCACTTTTGAAAATCGCTTCACGAATCAGCCGGGCACGGCGGGCACCGGCAGCGCCGTCGCGGACCTGCTGTTGGGCTTCCCCTATACCGGCCGAGGCACGCAGTTCGCCGAAAGCAACGGCTGGGTTTCGATGAAGTATTACTACTACGGTTTCTACGCGCAGGACGAAATCCGCTTGGCCAGGAACCTCAACCTAAACCTGGGGCTGCGGTATGAGTATCAAACGCCATACTATGAACGGTTCGGTGACCTCGCCTCCTTTGACTTGGCCGGAGGCCGATTCCTGAAGCTCAAGACCGACGTGAGTCAGCTGCACCGGCCGGACCGCAATAACTTCGCGCCCCGCCTGGGAATCGCCTACACCGTGACACCGAAGACCGTCATCCGCACCGGAGCCGGCGTATTCTACGGGCAGCCACGCGGCTCCGAGTTCTCCAGCTTCCAGCTCTCGCCGCCTTTCGTGATCGATACCACCCTGACCTCCAACCCCAACGTGCCGGACTTGCCAGGGCGCCTCTTCCCGGCCACGCAGGTGCGAGATACCAGCGGTAAGATTCTCTTGACTCCCAACACCAACGTCTTCGCTCTTGACCGCAATTTCCGCACTAACTACACGTTCCAGTGGAACTTCGGAATCCAGCGCGAGGTGATCGGCAATCTCCTGCTTGAGACCACCTATGTGGGCAACGCCGCCCACAAGTTGACCGGCCGCGATTTGCCGAACCAGGCGGTAACCGATGCCGATCCTTCGCGACCCACCTCGGTGCTAAGCCGCCGCCCCTATCCGATTATCGGCGACGTCAGTTTTGTCAGTTCGCTCGATAACTCCAGCTATCATGCTTTGAACAGCAAACTCAACAAGCGCTTCTCAAATGGCTTCTCGCTGCTGGGCGCCTACTCGTACTCGAAAGTAATGGGCATTGGCGGCGCGTTGTTCGGAGACCAGTCCCGCCAACAGGACGGCCGTAACCGCCGGGCCGAATACGCCGCCCTCGAATTCAATCAGAAGCACCGTCTCACGGCGGCCTGGATTTACGAGGTGCCCTTCGCTAAGAAGCACCCGGCGGGAGGCTGGTCCTTGCAGGGCTCCTACACGGCCCACAGCGGTTTTCCACTGACGCCGGCATCCACGGTTTCAAGTAACGTCGGACGCCAGGATGTCAATCGCGCCAACCGTCTATGTAACGGCAACCTGGGTAGTGGTGGATCCCGGTCGATTGACCGCTGGTTTGACACCGCCTGCTTCGCAAACCATGCCTTCGGCGCTTTCGGCAGTTCGGGGAACGGTGTGATCATCGGCCCTGGCGTCAACAACATTGACTTCACTGTGATGAAGAACACCGCGATTCCCCTGCCTTCACGGGAACCTGGCACGCTTCAGTTTCGCGCTGAATTCTTCAACGGGCTCAATCACGCGTCCTTCGGCGATCCGAATATGAATGCGGGTACCGCCCAGTTCGGACTCATTCGCAGCACGCGCATCAACGGCCGCGAGATCCAACTCGCAATGAAGTTCATATTCTGAGGCTACGGCTTCAGGAACTGCGCGGGCGTCAACACCTTCCTGGTCATCCGCGCTTCCCGCACGGCGCCCTTGAAATAGTCACGCAGGTTGATGCGCACGCCCACCGACGTGCGCCCGGCCTTTTCCGGAGTGAATTTCAAGTCAGCTTTGAGCTCAAGCTGGCCATTCACATAACTGCGCAGCTCATGGCCGTCAAAGACGGCCGCCGCGTGAGCCCACTCGCCTAACGGATGAAGTTTCGTGCGGTCAATCAACGCTTTGTTGCCGGCGGCTGAGTTTATGAAGGTGTCGAGAAACCACTGATCGCCCGTAAGACGGGTTTCAAACAACATGCGAGTTTCCGCACCCGTCTCCTGCAGATGAAAGAAGCGCTGCTCTGGGTTTCCGCCCTTGTCGGGGCGGAAGATCACTTCCCACGTGAATACCTTGGCTCCCGCCAAGGGATGCACCTCGAAGAAGAGCGCATCGTCAACGCCATTGAACTCCACGGCCTTGCCCTTCGGCGTTTCGATTACCTTGGGATGGCCCAGCACCTTGACGGCATGCCCGCCGATCTTGGTCAGGTTATCAAAGCGCCAGGTCTCAGCCTGCACGGCAGTGGCTACGATGAGTACGAGAAGAGTAGTTCGCATTACCAGATCAACTTCAATCCAAATTGGAAGTAACGGGCCGATCCGAGTCCGGAAATCTGACCGAATGAACGGTTGCCCAGTTGGGTATTGATATCGGCGAGGTTCATGTGGTTCATGGTGTTGAACGACTCGACGCGAAGCTGCAACTTGAGTTGTTCGAGAATCCGTACGTCTTTCAGGGCAAAAGCGCTCAGATCAATCGAGCCGGGGCCGCGCACCACCCACTTACCTGCATTGCCAAAGGTCCAGTCAGCCGGGCGTGCGAACGCCGCAGTATTGAAGTAGCGGAAGATGGAGCGCTGGCTCGGGTCCAGATACCACTCGCCCACCACGTCAGGCCTGCTGGCCACCTGTCTTGCCGCCGCGGTTAGCCCGGGAGCGTAGAGACGGCCGGTGGTTGCAGTCCAGACGCCAGTGAATGACCAGCCGCCCAAGGCCCGTCCGAGGACGCCCCGCTGCGACCTGAACCAGGGCATTTCATAGGTGTGCATGACGACCGCATAGTGCCGGCGGCTTTCCTCCAACTCACTACGTTCTGACCGCACGTCGAGCGGGTTTTGAATGCCGCCGGCCACCCCTTCATTGCCATAGCCGATAATCTTGCCCAGTGTGTACGACACGCTGTAAGTGAGACTACCGGTACGGCGGCGCACCGCCAGTTGCAGTGAATTGTAGCTTGATGTCGCCGAAGGCTCCACCAGATTCAACCCATTTAGCCCGCGATAAGGCAGAAACTGGCGTAGGTCCACGCCTTGATGGGCGGCTTGTTCCGCTGGAGTGAGAAAATTGAGGGGCCGTGAGAACGACATATGCCGGCCGCTGTTGCCGACGTAACTGGCGTCGAGTTGGGTCTTATGCGGGAGGACGGTCTGGATTCCGATACTGTAGTTATAGACAACCGGGATCTTGTAGTCCGTGGGCAGCGAGCCGGCATCGATCGGAAACTGGACGGTGTTCGGCACGCCGCTCGATGGGTTGTCGGCCAAACCATTGGTGATCGTGGCATTTTGCGTGAGCGGCGGGCGCGCCCCCAAATACCAGCCAGAGTAGGCGATGCCGGTCACGCCATGAAAGACGCCGGTGCCCGCCCGGATGGCGAGTTTGCCGTTCCCCAGGACGTCCCACGCAAAGCTCAATCGCGGTTGCAGGTTCGTCTTGCGGACTGGATTGAAACCGCGAGGGACGCCCCGGAACAGAGCTTTGATGGTGGGGTCATCGTACTGGGCGACGCGGCCCTTGGCGGCATCGGGCCAACCCGAGCCTGGGAGCAAGAGGCCATTGAAGGGGTCGCCCGTTCCCGGAACGATCGCTCCGTTGGCCGCCACCTGGGGCGCCTTGGCCGCACTCCAGAATTGCGGCATGAAGGCCACCAAGTTGTTGAGCTTGGCCGACCACGGTGCGATAAAGGACCAGCGCATTCCGAACTCCACTGTGAGACGACGGTGGATTTTCCAAGCATCCTGCGCGTACATCTCCCGAGCATAGGACTGATAGATGGTCTGCACCGGCGATGACGATTCGCTGTAAGCATCGAAGTTACCCAGCAAGGCATTGGCCCAGGGGTTTAGCGAATTGCGCGGGTTCGATGAGGAACTGCTGAAAGAAAACGAGCCGTTGTCGTTGGCCTGATTCAGTTCGTTGAACCGCATCTCTTCCCAATAGAGACCCGCTTTGATCGAGTGCGCTCCCAGGAGCCGGGTGAAGTTCTCGCGCAGGATGTAAGTGGGAGTGCGGCCATACGATGGTTGGCCGGAACCGCTGATGCCGTTGAAATTGGCGATATTGACGGCGGGAATGCGGTCCGCCCGGTTGCCGGCATAAACTTCAGGAAACGCAAAGCCCCAGGTCTGGCGTTTCACGCCATCGCCGATGATGCGAAAGTCCTCCCGGAAATCCGAGTAGCCGATACTGAACTCGTTCACCGTGCGCGCACTCAGGGCGGTATTGAGGCTCGCCATGTAGTTGTTGCCTCGCCGGTCACGATAGACCTGAAACAAGGGAATGTTATTGCCCGTGTTGTCGAAGTACGATGTGAAGTCCTGCTGGCCAGGCAAGGCGCGGAAACTCAGTTGCCAGTTTTGGCGAACGTTGTAGTCCAAGCGATAAATGATGTCTTTGCTCTTGGTGGGCTGGCTATTGGAGGCGTAGAAGTTTCCTCCCGGACCGGTGTAGTTGGGGTCCGGATAGATTTTCTGCAGGGCGCGTCCGAAGCCACTGACTTGCGAGACCGGCAGCCGGTTCCCGGGCAAGGGCAGCTTTGAATCCGGGTCAACGGGCTTGATCGGGCTGGCATTGAAATCGCCGCTTCGTTCGGCCGCGGTAGGAATGTTCGATAGCTTCTGGTTGAAGCCGGAGTTGGTGCGCGCCTCCAGTCCGGCAAAAAAGAAGAGCTTGTTCTTCTCCTTGTTCCACCTGCCCGGAATGTAGACCGGGCCGCCGATGGTGAACCCGTAGTTGTGATAGCGAATGCGAGGCCGGCCACCAACGATAAACTGCTGCGCCGCAAAGGCCTCACTGAAGTAGAACTCCTGAGCGGAGCCATGAAACCGTTGCGTACCGCGGCGCGTCGTGAAGTTAATTTGCGCGCCCGTTGAGCGTCCATACTCGGGTGCGTAGCGAGTGGAGGAGACCTGCACTTCCTCGACAAAGTCGACGCCCATGATGTTGTTTTGCTGCACGCCGTCGCGGGTGCGGCCGTTGTTGATGCCGTCCACGGCGATGAAATTCATATCCTTCCGCTGTCCATTGATCTGCAGTCCGCCCATAGAGTAACTGCCGCCGCGGAAGTCCGTCATAAAGTTGCCGTAGCGGGATATCACGCCAGGCATGATGCCGAGCATGTAGAACGGATTGCGCCCGGGCAGGGCAAAGTTCTGGAGCTCCTTCTGCGACAGGGTTCGGGCCAGCTCGCCGCTGGTGGTATTGACCAATGGAGCGTCGGAGGTCACATCGACTCGCTCGGTCAGGCTGCCGACTTCGAGCGCCAATGTCAGAGTCACGGCGCCGTCGGTTTCCACGCGGATGCCGGAGCGCGCCAGCTTCTTGAAACCGTTAGCCTCGACGCGCACTTCATATTCGGCCGGCGGCAGGGCGGGTGCTGAGAACCGCCCCATTTCACTGGTGACGGTCTCTCGCGTGAGGCCGATCGCTCCTGCGTTTACGGTGACCTTCGCGTTGGGGACGCTCGCGCCAGTGCCATCCACCACTTCACCTGAAATAACGCCGCGTCCCTGGCCAAAGGCCAAGCCGGCGGCAACTACCAAGCCCACTAACACGCGCATAGAAGGGCCTCCTTTGCAAGCGCTATCGATCCCCTCGATTGTACTGCCGGGATCGGGTACACTGGGCGGTGTCATGGTTATCACCCGTCGAAACGCTGTTCAAGCTGCCGCCGCCGCTTCCCTGTCTTTCCGTCTGACTGCTGCCGATACTGCCGCCGGCATGAAGGGGCGAGTCAATCACTCGGTGTGCAAGTGGTGCTTTCCGAACGTGCCGCTCGAGGAGTTGTGTAAGGCGGGCAGAGAGATCGGCTTGGCTTCGATCGAACTGCTCGGTCCGAATGACTGGCCTACTTTGAAGAAATACGGGCTGACCTGCGCGATGGCGACTAATCCGGCGATGCCTGGCGGCATGGGCGGCATCACCAAATCGTTCAATCGCGTGGAGCATCACGATCAACTGGTTGAGGCCTACACGGCGTACTTGCCGAAGGCTGTCGACGCGGGTTTGACCAATGCGATTTGCTTTTCCGGGAACCGCGACGGCCTGGCTGATGACAAGGGCCTTGAAAATTGCGCGGCCGGAATCAAGCGATTGATGAGCCTCTGCGAAAAGCTAAAGATCAATCTGGTGATGGAACTTTTGAACTCCAAAGTCAATCACAAGGACTACCAATGCGATCACACCGAATGGGGAGTGGAGTTGTGCAAGCGGGTCGGGTCCGAGCGTTTCAAGCTGCTCTACGATATCTATCACATGCAGATCATGGAAGGCGACGTGATCGCCACCATCCGCAAGCACAACCAATACATCGCTCACTATCATACGGGCGGTGTACCGGGACGGCATGAGATCGACGAGACGCAGGAGATCCACTATCCGCCGATCATGGAGGCGATTGTCGCCACCGGCTTCAAGGGGCACGTTGCGCAGGAGTTCATCCCGGCTCAGCCTGACAAGCTTTGGTCACTGCGCAAGTGCGTGCGCATTTGCGACGTGTAGGCGCGCGGGGCGTTAAATCTTGGCGCGTTGCTGGCGCAACTCTTGCATCACGCCGGCCACCAGTTCCTTGGCCCCTTCAATCTGGCGTGTGACGATTTGGATGTCCAGGGCCGGCTTGCCTGCCTGGCGGGCGCTTTGGCAATAGACGCCGTGTTGGCCTACCATCACCAGCGCGTCCGTAAGCAGGTCAAGCGTCATGGCCAAGCGGCCGCGCTCGAGCCCCATTTGGAATTCGTATTTTTCAAGCTCGTCCTTGTGTTCCTGGTAGACCGTCATTCATCTTCCATACTAGGCTATAGAGAATGCGCCTCATCCTCGCTTTCGCTCTGAGTGGAGTTGCGTGGACCCAGATCGCGGGCCCGATCCGCAACAAGATCTCGGCGGGTGACCTGTTGAGTGCCGAGTCCATCCTGGAAGTCCACGAGCGCGAAAAAGGGCGCGACGCGCAGTACCCGAAGGATTGACGTGGCTGCTGCGCGGAGCGGTGCTGCTTGAGGATTGGGACAAAGCCACGCGGCTGGACACGGACCTGGACGCCTTGCTGGCGGAAAAGTTGCGTGCGGGCCCTGGCCCGGAAAAGAGGCGGGCATCGCCGGCGCACTCGGCGCGCGGATTGAGGCCCATGCGCAAATTCTCGCCAGGCGTCAGAGCCGGAAGCGAGCGGTGGCTTTTCTCGATGAACAGTTGAACCGTTTCCCCCAACCCATCGCTCTGCGCTCCCGCATTTACAAGCGCCGGAACATGTTGTCGCTCGAGGGCATGGCGGCGCCAGAGTTTTCTACCGAGGAATCGCTGACGCCCAACGCGCCCACGCTGGCGAGCCTGCGTGGCCAGCCGGTGCTGGTATTCGGGTGGGCGCAGTGGTGCGGCGATTGCAAGGCGCAAGCGGCGGCGCTGGGCCGCGTCCGAGCCAAGTTCGAACCCCGGGGTGTCCGGTTTGTTACCCTCACCAGGTTTTATGAAGCCGATCCGGTAGCCGAACGCGCGGCGATCCGCAAGGCCTGGGGGGAAACCTACGGGTCTCTCGAGGGGCTTCCCATCCTGGTTTCCAGCGCGGGCATGGAGCGCTATGGCGTCTCCAGCACGCCTACGTTTGTCCTGATTAACAGGGCCGGGAAGGTGGCGCGGTACCTGCCGGTTCGGCTTACCGAGGCCGAGTTGGACAAGCTGCTCAGTGGCGTCAGTGCGTCATCGAATAGATGATGTAGTTGATACCGAAGCGATAGGCGAGCCCGGTCATCTCGGCTGGATAGAAGGGCAGGTCGGCGTGCTCCCACGCATCGCCGACATCCATGTTGAAGTTGATCGCGACCACGAGCCGGCCCCGGGAGTCGCGAATCGTGCGCCAAGTTGGTGGACCCGATTGCGGCTGTTGCTGCACGCTGCCATCGCGGCGAAGGTGGCGCAGGCCCGGGATGAAGGTGCGCTCTTTGATCTCGAAGAGAACGCGCATCAACTGGTCATCGTCTTCCAGATCGAGAATCGGGCGCCCAGGCAGCGCTCGTGCCATCGTCCGCTGAAAGACATCCCAGTCACGCGCGCCGTAGAAATCATCAACCACGAGGAAACCGCCGCGTTCGAGATAATCGCCAAGGCGGCGAGTCTCGTGGTCGCTCAGATCCCAATAACCAGTCTGTGTGGCGTAGATCCAGGGATGGTCGTAGATTTGGTTATCGCCGAGCGGCATGTGGCGGTTCTCGCCGATGTCAATCCGGGTGATGCGGCGAATGCCTTGGGCGAAATGAGCATCGGCCTCCGGCCAGTCCTGCATCCACCAGCCACGGCCGTTGCCCCAGATGCGTCGAGCCCAAGGCCCATCCTTATACTCGAGACGCACGAAATGAAACTCGGCCTTGACCGGGAAATCTTCGGGTCCCGGTTGTGCCGATAGCAGCAGTGCGGCGAGTTGTAGCGGCCAGCGAGGCAGCGGCCCCATGGGCACCATCATAATGGAGTCTTGGCCCCGGCATGAAAACACCCCTGCTCGATCTCGGCGATGAACACCTGCGCGTCTTTGCGCAGGAAGTCCTGGAGTTGTGTCTGGCGCATTGGCGCCGGGTGCCCGAGCAACCGGTGTGGGCGCCGCCGGACGCCAAGGGGCTTGACCGTGCACTGCGGAAGCCGATCCCGGAGCAGCCGGGTGACCGCGGCGCTATTCTGGCGCAACTGCGCGACACCGTCTTTGCCGCGCAGGCAAACCTTTCGCATCCGCGCTTCTTCGGGTTCGTGCCGGGGGCGAGCAACTTCGTCAGCGCGCTCGGCGATCTGCTGGCGTCGGCGCACAATCCGTTTGCCGGAAGCTGGCTGGAAGGGGCGGGCCCGCAAACGGTGGAGCGCACCGTGATCGAGTGGCTGGCCAAAGAAGCGGGGCTGCCTTACGGGTCCGGTGGATTGTTTTTAAGTGGTGGCTCCCTTAGCAACATGACGGCCGTCATCGCCGCACGGGAGTGGAAGTTCGGCGGGAACAAATGGAACCAGGGCGCGATCTATTTTTCCGGTGAGACGCACGCGTCGGTGCGGCGGATGCTGCACTTCCTGGGGTTTGAGAAACGGCAGGTGCGCCTGATTCCCAGCGATGCCGGTTTCCGCATGCCCATCGAAGCGTTGCGGCGGCAGATGGAGGAAGACGAGCGCCAAGGATTGATTCCGTTCTGCGTGGTGGCCAATGCGGGAACCACCAACACGGGGGCGGTCGATCCTTTGACCGAGCTCTCGGCGTTGTGCAAAAAGCGCCGCGCGTGGCTGCATGTGGACGGAGCATATGGCGGAGTCGCCGTGTTATGCGAAGAGGGCAAGGCCGCGTTGAAGGGGCTCGAACTGGCGGACTCCATCACCATGGACCCACACAAGTGGCTCTCGCAGCCCTATGCCTCCAGTTGCCTGCTGGTGCGAGATCCACGCACGCTGGCGGCGGCGTTTCGAACGAGCGCGGACTATTTGCAGGATGCCGAAGGCGACTGGAACTTGTGGGACTACGGGCCAGAGATGACGCGGCCGTTCCGCGCGCTGAAAGTGTGGCTGTCGCTCGAGGTTTTTGGCGCAGCCGCATTTCGTCAGGCTATCGCGCAGGGCTTTGCGATGGCACGACAGGCCGAAGCGCAAATTGCGGCGATGGATGGCTGGCGCATTGTGACGCCGGCCGCGATGGGGATTGTGACGTTCGTCCATGAGCCGGAAGGCATGGCCGCCGCGGCCGTGGACACGCATAACTCTGAGATCGCCGGACAGTGTCTGCGCAAGGGCTTTGCGTTCGTGGTTACGACGCGCGTGCGCGGCCGGGTAGCTTTGCGGCTGTGCACGATCAATCCGCGGACGACCGAAGACGATATCGCCGCCACGGTGCAGCATCTGGGGCAATTGGCGGGCGAGGTGGCGTGATCGCCGGGGAAGTCAGTCTAGTGGTTCGGGCTCAAGCGCGATGCCGGTTTCGCCGGCAGCCTTCCGCTCTTGATACTTTTTCACCCAGGCTTCCCAACTCTTCCCGGCCGCGGTGTCTCGCCCGGTGATCGCGATCGCGGCAATTTCGGACGTGGCGAGTTTCAGCTTGGCGCCACCGCCATTGTTGGGCAGCATGCGCAATTCGCCGGCGTTGCGATCGAACACATAGCCTTCAATGGTGCGCCCGTCCCGGGTGGTGATGGTGACATCTCCGCGATAATCGAAGGCCTGCTCGATGGCGGCTGATAAGTCGCTCACGCGCCTACCTCTTCTTTGCTGGCGCCGATTTGCACGAGCGAGGACGCGGGGGGCGAGGGCCGATTCAACGCTTCAAGAGCGGCGGCATCGCGATAGGAGGAGGAGAAGGTCGCTTTGGCCGTGGCCCACAGGCCGCGCAACGAGCTGAACGTGGCATCGACGGCGGTGGCCTCGTAGCCGGAATGCACCATACAATTGGTGCACTTGGCGTTGCCGCTGGCGGTGCCGTACTTGTCCCAGTCGGTGGAGTCCATCAACTCCTGGAACGTCTCGGCGTAGCCATCCTGCAGCAGGTAGCAAGGCTTCTGCCAACCGAACAAATTGTAGGTGGGCATGCCCCAGGGCGTACATTCGAAGCGCTGCTTGCCCATGAGGAACTCCAGAAACAGCGGCGACATGTTGAAGCGCCAGCCGGGCCGGCGATTGGACAGAATCTTGCGGAACAGGTCTCGCGTGTGTTCGCGGCCCAGAAAACTCTTCTGGTCTGGCGCTTTATCGTAGGCGTAGCCGGGTGAAAGCATCATGCCTTCCACGCCCACCTCCATCATGTCGTCAAAGAACGCGCGGACGCTCTTGGCGTCGGCGCCTTCAAACAAAGTCGTGTTGGTGGTGACGCGGAAGCCGCGCTGTATCGCCGCGCGGATGCCTTCGAGGGCGATCTGGTAGCCGCCCTCGCGGCAGACCGAGAAATCGTGATGCTCGCGTTCGCCGTCCATGTGAACGGAAAACGACAGATACTTGCTGGGCGTGAACAGATGCAGTTTCTCTTTGAGCAGCAGCGCATTGGTGCAAAGGTAGATGTACTTGCGGCGGGCCACCAAGCCAGCGACGATCTCATGAATCTGCGGATGCATGAGCGGCTCTCCGCCGGGAATTGCCACGGTGGGCGCTCCGCATTCGTCCACGGCGCGGAAGCAGTCTTCCGGCGACAGGTTCATTTTGAGCACGTGGGCTGGATACTGAATTTTCCCGCAGCCGGCACACGCCAAATTGCAGCGGAAGAGCGGTTCCAGCATGAGCACGAGCGGGTAGCGCTTGCGGCCCTGCAGCTTTTGCCGGAGGACGTAGGAGGCGACGGTCCAAGCCTGGGAGACGGGAACTGGCATTCGGTACCTTTAGGCTAGCAAAACGGCACCGAAAGTTAGGAACCTGCCGCTACGGAAAGCGCCTTGAGTCCGGCCGTCGCCGCCTCGGCGCGGTCGCGCAGCGGAAACGTCAGCCGAAAGGTGGTGCCATAGCCGGTGACCGAACGCAGGTCTATGACGCCGGAATGCTCTTCCACCACGCGCTTGACCACCGCCAGACCGAGCCCGGTGCCCGCCCCGGCAGATTTGGTGGTGAACAACGGCTCAAAGATGCGCCGCTGCAGTTCAACCGGAATGCCGTTGCCGGTATCGATGACTCGGATGGCCACCATTCCGTTATTAGAATCGGTGGAGAACGTGAGACTGCCGCCCGTCGCCATGGCGTCGCGCGCGTTGACGGCCAGGTTAAGTAAAGCCTGGTGAATCTGACCCGGATCGCCGGTGATGTGGAACGGATCGGCGCGCAGATCCAAATGGAGCCGGACCCGGTTGCCCAAGGACGGCGACACCAGCCCAGCCACCTCGCGAATGGTTTCGTGGAGGTCAACGGCCAGGGCTCGCACCGCACCCGCGCGCGACAGGTTCATCAATTGGGCGCTCAACTCGGCTGCCCGCTCGGCGGTCTTGCGGATGATCACGGCCGATTCCACGATGTCGGTTTCCTCTGGCGGCGCGATGGCTTCGATGAATGACGCATGACCCAAAATGCCGGTGATCAGGTTGTTAAAATCGTGAGCTAAGCTACGGGCCAGAATCTGCAGATTGGCGTCGGGTGAGGACGCAGGAGCCTGCTCATTCACTGTCGGAACTGATCGGGAGTTGAATGTTTCAGCGCCCTGGGGCATGCCTACATAGTATCTTATCGAGCCTAAGGGAGTAGAAACTCCTAGCAGGATTGGGTAAAACCCCGGTCCGCACCTACGATGGGCTGCTAATGGAGTAGAGAAGGCCAGTGTCCGATGCTTTCAAGTAAGAATGCTTCCGATACTTATTGCCGGTCTATTTTCCGCACTGTCGCTCAGTGCGCAATCTGCCTCCGTTAGTATTCCAACATTCGAAATTGCCACCGAGGCAGCCCGCTGTGAGGCGATCGCTCTTTCCACCGTTTGCGTCAAGTACACCGCGCCGCTTGCCGAGACCCCTGGTTTGTTTGAGCCTGGGGTGGCCCAGGTACGTATCGGCGGCCCGAGCGTCCCGGCCCTGATTCAGGTCTCCGCCCTTTCGCCGGTGGGCCGGCAATGGTTGGGGCTGCGGCGAGTTGGTGAGACGGCGGCCAGCGCTTCGATTTCGGCGACCCTACCAATCGATCTGGAAATCTTCGTGGATGAAGCGCAGCTGGCGGGCGCCAAGGCAGGCCGGTTTGTGGCGATTGTTACCGTCACGACATTCGGGGCGTCGACGCCAGCCAAGCTTCCGGTCCAGCTTACACTTGGAGCCGCCGAAACAGACCCGTTGATACCTGAGCCGGAGTTGATTCCGGATTTCACCATTACTGCCAATCCGAATACCCAGCCG
>JAYTKJ010000822.1:0-2588 GCA_043730365.1 Acidobacteriota bacterium | reverse complement strand
AGACCCTGGTTGTACACATTGTTCAGCCATCCGTAGCGCGGTTCATCGGACGGCCGCCGCCGCGCTCTTGTGTTCCCCAGGACGAACGCGCCCCGTTCCTCCAGATACCGCGCCAGCCACTCGCCGACATCGTCCGCGGGATTGAAGAAGTTGTACTGAAACTGCATCTGCGCCCAGTAGGCGAAATAGGTGCCTTGCAATCTCCCGTTGGCAAGATGATCGTACGGCTCCGGCCCGAACTCTTCGGTGTCCCGGAAGTAGAGCGTCTGCAAATCGATAAATGGCGGCCGGTCCGGCAAACGGATGGCGGCTTGCCGCATTCCGTTCATCAGGTCGGCCCGGAATTCGCGGGCTTCCTGCCGGTAACGCTCACCGCGTGCCGGATCAATACCGGTTCGGACCAGGAACTCGCCGAGGTCCTGCAAGCCTTGACAATTGGTGATGGAATGGCCAGGCACGTAGACGGTTTGCGTGGCCGCGCGCAGATCCACGCCGGGTTTGTCGGGCGGCAGGAAACCCCAGTGCCACGGCCTCTTGCCATCCACCAGTTGCATGGTGGACCGCCGGTCCCGGATGATTTCTTCGGCCACGCGAAGGATGTCGTCTTTGAAGCTGTGAAAGGCCGCGGTGCTGCCTGTCAGGCGATAATTTTCCAGCAGATGATGGAACGGCATGGCACGCCGGTTCTGGTACTTCCGTCCGGCGGCGGCGGGCGTGATGCTTGTCCGGAACGCCTCAGGCAGCAACGCGGTGGAATACTCCTGCTGCCCATAGAGCGCGAAAACATGAGCGCCGAAGCCGTTCTCGAAGGGATAGTAAGAGTTGTTGTAGAGCAGGCCCGCGCCATAGGTAAAAACGGGTCCGTCATTCAAGACCATGTTGGTCAGCAGCAGCGCCTTCCAAACGCGATTCACGCGCTCTTCGGGAACTTCCAGTTGCATCCCTCGGGAGATTATGGACTCCCACAGATTTCGCGTGGCCGACAGAGCCGCGTCGTATTCCGCGGCCTGCGGCGTACGCAAGCGGCCGTTCTTGTCGGGCCTGTAGGGGATCTTGAAGTAGACATCGGCGCTGGCGCCTGGCTCTAACGCGAACTGCTCGCGCGAGTGCTTCAACAGTACGGATCCCTCATCGTCGACCACGCGGTCTTCCTCGGACTTGGCCGTTCCCCGAACTAACTCGACACCGGCATGGACCGCTCCTTCACGCCGCATCTTGCCCGGATTCTCCACGCGGAAATGCACCCATGCAACGTCCCAGCCGTCCTGTTCGCCCGGCGGTCGAACGGCGAACGCACGCTGCGTGTAGCGCAAGCCGTCATGCGTGTAGGCGGCGGTGAGGATCGGCAGATACCCTTTCTCAAATCCAATGCGCGTGTAGCGATCACCGTCCTTTCCAAACATCTCGCGGGAAGCGCCGACACGGAAGACGACGTTGGTGTTGGCCGCGAGCACCTGGCCCGGCGCGCCCTTCCAGCGCCCTCGAATCAAATTGGCGGAGACGGCGCCATTGAACCAGAACATGAATTCGTCCTGATCGCCGGCGGCCGGTTTCGCCGGATCGGACCACGTGCCAAGCACGGTTCTATCCAGCACCTTGCCTGGATAGAAGGCGCTCACCGAAGCGAACGAGGGCTCCCCGGCCGCCATCGCCTTCCTGCCCAGGGGATCGTCGAGGCCTTCCCACATCTGGTCCTCATACTGCTTGCCGCGCTGCATCGCGTCACGCTCAGCCGCGGTGAGAATAGACTCTTCGGCCCAGGCGCGTGTCATTGCAGCGAACTTGTTCCGCAAGTCATCCTGTGCAAGACAGGGAAGCGCCAGAAGTACGGTTAGCAATTTCATTCGGAATGGACACCAGGGTATCGCCAGGCTGTTGCGAGAATAACCAGACCGCCAGAAACGCTCCCTCGCGGTCGCGGCTCGGTAACGCCGAATTCGGGCGATGGTCCGCTGGCAATCGAACGAATTCAAGCCGTCGAAGCATCAGGGTATCGCCAAGCTGTTGCGAGAATCAACACAGCGCTGGCTGCCGCGGCAATCGCGGCGACGCGCATGATGAATTCGATTCCGTAACTGTCTTTCAGCACACCGGCAAACAGAATCGCCAGTCCACCGGCTGAACCGCCGATCATCGTCAGCACGCCGGCCGCGAGCCCATAGGAGCGGGTTGGAACAACGTCGTATGCCGCGGCCATGGTATTCGCCATCATCACGCCGGAGAAGACTCCGAACACTCCGCCGGCCGCGGTGGCGACCGTCAATTCCACCGCCGCAAAGGTCCAGACCGCGAAGGGAGAACTGAACAGCAAACCCGTCCCGATAACCAGGTATCGCCCCATGGGAGCGCGGCGCCTGGCCCAATCGCCGCCGATTCCTCCGGCGAGAATTCCGGCCAATGCGCCCATCTGCACGTACAGCGTCGCTTGGAGCCCGCTCGCGCTCAGGCTCAGTTGGTACTTCTCATGCAGCCAAAGCGGCAGCCACGCGTAGATAATCCAAAGCATGGCGCAAAGTCCAAAGAAGGCCAGCGCCAGAGCGCCGTAGTGTCGATTGACCAGATCCCCCATCCGCCCCGATTCTTTCCTG
>JAYTKJ010000821.1:0-4585 GCA_043730365.1 Acidobacteriota bacterium | reverse complement strand
GTTTAAAGAGGGGGGAACTTCGGTCTAGGGCTCCCAGCCAGAGCTGCGATGGCTTGCCGGAGGGTTGTGTCGAGAAGACCACTTCCCTTCCGTCATTCGAAATGTCGTACTCCAAGATCGAGGACCCGGATGCCAAGTGATCGTTCACGCCCGATTCCAGATTCGTGCTCCAGAGCTTGATCGGAGCACCCGGCGATTCGCGGTTCAGGTAGAAGAGATGCTTGCCGTCCCGAGAAAATGACGGCCCCGCCCCGAACAGGCCTGATACGTCCACTGGAGGCACGTACCCCTCCGAAGTAACGGACCGGTCCCCGCGCGCGTCGTGAATCCACACCGCGCCCAGGCGCATTCCGATAGAAGTGATGAGCGAGCGCCCATCAGGCGCCATGGCGATTCCTTCCTCCTCCGTGGGACCGCGAGTAATCTGCTCCGGCTCTCCGGATGGAAAACGCTGGCGCCACAAATGATGATTGCCCAGGACCTCGGCACCGAAGTACATCCACCTTCCATCCGGGGACCACGCCGCGGAAGTGCATTTCCCTTGTGGTCCAACCTGGCGGCCGGCCGAACTGCCATCCATCGGGACCACGCGGCAAGGTTGCCAGACGGGGTCCATCTCCACGACCAGAACCCACTTGTGATCGGGGGAGGGAGAGGAGTAGTGCGCCATGCGGCGTTCGTCCTGGGGGAAATATATCTTGCGGTAATCCGAGCGGCTTTCTGTAGCCGTGACAATCCCCATATGAGCGCCAGTTCTGATCTCCGAGAACAGGAGCCGGTGCTGGTCCAGCCAACTGAGACCGGATGCATTGGACATAAGCAGCCTCGATTCGCCGCCGCCCACTGCGGACACCGTGTACGTATTCCAGCCTGCCACGGTATAGGCGATTCGCGAGCCGTCCGGTGAGAACGATAGGCCGTATTTGGGCCGGGGATCGTTGGTGATCCGAACCGGCTCGCCGTCGGGAAGTATCTTCACGTAGATAGGATCGGGTGTGAGGAACCACTGGGCGCTCCGGTAGAACGCGACCATTCGGCCGTCCGGCGATAAAGCCGGCACAACAGCGGAGTCCGTGAAGTTCGTGATCTGCGTATAGGCAAGCTCGTGTTTGGCCGGAGGGAAGAGGCGTACCAGAAGAAGTCCGACGGCAACCACTGCCAGCGCGATTAGCGCGCCTGCCAGGACCTTGCGATTTAGGGCGCGCCGGCCCGTCGGCGCTATTGGTATCTCTGAAGGACCAGGCTCTGCCGGACCACCTGCCGGCTGGCGCGGGAATTCGATTACCGGCGCCGTGAACACGTAGCCGCGCCGTGCCACCGTACGGATCAACTGCTGCGAATCGTCGGACAGGGCGCGCCGGATCTCCATCAAACGCTGCGCGAGAGAATTGTCCGTGATAGCGGTGTCGGGCCAGACCGCCTCGATCAGAGCAGCCTTGGTCACCAGCCGGCCGTGATGCTCCACCACATACGCAAGGACCTCAAACGCCTTCGGACTCAGCGTCACTTCCTCACCGCCGCGTCGCAGAAACCCCTCGTCCAGGTCCAACGTGAATTCAGCAAAACAATACTGCCGGTGGGCTCCTTCTGCTCCAGTGGATTCCTCAGCACCCTTCAAGGTGTCTCTCCTTGCACCACCGATATGCCGACGCTCCAGCTCCCGGCTCGTCACGCGGCGGTAACGAAATCGTCACCAGTTTATCACCTTGCCATCAAACTGCAACTGCTCTCCGGTACTCTGGCTACCTCAGGCTCAGCAGCCCGAGAGAAAAGGAGCGCTTCATGAAATGTATTACTGGAGTCACCCAGATAGCTCTGGGGCTGGTCGTTATCGCGATGCCAGCAATTGCCCAACCGTTCACCTTCAGTCCCATCGATCCCCCGGGCTCCGCGTTCACCGTTCCCTTCGGGATCAACCCTCAGGGTGATATCGTCGGCAACTATGTTGCGGGCGGTGTCATCCACGGCTTCTTCCTTCACGAGGGCGCCTATACAGCCATCGATTTCCCGGGCGCTACGTCCACCTTCGCCCGCCGTATCAGTCCGCAGGGCGATATCGTCGGCTTTTACGTTGCCGGCGGCGTCTTCCATGGCTTTTTACTCCAGAAGGGCGCTTTCACCAGCATCGATTTCCCGGGCGCAACGGCCACTCTTGCTTTCGGTATCAACCCACAGCGCGATATCGTCGGCTGGTACATTGACAGTAGCGGCGTCAACCACGGCTTCTTGCTTCACAACGGCAACTTCACCAGCATCGATTTCCCCGGTTCCACATTGACCAGGGTCTTCGGTATCAACCCCCGAGGCGATATCGTCGGCTTTTATGTTGCCGACGGCGTAAACCATGGCTTCTTGCTCCACGAAGGCGCCTTTACCACCGTCGATCCCCCGGGTTCCACGTCGACCTTTGCCCTGGGTATCAGCCCTCAGGGCGATATCGTCGGCAACTACGTTGTCAGCGGGGTCGGCCATGGCTTCCTGCTCCACCAAGGCAACTTCACCGCCATCGATCCGCCGGGCTCCACGGCCACCACAGCCACGGGAATCGACCCCCAAGGCGACATCGTCGGCTTTTACATTTCCGGCGGCGTCACCCATGGCTTTCTGGCCCAAAGATAAAAGGCGGCTACACTGCGTCTAAAGGGCGCGGCCCGCGCTCAAATGACTGCCGGCCGACGTGCAGGTATCGCGGCGTCGCCGAGCGAGCGTGGGTCAAATTCAATGCTACCGCTATTCCAGCTTCACTCGCCGAAGGAGAGCAGCGAACTTCGGGTTGCCGCGTAGCGGGTTGTAGGCTGGGTCGGCCTTCAGAGTCACCAGCGAATGATCGCGCTCTTCGTAGGCCTTCTCGAGCCAATCGAGCGCGCGGACGTGATCGCCGAGCCCGATGTAGATCAGCGTGACGCTGGCGGGAGACACATGAGACTGCTTTGAGGTTGTGAGCGCCCGGTCGAGGAGCCGCAAGGCGTCAGCCTTACGGCCGGCGCGGGCGTAAGTGGAAGCTAGCATGCCGAAACCGCGACCCTGGAGCCGCCCGGGAATCCGATGCCAAGTCTCCAGCGCGACGATTGCTTCCGGCAACCGCCCCTTGGCCTCGTAGGCCCGGCCCAGCCAAAAGTGCATGGCCCATAGCTCAGGTTCTCCGGCCAAGACGGCATGGCCGTGGCGGATTGTCCGATCATAGTCGCCGGTAAAGAAGTACACCGCCGCCTGCATACTCATCAATACGGTCGAAGCCGGGTCCAGGGCGCGAATCTCGTCGAGTTGCGTTAAGGCCTCCTGGCGTCGGCCAAGCAGCGCCAGGTACCGTGCGTATTGAACGCGCATTGGCGCCGAATTCGGATTAAGCTGAAGAGCCCTGATGAACTCGCGATCGGCCCCGGACCAGTCCCATTCGTAGGTCCACTTGACCATGGCTGAGAGGAAATGGGCATCGGCCAGAGTGTCATCAAGCTGGAGCGCCTTAGTGACCGCGGCTTGCGCATTGGGCATCACCTGCCGTGGGGCCACCGATCCGTCCATAGCCCGCCTCAGCCATTCACCGGCTATGCCGGAGTAGGCTTCGGAGTAGTTTGGATCGTACTCCAAAGCCCGCCGGTAGCAGTTGACCCTGCCGTCCGGGTCAGCGGCGCCAGCGTCGAGGTACCGGCCTTTCAGCACCAGGTTGTACGCGTCGATGCTCAGGGTGCGCGGTCTAAACAAATCGGCTCGCTGGGAGGCCGGGAGAGTCAGTCTCAGATTGCTGGCAACAGCCTGCGCAATACTCATCTGGATGGCGATAAGGTCCGCCGCGCCTCGGTCGTAGCTGTCCGACCAAACCACATAACCATCGACGGTGTTGACCAGTTGCGCGGTTATGCGCAGGCGATCGCCAATTTGTCGCACGCTGCCCTCGAGCGCCGTGGACACGCCCAACTGGCGGCTGGCGTCGCGCAGGTCAGCCTTGCCACTCTTGAACCGAAGCGCAGCCGAGCGAGCGATGACGCGAAGACCTGGGACTGTTGCCAGCGTGTTGGTAATGTCTTCTGTGATGCCGTCCCCTAAGTGCCCGGTCTCCGTGCCGGAACCAAGGTTGACGAAGGGCAGCACGACTATCGACGCCGACAGCGCCTGGCGATCCCCAGGGCGAATGCCCGGCGAGGACGTGGTTGCGAGCCACCAGACGGTGCCGATGCAGATGGCGACGCCGACTCCGGCAATGGTCCAGAACCAGGCTCGCCGGCTCGCGGCCAGGGCTTGCAAAAGCTGCCCCGGATCGGATGGCTCCGGCAAAGTAGCCGCAACTGTCTGGCCTGCCGGCTGGCGCGGGAATTCGATTACTAGCGACGTGACCGAAGCCGCGAACACGTAGCCGCGCCGTGCTACCGTACGGATCAAATGCTGCGAATCGTCGGACAGGGCGCGCCGGATCTCCATCAAACGCTGCGCGAGAGAGTTGTCCGTGATGGCGGTGTCGAGCCAGACCGCCTCGATCAGGGCGGCCTTAGTCACCAGCCGGCCGTGATGCTCTACAAGATACGCAAGGACTTCAAACGCCTTCGGACTCAGCGTCACTTCCTCACCGCCGCGTCGCAGAAACCCCTCG
>JAYTKJ010000820.1:0-12452 GCA_043730365.1 Acidobacteriota bacterium | reverse complement strand
CCCTTTTGGCGACCCAGGGAAACAACTCGCTGATCGGCAAACCACTCTGCCCGTGCTGCTTGAACTCCCAAGGCGACTTGAACAAACTTCCGGTCTGTCCTTCAGCAAACGTCAATGGCCGCTTGAATGGCAGCGGCTTACCATGGTCGCGCGTGAGCAGCGGTTTGGGATCGAAGGTGTCCATGTGCGCAGGGCCACCGTGCATGAATAGAAAAATCACCCGTTTGGCGCGAGGCGTGAAATGCGGCTCGCGGCTCTCCCCGGATGAGGCAGCCATCAGACCCGACAACCCCATCAGGCCGAAGCCGCAGGCGGTCTGACGAAGCATGGCGCGACGCGAAAGAAAGGGCATATGGTAATTATGTAATTAGTGGACGTACAAAAATTCGTTGGAAGCCATCAGCGAGCGTGCAAAGCTGGTCCAGGCTAGCTCCCGCGCGCCCGGAAAATGCGCCACGTAGTTTAGCCCGTCGCGCAATTCGGACGCCGAAGCCGGCCGGCTCAGCACTCGCCAGTGCGCTTGCTCGATTCGCTCGGCATCGCTGCCCGTCAGCCTCGCCACGAGGCCCCGCGCCCGCGCTTCCACAAACGGACCGTTCATCATGAACAGCGCCTGCGGGGCTACGTTGCTTGAAGGCCGGCCCTCGCAACTGGTGGTGGCGTCGCCGAAATCGAAAAGGTTGAGGAGGCTAGGCAGATTGGAGCGTCGCAGCGGCAGGTAAACCAGCCGCCGCGTGGATCGATCCGGATCCTGGGTCTTGCGGTCGTCGCTAAACTCTTTATCGGTACCTACGCCGCTCTGCGTGGTGCCGCCCATCGCCGGGTCGAGTGAGCCGTCAATGGTCAGCAACGCATCGCGCATCTCTTCCACTTGCAGCCGGCGGCCGTTGCCCCGATGCTGGCGATACGCGGCCGACGACATGATGAGGCGATGCATCGCCTTCACACTCCAACCGCTTTCGATGAATTTCGCGGCTAGAAAATCGAGTAACTCCGGATGCGTGGGGCGCGCGCCCAGGACGCCGAAGTTGCTCGGCGTTTTGACGATTCCCTCACCAAAGTGCCATTGCCAGATGCGATTCACCATCACGCGCGCCGTGAGCGGATTGCGCGGACTGGCCACCCACTCGGCTAACTCGCGCCGCCCGCTGCCCGTCGTAATCGGGGCTTGATCGCGGCCCGCTAACACAATCGGGAACCGCTTACTGACTGCCTCGCCCTTTGATTCCGGATTGCCGCGAACGAAGACGCGCTGCTCCACCGGATCGCCCTCGGCCACGCCGCATGCCAGTGGAGGATCGGCGGGCTGCGCGTCTTTGAGCTTCTTCAGCTCCGCTTCGAGCGTAGCCGCCTCGGCGCCTCGCTTCTCCTTGGGCAACCCGAACGGACCGCCGGCAACGTCCGAATAAAACCGGTCGTCTCCAGCCTGGAACTTACGCGACTTGTCCTTGCGTGCTTCCATCGCGGCCAGGAACTGCGTCTGATACTGTCGCGCCGCCGCCGCTTTGTCGGCCGCGTTTTGGAACGCTTCCAGCTGTGGCCGGCGGTCTTGGCCGGGCTCGAGATACTTGACCCATTTTTCGAGCACAGCCGGATCCAAGCCGGCGGCGTTACTTCGCTTCTCCCACGCCGCCATCATGTAGTCGGCCAAGCGCGGCGCCAACGTCTCGCGATACCTGGCCGACTCGCGCCCCACCACCTCATCGATCTCTTTCTGTTTGTCCGCTACCTTCTTCTTGTAGCCGAGCCACGCCTCGGCGGCCGGCTTGTCCACTAACGGCGAGACATAGAGCTCCGAAACGGTGCCTTCGAGTTTGGCCAGTTGCTTGGTGCTCGCAAAGATGGAGGCCAGCGCGTAGTAGTCGGTAGTGAGGATGGGGTCGAATTTATGATCGTGGCAGCGGGCGCAGGCGATGGTGAGTCCGAGAAAGGCCTTGCCGGTGACGTCGATCTGCTCGTCGACAATGTCATAAAACATTTTCACCTTGTCTTGTTCGGCAATCAGCTTCGGCCCCAGCGCCAAAAATCCCGTGGCGACAATGCCTCGCGCGTTCACGCTCGCGCCGTCTTCGGCCGGCAGCAGATCCCCGGCAATCTGCTCGCGAACGAACTGGTCATACGGCAGATCGCGGTTGAAGGCGTCGATTACATAGTCGCGATACCGCCACGCGTGCGGGTAGCGATGATCTTCGTCGGCCCCGGTAGAATCGGCATAGCGCGCGACATCGAGCCAGTGCCGTCCCCAATGCTCGCCGTAGCGCGGCGAAGCCAGGAGCCGCTCAATCAAGCGCGCGTAGGCATCCGGGGCGGCGTCAGCCAGGAAGGCGCGGGCCTCGCTCTCCGTCGGAGGCAAGCCGGTCAAATCGAAGTAAGCGCGCCGCATCAACGTAAGCTTCGCCGCCGCAGCCGCCGAACCAGACGCGAGCAGCGAGTCGATCGTCTTCCCCGGCTCGGTCTTCATCAGCGGCCGGAAAGACCAGATCTGCCGCCCTTCGGGTGGAGGCGCACCCCAGGCACTCAAAGCCAGCCAGAAAACGAAAAGCCCGCGCAGCCGCATGGATACCGGCATCATATCAGAGACTCGACGATGAACGGGCCTGCCGCGATAGCTGGTCCCGCGCCATAATCTAACTTATGAACGTCGCCGGAAAAGTCGTATTGGTTACAGGAGCGGCCCGAGGGATTGGACTCGGCATCGCGCGCGTGCTCGTGGGTGCTGGCGCTAAGGTGGTCCTCGCTGACCGATTGCCGGAAGTAGCGGGCGCCGCCGCCGCGCTGGGATCTGCGGCGCACGGAATCTGCTGCGACATTGCCACGCCACAATCCAATCAAGACATGGTGGCGGAGGCCGTGCGCGTTCATGGCCGTCTCGATGCCTTGGTGGCGTGCGCCGCCGCCAGCCGCCGAGGTCTTTTTTTAGACATCAGCCAAGCCGACCTGGAGTTCACGCTCTCGGCAACTTTGTTTGGCGTCTTCTACTCATGCCAGGCCGCCGCACGCCAAATGGTTGCGCAGGGCACCGGCGGCAGCCTGCTGATCATCGGCTCCGTCCATGTGCACCGCCACTTTCCGATGTCCACCGGTTACAACATGGCCAAAGCCGGCGTGAGCAGTATGGCCCGCACCATCGCCGCCGAACTGGCGCCGCATCGGATTCGCGTTAACACCATCCTGCCCGGTTGGACTGACACTCCCGGTGAACTTGTCCACTTCACCGCCGAACAGTTAAAGGCCGGCGGAGAGACGATTCCTGCCGGCCGCTTGGCCACTCCGGAAGATATCGGGCATGCGGCACGTTATTTACTGGCCGACGAAGCCGCTTATGTCACTGGCAGCGAGTTACTCATCGACGGCGGCATCAGCCTCAGCGGCCAGTCCGTCCCGGGCCGCTAGTTTATCAACCCTGGAAGTAGAGATACGAGCCCAGGATGCAGAGCAGCACCACGCCTGAGCCCATGACTTCCTTCCTGCTCCAACTGGCACGCGTGCGCTCGCGATCGTCCGCGCTGGTGGTCTCGAACGTCAACCCGCGGATCAGAGAGTAGTCAGGCTCGCTGGTCATGCGGCTCACCACCACCATCACGATGGCCGAGACAATTGTGATCAGCACGCTGAAGTACTGGAAGTAGATGTTGTTCACGATCCACAGAAACGAGCCGTGCGGATAACCGTTTTCGTAGCCGGCCAGACCCAGTGTCACCGGAGTATCGACAATCATCCGGAACAGGCCGAGCGCAAAACCGACAATCATTGCCCACAGTGAGCCGGCCGCGTTCATTCGTTTGAAAAAGACGCCCAGGAAAAACACTACAAAGATCGGCGGCGCCAGATAGCCCTGTACGGCCTGCAGGTAGTCGTAAACGCCGCGGGAGTTTTTGATAACCGGTATCCAGGCCAGCGCAATCAGCACCATGATCACTGTCGCCCAACGCCCCGTGCGCACCAGTTGATGCTCGGAGGCCTTGGGTTTCCACTTCTGATACAGGTCGATGGTGAATAGCGTCGAGCAGGCGTTGAACACGCCGGCCAGCGAGCCCATCAGCGCTGAAAGCAGCCCCGCCACCACAATGCCGCGAATGCCTGATGGCAGCAGATACTGCACCATCATGGGAAACGCGCCGTTGGAGGAGCCCGGAATCGTGCGGCCATCCGCGCCAATCATCCCGGCAAGTTCTGGAATCTTGCCGCTCTTGGCCAGCGCAAAACAGATCAGTCCCGGAATGATGAACAGGTACACCGGAAACAACTTGAGGAAAGCCGCGAAGATGCTGCCCTGCCGCGCCACGGTCTCATTCGGAGCGCCCAGGGCGCGCTGCACGATGTACTGATCCGTACACCAATACCAAAGCCCGATGATCGGCGCGCAAAACAGCATGCCGAGCCAAGGAAAGTAGCCATTGAAATACCAGGCCTGCCGGATCACCTGGCCCGCCGCGTTGGTTTCCATTACGGGTGACCATGTGCTTTGCACGCCAGCCGGGATCAAGGGCTTCCACAGATTGAACATCTCTGAGCCGCAGATCCGGCGCAACTCGCTCCAGCCTCCCAACTCCGCCAGCCCGTAGCCCGTCAGCAGCGCCGAGCCGAAAATCAACACCAGCACCTGCACGGCGTCGTTATAAGCCACCGCGCGCATGCCCCCTAGCGTCGTGTAGAGGCCGGTGAGCGCGATGACAAAAATCGAGCCGATCCAGAAGCTGTCAATCGTCACGCCGCCGATGTCGAGCCGCATCTCCGGCAGCAGCGTGCCAAACACGACGCCCCCTGCGAAGATGCCCACCGCGATCTTGGAAATCACGAAGGTGATCAAGGAGACGATCGACAACACATAGCGCGATCTCTCATCAAATCGGCGCTCCAAAAACTCGGGCATCGTGAACACCATCGAGCGCATATAGAAAGGAACGAACACCCAGGCGAGCACCAGCAGGCACCAGGCGTGTAATTCATAGTGCGCCATGGCCACGCCGCTAGTGGCGCCTGAACCGGCCAACCCGACAATGTGTTCCGAACCAATGTTGGACGCAAAGATAGAAGCGCCAATCACCCACCATCCGAGGTTGCGGCCCGCGAGAAAATAGTCGGTTGAAGAATCCTTACCCTTCCTGACCACCCACCACGCCACCGCGAGCAGCACTCCGAAATAGAGCGCGATCATCAGCCAGTCAAGCGGGGTGATATGCGAGACGCCAGGCGCCATGTAGTGAATCCTTTCCACGGCCGGCCAGCGCCTTTCAAGGCGACATGGCCGATCGAATTAGGATACTCTCTGTCGCCGCCGCGTGCCGGACCTGCCCTCGGCAAACGGGCGCAAGTAGGTGCGCTCGGCCTCGTTCAGCCGGCGCCAATGCCCGGGCGCGAGTCCATCAATCCGAATCTCGCCGATAGCGGCGCGCACCAGCCGGAGCGTAGGGAAACCCACGGCCGCCGTCATGCGGCGTACTTGCCGGTTCCTTCCTTCGGTCAGTGTGATCGACAGCCATGCCGTAGGAACCGACAGGCGAAAACGGATCGGCGGATCGCGAGGCGGCAACACCGGTTCGCCCTCCAGCCGCTTCACTTTCGCGGGCCGAGAGCGAAAGTCCGGCCAAATCTGGATGCCCTCGCGGAGGCTGCGTAGCGCGTCATCGCCGGGCTGGCCTTCCACCTGTACCCAATAGGTTTTCGGATGCTCGTAGCGCGGATCGGTAAGCCGATGCTGCAGCCAGCCATCGTCGGTGAGCAGCAGCAAGCCTTCGCTGTCATGGTCGAGCCGGCCTACAGGATAGACGCGCGGCACGTCCACGTAGTCACGCAGCGTGGGGCGCTCCCCCTGGGCGTCGGTGAACTGCGAGATCACTCCGTAGGGCTTGAACAAAATCAGGTACTGCGACGAGGAATTCACGGGTTTGATAAGACCTCATGATACAAGTTCATATACATGTCTCTTTGGCGCAGCCCGCAGTTCGTCAAGCTCTGGGCCGGGCAAACTATCTCGGAAATTGGCTCCCGGGTTTCGCGCGAAGGCATTCCGCTCACGGCTGTGCTGGTGCTCCACGCCACGCCTGCGGAGATGGGATGGCTGACGGCGGTGGGCGGTCTCGCCGCGTTGGTGGCCGGGCCGATCGCGGGCCCGCTGGCTGACAGGCGCCGGCGCAAGCCGCTCATGATCGCGGCGGACCTGGGCCGCGCCCTCATACTTGCCACCATCCCGCTCGCGTACTTCAATGGCTCGCTCAGCATGGGCCACTTGCTCGGCGCGGCTGCGTTGGCCGGCATGTTCACGGTGTTGTTTGACGTCGCCTATCCCACCTTCGTGCCGACTTTGGTGGAGCCTGACCAACTGCTCGAAGCTAACAGCAAATTGGCGCTCACCATGTCGGTGGCCGAAGTCACCGGCCCGGCGATCACCGGCCTGCTGGTGAAAAGCATCTCGGCTCCCTTCGCCATTCTGCTTGATGCCGTCTCGTTCATCGTCTCGGCCCTTTCCATCGCTTGGATCGGCCGGCTGGAAGCCTTGCCCACCGCGCCCGCCCTGACAGAAAGTTGGTGGGGCGAAGCCTCCGGAGGCATCCGCTTCGTCTTTTCGCATCCCTTGCTTCGCCCGCTGGCGCTCCGCACCGCCACCATGAGCCTCGCCTGGGGTTTCTTCGCCACGCTCTACGTGTACTACGCGATCGAAGTCTTGAAGATGAGTACGGTGGCGCTGGGCTTCGTGATCACGCTCGGCGGCATCGGCAACCTGATCGGTGCGTTGCTGGCTCGCCACGCCGGCACGCGTTACCCAGTTGGCAAGGTCCTCATCGCAGCCGCGCTCTGGCAGGGTCTAATGAGCCTCTTCATCCCGCTGGCGTCTGAGCCCGGTTGGTTTTCGGTGGCGTGCCTCGGCGCCTCGCAACTATTTGGCGACGTCGCTTTTCCGGTCTTCGGTATCAACGAACTCACCTTGCGCCAAAAGGCGGCTCCACCTCACATGCTGGGCCGCGTCAACGCCTGCCTGCAACTGCTATTCAAAGGCCTGTTCCCGCTCGGCGCTCTCTGCGGCGGGGTGCTGGCGGCTTCGATCGGGACGCGTCAGACGATGCTGCTTTCGTCGCTCGGAATCCTCGCCTCGTCGCTTTGGCTCATCTTCTCTCCGATCCGCCAGTTGCGGGATCCTGTAGGGTAGTGCTATCCATGTAGGAGCAACTTCTCCCTTGGAGCAAACATAAATGGGAGCCACAACCTGGAAAGGCCACATTACGTTCGGCATGGTCTCCATCCCGGTGAAGATGGTGACGGCCGCGCGGCCCGAAACCATCAGCTTCACTCGACTTACCAAAGCCGACCATTCGCGCGTGAAGCAGATGCTTTTTTCTGTCAGCACCAACGAATCCGTCCCCAGCAGCGAACTTGTCAAAGCGTATGAGTACGAAAAAGATCGCTACGTCTTGATCGACGACGAGGACATTAAGAAGATAACTCCGAAAACCGCCAGTGTGATGGAGATTCTCGAGTTCGTTCCGACCAATGAGCTCGACGCCGTCTATCTCGACAGCTCCTATTATGTGCAGCCTGATGCGGCCGGCGAGAAAGCCTACACTCTGCTTTACAAGGCCATGAAGGAGAGCGAACACGTGGCCGTCGCCAAGATCACCATGCACAACCGCGAGCACGTCGTGGTGCTACGGCCCGGCAAGCAGGGCATCCTGCTACACACCATGTTCTACCAGGATGAGGTGAAGGCCACGGATGAGTTTCGTAGTGACACAGGCATGGTGCAGGAGAAGGAACTTCTCATGGCCAAGAGCCTCGTCATGGCGTTGGCCGGGCACTTCGAGCCGGAAAAATACAAGGACACCTATCGCGAAACCCTGCGTGGCATGATCGACTCCAAGCTCAAGGGTAAGGAAATAGTTGCGCCACCGGGGGCCCAGGAATTGGCTCCTGTTATCGACATCATGGAGGCGCTCAAGAACAGCCTTTCGGCCCTCAAGAAACCCGCCGCCGCGGCGGCCGAAGAGGAGCCCGAGCGCGGCACCGCCAAGCGCGCGTGATCCGCCAACTGCTCCGCTTCACCTCCTACGGCTCCGTTCACCGGGCCGCGGGCGAGTTTCTGCGGCAGCATGTTGGCGCATCTGAAGTGGTGGTGCTAGCGCCTACGCGCAGCGCCGCAGCCGATTTTCTTCGGGCTCACTGCGGCGATGGGCTGCTGGGCGCCCACGCTCTCACGCTTCCTCATCTGGCGGCGCAATTGGCTTCGCCCGAGCTGGCGCGTTGGAATCTCGCGCCAGTGAGTCAGCTTGGCCTAGAAGCCTTGGTGGCGCGCGTCGTGCATGAGTTGCGGACCTCAAACAAGCTCACTTACTTTTCCCCAGTTGCCGATACACCCGGCTTTGTCCGCGCCGCGGCCCGCACGTTGGGCGAACTGCGCATGGAAAACGTGGAGCCGTCCGATCTGGAGCGCACCGGCCCGCCGGGCGCGGATCTGGCGCGGCTCTACCTGGCTTTCGCCGAGCAACTTCAACGTCAATCGCTTTCCGATCAGGCGACGTTGTATGGCTTGGCCCTCCGGGCCGCTGAATCCGGCGCGCATCGTCTGCTCGGCCGGCCCCTGCTTCTCTTTGACCTGCCCATTCGTTCGGCGCGGCAGCGCGAGTTGCTGGCCTCCATCATTGGACGCTCCCCCGCAGTGCTGGCGCTCACGCTGGAGGCAGACTTGGAATCGCGCGCGCATCTGGAGTCCGCGCTAGGTGTCGCCGCCGAGCTCGGCGCCGAGCCGGAAGACCGTACCACGCTGGCTCGCGTACGCCGTCAGGTTTTTGCGCCGCAACTGGAACAGGCCGCGGTCGACGAGACCGTTGAGTTCTTTTCGGCCCCTGGCGAAGGCCTCGAATGTGTGGAGATTGCGCGCCGGGCCCGTCGATTGGCGGCTGAGGGCATCCCCTTCGACGGCATGGCGGTGCTCCTCCGCAATCCCGAAAAATATCAGCCGTTGCTCGAAGATGCGATGCGCCGGGCCGGCGTGCCCGTCTACTTTCCGCGCGGGTCGGCCCGCCCCGATCCGGCTGGCCGCGCGTTTCTATCGCTGCTGCAGTGTGCCGCCGAAGATTGCTCGGCCTCGCGCTTTGCCGAGTACTTGTCGCTGGCGCAAGTACCGGAACTGGACGCGACCGGCGCCCCGATCCGCTCCGTGCATGAGTTCGTCCCGGCTGGCGATGAACTGCTCGCCGCGTTCCAACCGGATCTGGAGCCAACGTCGCCGCCGGCTGACGCAGGTAACGGCCCGATCGTGACCGTGCCTCGCGGTTGGGAGCAGTTGCTGGTGGACGCCGCGGTAGTGGGAGGGCGCGACCGGTGGGAACGCCGCATCCGTGGTTATGAACAAGAACTGCGTCTGCGCCTCGGCTCGGTGGAGAACGACGGCTCTGGTTCGCGGCGTCATCTCGAACGGCAGATAGATCAGCTCGGCATCTTGCAGGGCTTCGCTTTACCCCTGGTGGATCTGCTCGATAAACTTCCGAAGCGTGGAACCTGGGGCGATTGGCTCACGCCGCTGACGGCGCTGGCTGAGACGGCGTTGCGTGCACCGGAGTCCGTGCTGTCGGTGCTCAATGAGCTGCAGCCAATGGCGGATGTGGGGCCAGTCTCACTGGACGAAATCTACAACGTGCTGCAGGACCGCCTGCGTTTCCTGCGCTCCGATCCGCCGGTCCGCCGCTACGGCGCAATTTTCTGCGGCACCATTGAGGAGGCACGCGCTCATCGCTTCGCCGTCGTATTTCTTCCCGGCCTCGCCGAAGGCATCTTTCCGCGCCGGGCCTATGAAGATCCCCTGCTGCTGGATCATTATCGCGTCATGCTGGAACAGCCGCTGGCGCAGCGAGATCGGCTGGTAGAACGCGAGCGTCTTTTGCTGTCGATCGCCGCCGCCGCTGCCGGAAACCGGCTCGTAGTTTCCTATCCGCGCATGGACACGGCGCAATCGCGCCCGCGGGTGCCTTCCTTCTACGCCCTCGAAGTCGTGCGCGCCGCCGAAGGAGCGCTACCGGAGTTGCGAGGCTTCCAGGAGCGCGCAGCCCGGGCCGCGCCGTCGCGTCTGGGTTGGCCCGCTCCGTCCAATCCGATTGAATCGATCGACGACACCGAGTACGACATCGCCTCGCTGCGCCGTTTCGAAGAGCTCCCGCCAGATGAGCGCCGCGGCCTCGGCCGCTACCTGCTGGAAGTGAATTCCCATTTGGCGCGCTCGCTGCGGACACGCTGGCTGCGTTGGAACGGCTCGTGGTCATCGGCCGATGGCTTGGTTCATACCAAAGACGCGCCGGCCGCCGGCTTGCTGGAAGAACATCGCCTCGCCAATCGTGTCTACTCGGCTACCTCTCTTCAGCATTTCGCCGCTTGCCCCTACAAGTTCTTGCTGCACGCGATCCATGGCCTCCGCGAGCGGCAGGAGATCGCCGCGCTCGAACAACTCGACCCGCTCACTCGCGGGGCCCTTTTTCATGAAGCGCAGTTTGAGTTTTTCCAAGGCCTCAAGCGCGCGTCGCTATTACCGCTCGACAAATCCAAACTTCCCGAAGCGCTCGATCTGGCTGACCGAACACTGCAACGTGTGGCCGGAATCTACAAGGAGAAGCTGGCGCCGGCCATCGACCGGGTCTGGCAGAGCGAGATCGAAGACTTGCGCACGGACCTGCGTACGTGGGCTCGTCACGTGGCGACGATCGACGATGCCTGGACTCCCATCCACTTCGAACTCGGCTTTGGCCTGCCGCGCGGCGCCAGCCGTGACGATGCCAGCACCGAGGCCGATGTCACGCCGCTAGCCGGCGTGCGCTTGCGCGGTTCGATCGATCTGGTGGAGCGCCACCGCGAAAGCGGGCTCATCCGCATCACCGACCACAAAACCGGAAAACCACCGGAGCGCCAACCAGCCTTCGTGGGCGGCGGGGCCGTGCTGCAGCCGCTCCTCTACTCGCTCGCCGCCGAGCACATTCTGGGCGAACCCGTTACCTCCGGCCGGCTCTTCTATTGCACCCAACGCGGCAGCTACAAGGAATACACCGTGGCGGCCAAGCCGATCGCGCGCCTGAATCTGCAGGAAGTGATTGACACGATTGACGGCGCGGTGGCGGCCGGCTTCCTCCCCGCCGCACCCGCCAAAGACGCCTGTTCGCTCTGCGATTATCAAGCCGTCTGCGGTCCGCGCGAAGAGGAGCGCCTTAAGCGAAAGCCGCCCGATCGCCTGGAGCGGCTCGAGCATTTGCGAGGCCTGCCATGAGCAGCGGTGGCCCGCGTCTGGTGGGCGCCCCGCGTCCCGAGCATGATGACGCCGCGGCGCGTCAACGCATTCGCTCGTCACTCGGCGAAAGTCTCATCGTCGAGGCTTCGGCCGGCACCGGCAAAACCACGGAGCTCATTCGCCGCATTGTGGCGGTCCTGGCCGAAGGCGCCGATATCGGCAAGATCGCCGCGGTCACGTTCACCAACAAAGCCGCCGGCGAGTTGAAGCTTCGCTTGCGCCAGGAGCTCGACCGCGCCCGCACGGCCTCTCCCCAACAGAGCCGCTATCTGGAAAGCGCTCTCTCGCATCTGGAAGAAGCCAGCATCGGCACCATCCACGCCTTCTGCGGCCAGATCCTGCGCGAGCGTCCGGTGGAAGCATTAGTTGATCCGGCCTTTCGCGAACTTACCGAGCTCGAGAGCCGGCAGATCTATGACCGCGCGTTTAGAGGTTGGATCCAGCAGCAATTGAACCAGACGTCGCCTGGACTGCGCCGAGCGCTGATCCGCCTCGCGCTGGCCAAGAGCGATGAGCCGCCTCTCGATCGTCTCAAGTCCGCCGGCCGGAGTCTGATTGAGTGGCGAGACTATCCGGCCAAGTGGGAGCGCGTGCAATGGGAGCGCGAGGCGGAGATTGATTCGCTCGCTGAGCGAGTGCGCAAGTTAGGCCCAAACGTCAACCAGAAGTTCCAGGTCGTAGCTGACTTGGCCGCCTGGATCGAGCGATCGGAAGCCGTGGGCCGTCGCGACTACGACACGCTCGAAAGCCTGCTGCTCAAGCTGCTGCGCGACCTCAATCAACTGAAGCGCAAGGGCGCCGAAGAACTGGCCTACGTGCTGGAACAATTTCGCATTCAGACCGAGGCAGATCTGGCGCATCAACTGCGTCTCGAGATGGCCGGCCTCGTCGATCGATACGAAGATCTCAAGCGACAAGCGGGTCTGCTCGACTTTCATGACCTGCTGCTCAAGGCGCGCGATCTCATTCGCGGCAATCGCGGCGTCCGTGAGTTCCTGCAGACGCGCTACTCGCACCTCTTCGTCGACGAGTTTCAGGACACGGATCCGGTGCAAGCCGAACTGCTGCTGCTTTTGTCCGCCGATGATCCGGCCGAGACCGATTGGCTGGCGGCTCGCCCTGCGCGCGGCAAACTGTTTCTGGTCGGCGATCCGAAGCAGTCTATCTACAAGTTCCGCCGCGCCGACGT
>JAYTKJ010000819.1:0-1989 GCA_043730365.1 Acidobacteriota bacterium | reverse complement strand
TTGAGCGCGCCGCCGACGTCATCGTCTGGTGCTGCGACGAAGCGCCGGGGTTCACTCCAACCCGAGCCCTGGACCGCGCCTTCGTCGGCAATATCGTTGCCGCCATGGAGGCTTACGGAAAAGGGGCGCTGCATGGAGAACTCGAAGATCCGTTGCTGCTTATGCAGGATGTGGACCGGGTGATCGCCATCGGCTCCGACGGCATGATGGCCGCCGTGGCCAGAGCCCGCCACACGGTTTTGGCGCCTTATCTGACGAAGAAACCGCAAGGAATTGGATCCATCAACTCGCCGATGCAGTGCATGATGAAGGAGATCTGCGCGCAGTGTCTCCAACTGCACCGGGATCCGGAAACGGGTAAGGAGACGGTGGTGTTCTCCTGTTTCAACCAGGATCAATCGCTCGATCACGTTGACTGGGCCAGCCTCCGCCAGCGGCTTTCGCAGAACTCCACGCAGGAAAAATTGACAAAGCTGTGGATTGACCGCTGTCTGAAGCAGCTCGGCATGCGGCCGGAATTAGCCGGGATTCAGCCGGGTTGACCAATCTCCAGGCGCGCCAGCCAGACCACGCCGGCGGCTCCTGGACTCTTGTAACGGTTCACGGTGATCTCGAAGCCGCGTCGTTACCGGTACTCGTTCATCCCCGCGTAGCCGGTGAATCGTGTGGCGCCATCGACATCCACATCGGCAAGGCCCGTTGACGCGTTCCACCTCTTGCACGTTAATCAATCGTTTTTCCGGCTGTACGACGACTTAGGCCTCGGCGCTCTCGACAATGCTCCGCTTCTCACGCGTCTCCGATATCATTGGGGTGCGCCGCGAAGACATTGCTCTCGGCGTGCCAGCCTCCTTGAAGTTACACGGCAAGGGGCGCAAAGAACGCGCCGTTCCTCTGTGGGCGAAAACCGCGAGAGTCCTGCGAACCTGGCTGCAAGAACCCGGTGACGGACATAGTGATCTCGCATTCCCCAGTGCGCGTGGCCGGCGTCTTTCCCGCCACGGCGTTTCCTATCTGTTGAGCCGGGCCGCCAGCCGCGCGGCCCCGGGCTGTCCGAGCATCCGCGGCAACTTGATTCGCCACTCCACGGCGAGGCACTTGCTCCAGGCTGGAGTGGACCTGGCCGTGATCGCCCTCTGGCTCGGTCATGAGAGTCTCGAGACCACTCACGGATACGTCGAAGCGGACCTTACGATGACGGAAAACGCGCTGGGGAAGCTAGCACCGGCAGGCCCCGCTCCAAACCGTTTCAAGCCTGCGGGCAAACTCCTGGCGTTCCTGGAGACCCTATCATTATGTAGAGTCGCCTGGAGACGAGAATGAATGGGGGCTTCGCAGTTTCTATCCCGAGGCCCCTGACTCAACAAAAAATCCACTTGCGCTTAGTTAGAGTTGCCCATCCCACGCGCCGCACTTTGGAGCGTAAGCCATAGGTGTGCAAGGCGTTATCATTCCCGGCCCAGCCGGGCCGACGGGTCAATTCGGGGAGACGTTCGTAAGTCACTGATTCACAATACAGTTCCGTAATGCCGCCACCAATTCGGCGACGATCGGATAGGACCATGCTCAGCCGAGAGAGCCCCGGCAATGATCGTAGTTGGTGGGTAGACACCATGGATGCGGGTCATGTCGATCGGGCTTGCCGGGACCGAGGCCGCACAATCGGCCACTTAGCGAACCAACTGAAACACGGTACCGGGAAAAATCACCGGAATCTTGTTCATGTCGCCGATCCCGGCCCACAGGATACAGAGCGGAATGAGCGCCGCAACCGGCTGACCGGCCAATGTCAAAAAGCCGCCCGATGGGGGTAAGTGGAGGCTTTTCTTCCAGATGGGGCGAGTGATTGAATAGGGAGCGAAGGCGGCCAACCGATAATCGTTTCCAGCGGTGATCCGAACGGCGCTTTCGCGCTTCCAAGGGGTTGTGGCGGTGTGATAATTCAATCGTGGAAGACGCGACGTCCATACCACCGGAACTCCTCGCCGA
>JAYTKJ010000818.1:0-2267 GCA_043730365.1 Acidobacteriota bacterium | reverse complement strand
AACTCGCAGCCTGGCCGCCGCCGATGGAAAAGTTGTTATCGCCGTAGTTCTTCGCTTCCGGCGTGAGCGTCGCCAAGTCAAACGGCGATCGCATTGCTCCGCCCACCACCAGCGGCAGTTCATCCACCATCTTGGTGCTCACGTTCACCGAAGTTTTCGCGTTCTCCGTCATCAACTGCTCGATGCCGGAAGTCACTTCGACGGTCTGCTGGGCGGTGCCTACTTCCAGCTTGAAGTCGACGCGGATGGTTGACGCCGCCGACATCGTGACACCGTTGCGTACCGAAGGCTTGAAGCCCTCCTTTTCAACGCGGAGGTTGTAGAGCCCAACCGGCAGGTTCGCCGCGGTAAAGTCACCGGAATCGGCCGACGCCAAGGTGGTCTTCACGTTGGTGGCCGCGTGAGTCACTACGATCTTCGCGCCAGGCACGACTGCGCCGCTGGCGTCGCTAACCGTCCCTACGATATTTCCACGGTCGGCTTGACCGAACAGCGTGGCCGCGAACAGGCAGAAAAGAAAGGCCTTCCTGAAATCGGCAAACATAACGTCCCCCTAGAATGCATTTCGAAACAGTAGCAGTCTATCACACCGCTGCCCCCAAATCTAGGCTAGGCGCTGCGCCAACTCATCGAAATCTGGCGCCGTTACGTCAAAATTTCGACCTGTAACCGGCGCAGCCTTGCCTTCCGGACCATGCTCCAGCGGCCGCGGCACGTAAGCTGTCTGAAACCCCACGCGCGCCGCTGCGGCCAGATCATCCGGGTGCGCCGCCACCATCATGACCTCGCCGGGCGTCAGATCCAGCAGTTTCGCGGCCGTCAGGTACGTTTCCGGATCCGGCTTATAGTGGCCCGCCAGTTCCGCCGAGAGGATCACGTCCCAAGGCAAGCCAGCGTGTTTGGCCATGTTGGTCAGCAGAGACACGTTGCCGTTGGACAGCGTGGCGATGATGAACCTGCCCTTCAGCCGCGTCAGTCCTTCCACTGCGTCCGGCCAAGGGCGAAGCCGGTGCCAGGCACGATTGAGGTGATCTTTGTCGGCCTCGGTGAGGCCGGTGACGTGAAACTCTTCGAGGAGCTGATCGAGAATCCGGCGGTGCAACTGGTCGATCTTCATCCATGGCAGTTTGCCCGTGCGCACCAGATTCATGGCGGGGCCATAGCCGGCGCGCCAACGGTCTGCGAACTTCGCCCAATCCACTTGTACGTGGCGTGAGCGCGAGAAATCCGCGCCCTCGGCGATCAGCGAGCCTCGCCAATCCACTACCGTGCCAAAGACATCGAAGGTGAGCGCCTTGACGTTGGCCATACGGTTAATCCTAAGCCGCGATCCTGCGCGCGGCCAGCACCTCGGCGAATGCTTCATCCAGGACACCGAGGCTCTCGCGGAGCGCTTCTTCATTGATATTAAGCGGTGGGCAGATCTTGATAGTGCCGCCGCCGAAGCCGACGGGCGAGAACATGAGCACGCCTTTGCACATTGCCGTCTCGATCGTGTCCCAGGCCAGATCGGCATCCGGTTCCTGCGTGGGTCCGGGCTTGATGCAGGCGATGCCCGCCACCAGCCCCTTGCCGTCCACCCAGCCAATCTGCGGATAGCGCTCCTTCATCGCGTGAAGGTGCGCATGCAGGATGTCGCCCATGCGTTTGGCATTGCCGGCCAGATCTTCCCGCTCAATCAATTCAATATTAGCTAGGGCCGCCGCGCAGCAAATCGGATTGCCCGTGTGAGTGGACGTCATGCTGCCCGCCGCGTGCAGGTCCATGATGTCGGCCCGCCCGATGACGCACGAAATTGGCAGCGAGCTCGAAATGCCTTTACCCCACGTGCTCAAATCCGGTACGATCCCGTAATGCCGATAGCCCGCCATGGTGCCAGTCCGCCCGAATCCGGCCTGCACTTCGTCGCAGACCAGCAACGCCTTCTGAGCCGTGCACCACTTGCCCAGTTGCTGCATGTACTCAACCGGGGCAAACGACGCGCTGCCGCCTTGGTAGGTCTCCAGGATCACACCCGCCACGTTCGGCCCCTGCACCCCGCGCTCGTTTAGCACGCGCAGGAAACCGTCGAACGAAGTGTCTTTGGTACGAAAGCCATCGGGAAACGGCACTTGCACAAAGCCCGGATCCATGTTGACGATCCACTCCTTGAGGGCCGGAATGCCGCCGGCCTGCTGCGAACCCATCGTGCGCCCGTGAAACGCTTTCTCAAACGAGATGATGATGTTCTTGGAGCGGCCGCCCATCTTGACGCCGTGCGTGCGGCA
>JAYTKJ010000817.1:0-7149 GCA_043730365.1 Acidobacteriota bacterium | reverse complement strand
CGAACGGATCAATCTCCGGCGAGAGGAGTTTCATGGCGAGTGGAACTATCAGATTCTACCTCGCTCCTGACAATGTTATTTCCTAACGCTGCCTTAGTGTTCAACGGGCAATGCGAAGCGGCGTTCCGGTTCTACGCGCAATGCCTGGGCGGTGCAATCGCCACGATGCTCACGTATGGCGATTCTCCCATGGCCGCACAAACGCCCGTGGAGTGGCGGGGGAAGATCCTTCACGCCACTCTGATCCTGGGCGACGGCACTCTCGCCGGAGGCGACCTCTTCGGCAAGGACTATGAGTCGGCAAAGGGCTTTTTCGTGCTCATGGAAGTCGTGGATCCTGCCGAAGCCGAGCGAGTTTTCGCTGCTCTCTCTGAGAATGGGACCGTACGAATGCCGATCCAGGAAACCTTCTGGGCCAGGCGTTTTGGCGTCCTGGTTGATCAATTCGGAACACCCTGGGAGATCAACTGCGGGCGTACCGGCTAGCCTAGTAGCTAAAGTAAGTGGTGTGCCGCCGGCTACAGCTACTTACTTGCTCTTCAGTTCGCGCGCGAACTCCTCGTATTGATCGGTGGCGACGAAGTCCACGCCCGCCGCGATGGCGGCACGCCAGCGCTGGCGGACCGCTTCCAGGGAGCCAAAGTTGTAACTCCGAGTCCATCCGTTGGCCGCCGATGCTTCCGGCGCGTGCCCGTTCAGCGTATAGAAGCGGATCCAGAGACGACGCCGGTGTGCTTCCTTGACGAGTTGCCGGAGGCGCGCGCGGTCTGCCGGAGTCCACTCCCCGGCCTTGGGCTGGCCTTCCTTTTCCACGGCCGACCACGGATTGTTAGACCATCGCCGGTAGTTGGTGGCGCGGGCGTTGCCGGCAGCGCCTCCCGCCACGGCTCCAAAGACGCGCAGCCGCCCGCCGTCCGGTACTGCGTCATGGAACGTTTTCTCCTGCACATCGTTGGAGCCCGTGAGCACCATGATCGGCTTGCGATCCAACTTGGCGAGTTTGCCCGGGTCGTTGCTACTCCTAACTGCGGTGGTCAGCCACGCCTCGTACTCATCCAGCAGTTGCCAAACGGCGCGATGATGTTCCGGCTCGTCGCTTTTGAAATCGAGATTGAGCACGATCACCGGCCACCGTTTACGGTTACCCTCGCGAAGTTCCTTCTCCACGATGGGCCGGATACGCTCGAAGAAATATTCCCGCATCCCCGGCTCCGAGCCGCTGAACTCTTTTTCGTGCGTGAGGATGGATCGTCCGTCAAACCAGGCCAAGTCCTGTTCGATCGCGATCGGCGTGCCCAGGGCCAGCGCCCGCTCGATCCGCTCGGCCCACCGGCCGTTCTCGGGGTAGCAGTTGTGGGCGTCGAGCAACACGCGCGAGGCGAGCACCAAGGGTAGCAGGATCATCTTCATAGCGTGCCATAATGACTGTCGATGTTGACGATCACCGAACAGGACGTGCTCAAGCTCCTGCCGATGCGCGAGGCCGTCAGGCTGGTGCGTGAAGCCTTTGTGGGGTTGGCGGACGGCTCGGCGATGAATCAGCCACGGCGCCGGTTGGTTACTCCCGAAGGGGCCGTGCTTCATCAACTGGCGGGCGCGTTCGGGAAATATTTTGGCGCCAAGATCTATTCCACCCACGTGAAGCACGGCGCCTGGTTTACGGTGCTCCTCTACGATGCTGCTACCGCGCGGCCGCTCGCGACGATCGAGGCCACTCATCTCGGGCAGATTCGGACGGGTGCAGCTTCCGGCGTAGCTACAGATTTGCTGGCTCGCCAGGACGCGGCAGTGTTGGGCGTCATCGGGACGGGCTTTCAAGCCCAGACCCAGATTGAAGCGATCCGCGTGGTCCGCGATATCCGTGAGGTCCGCGTGTGGAGCCGGAGCCCGGAGCGGCGTGAGGCATTCGCCGTGAAAATGAATGCACGCGCCACAGCTACGGCCGAGGAGGCGATTCGCGGCGCCGACATCATCGTGACCGCGACCTTCGCCAAGGACCCCGTGCTGGAGGATGCCTGGGTCTCGCCCGGGGCCCACGTGAATGCCATCGGCTCCAACAACCCGCTGCGGCGCGAGATTCCGTCTGAGCTGGTGCAGCGCGCCGCCTTGATTGCTGTCGATGCGATCGATCAAGCCCGCATCGAAAGCGGCGATCTTCTATTGGCCTGGACCACTCCGGAACAATGGGCTGACCCGCGGCTGGTAGAATTATCCACCGTCGCAGCGTCGCGCCGCGCGCGAAATTCAAATCAAGACGTCACGATTTTTAAATCAAATGGACTGGGGGTGCAGGACATAGCCGTGGGTGGCTACGTCTATAGCCGCTATTCCTGAACGTTCATTTGAATGTCGGAGTCACGCCAGGCGCTGATCTTCAGCCGCCGGCAAACCCAACACAATTGATCGTTCAAGGTGGTGGAGCCTTCTCCGCCGCACACGGTGCACTTGGCCGCCGGGCGCAATTTGTCGGTCGCCGCGGAGGCACGCTTGGCCGATTCAAGAATCTCCGGTGCGACAACCGGCTCCTGAACCGGGGATGGCTTCTTTTTCATAAAGGCTCACCTCTACTATAGACCATCCCGCGCAATAAGTAACAACGATTACGCGGCCGGTCTCAGGGTTAGTACGTAACCCGCTTCCAGACTGGACCCACAGCGAGCACATTTTTCGCCTGACTTAACTCGTGCACTCCGTTTGTCCACCCACACTTGAGCGGGGACGCGATGTGAGCAGATCAGACAATTCACTTCGGCAGTGCGCTCCACGGGAGCCGCGGCCACCGGTCTTTCGAGCGTCTTGGTAAGCATATCGTTTTCAACCTCCACTGGGATAAACGCGGCAGGAGGTCAAAACGATTCCCGGGATTCGTAAAAGTATTGTTAAGGCGAATCAGCTAGTCGCCGGCGGCGGCGGTGGCCGGAACGTCACCACCCCGCGAGAAGCGGCGGCTCAACCAGGCCCTGGAGGTTTCCACGTAAGAGTAGGTGACCGGGACCAGCAGCAACGTCAGCACCAAACACAGCGACTGACCGCCGATGATCGTGATGGCGATCGCCGACCGCTGTGAAGCTCCGACGCCGGTGCCGAATGCCGTCGGCAGCAGGCCGGCAATGATGGACAGCGTGGTCATCAGAATGGGCCGCAGGCGAACCATGTTGCCCTCGAAAATCGCCTGCCGCAGTGGATAGCCGCGCTGCCGAAGTTGGTTCATGTAGTCGATCTGCAGGATCCCGTTCTTCTTGACGATGCCGAGCAGCAGCAATACGCCGAGAGCGCTAAATAGGTTGAGCGAGCGGCCCGTGCCCCAGAGCGAGAGCAAGGCAAACGGAATCGACAGCGGCAGAGTAAGCAAAATGATGAAGGGATGAATGAGGCTTTCAAACTGCGCCGCCAGCACCATGTACATGAAGATGGAAGCCAAGCCGATCGCCAGAATCATGTTCTTAGTGGTTTCCTCAAGCACCTTTACCTGCCCTGAGAAGAGCATGCGATACCCGGTCGGCAGGCCCACGCCGTCAATCGATGCCTGAGCGGCGGCGGCGGCCTCCTGCAAACCGTGGCCCTGGGTGACGTTACCGTAGATGCCAACCGCGAACTGCCGGTTTTGCCGGTCAATGCGGCTGGGACCGAGGCCACGTTCCAGTTTGGCCACCGAGTCCAGGCGAATGAGCCCGAGCTTGGCCGAAGGCACCAGCAGGCGGCTCAGAACCTCCGGATCGTCACGTTGTCCCGGCATCAGGCGCATCATCACCGGATACTGCTCGGACTCTTCCTTGAACGTGGAAATTTGATCGTCGCCCGACATCAATAGCCGGACTGCGCCAGCGACATCGGCCACTCGCACGCCCAAGTCGGACGCCAGCGGACGGTCAATCGCGATCTGGAGTTCCGGGTTATTCAGGTTGAGGTTGGCCTTCACGTCGGTGAGCGAAGGCTGCTTCTGCATCTCGAGCACGGCGGCCTTGGACAGCGACACCAGCTTGTTGATATCGGGCCCCAGCAGCATGGCGCGGATGGGCGCAAAACTATCCCGGCCGCCCAGCACGTTGGGGAAGCTGATGCGCGGACGCAAATGCGCATACTCGCGGATAGACTCGCGGACCTTCTGCGCCATGGTCTCAATGTCTTCGCGCTTGTCCTGAGGGGCGAGCAGGATGGTAAAGAACGCCATGGTCACGCGGTCCACAAAGCCCGCCGACTTGGGCACCACCAGGATCACGCCTCGCACCTTCTCGATCCGTTTGGCCATCTCTCGCGACACCGCTTCGGTGGACTGCAACGAGGAGCCTTCGGGCAACTCAACGAACAGCCCTAGCTCACTCTGGTCCTCCTGAGGCATCCAGTCGCGCTTGACCATGTCATTCAGGAAGTAAGTGGAAGAAAAGGTAAGCAGGCAAACCGCTACGATGACCCAGCGATGATTCAACGACCAATCGAGCACGCGCCCGTACAGGCGCTCAAACCAGGCATTGTGTGCGGCATGGCTGGCGGCACCGCCGGTCTTGCCGGGTTTCTTGCGCTTCAACAGGCGTGCGCTGATGGCTGGCGTAACCGTGAAGGCCACCAACATCGAAACCATGATTGAGATCGCCATGGTCCAGCCGAACTGGTTGAGGAACTTGCGGGCATACCCGGTCATGAACGCGATGGGAATGAAGATGATGACCAGCGAAAGCGTGGTGGCAATCACGGCGAGCGCGATTTCCTCGGTGGCCAGAATCGCTGCCTGTTTGGGAGGCAGGTCTTTCTCTTCCAGGAATCGATAAATATTCTCGAGCACGATGATGGCGTCGTCAATAACAATTCCCACGGCCAGCGTGAGCGCCAGCAGCGTCATGGAGTTCAACGTGAAATCCATCACTTTGAGGAGGGTAAACGTGGTGATGATTGAAGTGGGAATGGCCAGCGAGCTGATGAGCACAGTACGCCAATCGCGGATGAAGAGGTAAACGATGATCGAGGCGAGCAGGCTGCCAATAATCAGGTGTTCTTCCAGCGCCGTCACCGAATTGCGGATGTAGCTGGCTTGCTCCTTGATGACTTCCAGCTGGACGCCGGGGGGGAGTTGGGAGCGTACGGCGTTGAGCCGGGCCATCACCGAGTCAACTACCTTCACCGTGTTCATGCCCGTTTGCCGCTGCACTTCCATCACGACGGCGGGCTTCTCGCGGAGAAACGCGAAGTTGCGCTTCTCGGCCATGCTGTCCTCGACCCTGCCGATATCGCGAATGCGCACGGCCGAGCCCGAGACGTTTTTGATGATGATGTCGTTAAAGTCCGCAATGGATTCCACGCGCCCCATCGTGCGCACGCCCAGTTCCGACATGCCGCGAATGATGCGGCCGCCGGGCATCTCGACGTTCTCGGTGCGCACGGCGTGCTCCACTTCCTGGGCGGTCATGGTGTAACCGTTCAGCTTGTTCATGTCGAGGAAAATATTGATCTGGCGGGCGCGGGTGCCGCTCAAATCGATCTGCGCTACGCCGTCCACGGTTTCGATAGCGCGCCGGATCTGTTTGTCGGCGATCTCGGTCAACTCGCGAATGGGGCGGTCTCCGCCGACGGCCAACACCATGACGGGCTCGCGATCCATCTCCGCCTTTTGGACCACGGGAGGCAAAATGTTCGGCGGCAGGCGGCGCATCGCCCCGCTCACTTTTTCCCGGACGTCTTCCACCGCGCTGCCGATCTCGCGCTCAAGGATGAAGGTGACCATGATGTTGGCCGAACCTTCCGACACCATCGCCCGCAGCTCTTCAATGCCACTCACCGCCGCGACGGCTTCTTCCACCGGCAGCACCACCTGCGAGACGATCTCCTCAGGGCTGGCGCCGGGGAGGCGCAGCCGGACCATCACGGTGGCGGGATCACTCATCGGGAACAAGTCCACGCCGAGGTCCATGAAGCTGAACACTCCCATGACCACCATGAACATGATGAGCATGAAAGCGAATACCGGCCGGTTGACGCAAATTTCTGAGAGCTTCACGCAGGTCCTTTGGACAGAGATTAATCTGATAGATGATTCTACACCCGGGCCAGGTTACTTTTTTGCGCCAAATAGTTTCCCGCAGCCAGCCGTCTAAGCTATGAGAAAATAGACACTTCATGGCTAAGACCGCATTCTTGTTTCCGGGGCAGGGTTCGCAGTACGCCGGCATGGGCCGCACCCTGGCCGCCGAGTTTCCCGCCGCCAGGGCCATATTTGACGAGGCCGATCGGGCTCTGGGATTTTCCCTTTCGAATCTATGCTTTGAAGGCCCCGAGGACCAGCTTAAGCTGACGGAAAATACGCAGCCGGCGATCCTCACTGTATCTACCGCCGCCGCCGCCGTTCTCAAGGAGAAGGGCATCCGGCCGGACTACGTAGCCGGGCATAGTTTGGGAGAGTACTCGGCGCTGGTGGCCGCCGGAGCACTCAGCTTTTCCGACGCCGTGCGCATTGTGCGCAACCGCGGGCGCTACATGCAGGAAGCCGTGCCGGCTGGCGTAGGAGCCATGGCGGCGCTTCTCAAGATGCCGGAGGATAAGCTGGCGGGCGTTCTGGAGGCGGCGGCGCAGGGCGAAATCGTGTCGGCGGCGAACTTGAATTCGCCGGACCAGGTGGTGATTGCCGGGCACGCGGGGGCCGTGAATCGGGCCATGGAATTGGCGAAGGCGGCAGGAGCGAGGCGGGCGGTGATTCTTCCCGTGAGTGCGCCCTTCCACTGCGCATTGATGGAACCGGCCCAGCGGCGTTTGGCCGAAGATCTGGCCAACACCGAGTTTGCCGATTTGACCGCGCCGCTCGTCAACAACTGGCAGGCGCGCGAAATTCGATCGGGCCCCGAGGCCCGCACCGGGCTCGTCGAGCAGGTGCCGAATCCCGTGCGATGGATCGAAATTGTGCGGCATCTGGCTGGCCAGGGCGTCACGCGATGGATTGAGGTGGGTCCAGGCTCGGTGCTGGCCGGGCTACTCAGGAACATCGATTCCGGGCAAGCGGCCGCGCTGAAGTGCGGCGAGGCGACGGATATGGCGGCGGTGGTTTAGAACCTGAAAATGCTCTAATACTACTGTGTCATAAAGCTGCAGGGCTACTCAACGAGTCCAAGCACGCGCCGAACAATGCCGTCGCGCAGTACCGGGACGTTGAAGTTGACGAGAAGT
>JAYTKJ010000816.1:0-3868 GCA_043730365.1 Acidobacteriota bacterium | reverse complement strand
GTGGCCAAGCTGATCGCCGAAACTGCGCTGCGAGGGATGGGCCTTGAAGTCAAAGCTGTCGGCCGGCATGGCGTCCAGCATCGAGAGCGTGTATTCCTTGGTGTCCACCCAATGCAGGCGGAAGCTATCGCGCAGAGTCTTGGCGAAGGGGTTGGACCAACCGTTGGTGGTGGAGGTCTGAGCAAGCGAGGCCGCCGGGAGGGCGGCCATCGCCGAGAAAAGCATGTCGCGTCGATTTGGCATGTTACGTTACATGCTACCGCCAATGCCGCGCCTATTGCGACTTGCTCACCATGCTGCTCCTGGTGATTCTCTGCTCGATCACGTAGAGGTGACGTTGCGCCAGGTCTCGCAGTTTGCTCTGGATCATGGTCTCCTCATAGTTCTTGCCCGGGAAGACTTTGGCGAACGTTGCGCGCAGCGGCATACCACCCTGCATAGCGGCTTGATAACTCGGAAAAACATCGCCACTGAACGCGGTGTACTTCGCGTCGGCGCCACCAGGGAGCATCAGCGAGGATTGTATCCATCCGGCCAGCGCCCCGTCCTTGATCATCTGTTCGGCGATCGGCTTCCATACGTCGTTCTCGAACTTGTAGTACTCAGGCGCGTTGTGAACTTTCATGTAGTTGATGTAAACGTAGCTCCCCTTCGCGAACTGGCCGATACGAGTGCGCGGGCGCCACACTTCGGTAGCAATCAGCCGGGTCAGTGAGTCGCGCTTGGCGTAGTACTCGTCCGCCGTGATCGACAGGCCCGCTTTCTTCAAGTCGGCCGCCAGCGCACTAGTAGATGGTTCAGGAGGAGGGCCCTCGTAGAAGTTGGAAATCATCGCGTCACAGCGTGCTTCCTCCCCGGCCGGCATGACAGACCGAAGCAGGCTGGTGGTCATCACGCGGCCTTCATCGGCCCGAACCTGTGCGACTTTGGCCGATACGTCATTCCAGAACTGGCGGAACTCCCGGCCTTTTCCGGGCTTAACCTTGATGCAGTTCACCACTTGGTAAGGCAAGGGCGGAGGGGTTGTCTGGGCGTGCAGGGCGATCGTGGGCGTCATCCATACCGCGGCCATCACCAATAAGTGCTTGTTCATATGTTCTGTGATCTCCTTACGATCGGGCGTCCGATCGCTGTCCGGGTGAGGCACGCAAGTCTCCAACCGCAGCAGTGGCTGAATCGCCTGTAAATCGAAGGGTTTGGATTTAGCCGCGTTATTCGGACTCACCTTTCAGTGAGACTTGGCGGGGGTAAGAACTAACCGAATGGTGAGCCAGCGCTCAGCTATTGGTTATTTTTGGGAGCCCGCGCGGGTTGAACGCTCGCACCCACGCCCGCCATGAGCGCCACCATCTGCCCGGCTCGCTCGAAATCGGCCGAATCGGGAGCCTGTCGCGAGACCGTTGCTGGCGCTAGCGGTGGGTCTGACCAGAAGGCATCTTCTCGCAAAGGTTCCGGCCCCGCGCCTGGCCGCTGCCCGTTGGTGAAGCCGGCCAGCACGCGCTGGAGCCACACCCGCAGAGATTCCAACCGTGATTCAAACATGCCGTTGGTTACCAAGACAATCGTCCGGCTCTGCCAAATCCATTAGCTCGAATTCCGTAAGCCATCTTACTTACCGAGTAGCTCCAGGGCCCGCCTGACCACCGGATCCCGCCGAAATTCCACTTCGTCGCCACGTTCCACGCCCAGTGACTGATTGAAAATCTCCTGGTGCAGCCGCATGCGGATCCACTCGCGCTCGGCGGACCACTCGGCCATGCCGGGCCGGATGTTGCGCTCGGAAAGGAACACCTGCAGATCGTCCAGCAGCTTGCCGGTTACCTCAAAATCAGGCGTGATCACGGGTTTCTTGGCCAGGAATTCGGTGGCGTAGGCGGTCAGTACGCCACGCGAGTCGAGAAAGATCTGCAGGCGTGAGAATTGCGGATTCATCACAATCTCATCCGGCTCGATGCCGCCGCCACCCTTCACTGGCCGCCCTGACGCGGTCTTGAATGTCGTTGCGCCAGACTCCAGATTCATATAAAGCGGCTTACCGTCGCGAAGCTGGCCCTCCTTGATCGGCCGTTGAATAGACCGTCCGCTTGGCGTGAAGTAGAAAGCCGTGGTGAGGGCCACGCCCGCGCCCTCCGACAGCGGATACACGCTCTGCACCAGCCCCTTGCCATACGTCGGCACTCCCACCACTCGCGCGCGATCGTGATCCTGCAGCGCGCCGGTGACGATCTCAGCCGAACTGGCCGTCTTTTCATTCACCAGCACCACCACGGGAAACTCGTAGGGCGTGGCCTTGTCAGGAACCTTCACCTCTTCGAGCGTGCGGGCGCGGCCTCGCACGGTTACCAGCGTCTGGCCCGGTTTGAGAAACAAGGCGACTGCCTCGAGCGCCGGGCCCACGATCCCTCCGCCGTTATCGCGCAAGTCCAGCACCAGGCCTTTGAGCGCGGCGCCTCCCAGTTTCTCGATCGCTTCCTTTAGCTGGTGGCCAGTCTCGCCCTCAAAGCTGGTGGCTCGCACGAAGCCAATCCCCGGAGTAATGGCGAAGGCACGGTCCACCGACGGCGACGACATTTCCTCGGGCGTGAGCGTGAACGACATCAGCCGGGAGTTGCCTGGGCGCCGCACCGCCAACTTGGCCGGGCGCTGCCGGCTTTCGCTCAACACCTGCACCAGTTGCTCCATATCAAGCTGCCCGAGCGAGATGTTGTTGATGCCCACGATCTCGTCGCCCGGCGCCAGGCCTGCGCGCGCCGATGGCGCGTTTTGCACCACCTGGAGAATAATGACGCGGCCTGGCAGCACCGATACCACCGTGCCAAAACCCTTTGACGTGGAGCGCTCCATCCGGCGCAATTGCTCCATCTGGTCGGGCGACAGGAAAGAGGAATGCGGGTCAAGGCCGCGCAGCATCGCCGGCAAAGCCCCATCGTAGATGGCGGCGTTCGCGCTCACCGGATCGGCCGCTTGCGACTCCACCAGCCCGTACACCTGCGAGAATTTGCGGAGCGCCAGTTCCAGGTCGTTAGGTTCGGCCAGGAACAACAGCAGCCCCAGGGGCGAAAGCCACATAGTTAGAGAATCCGTTTTCCCAACGCCGACGCCACCAGTTGTACGGCCAGATCCGCTGTGCGGTTGGCGATGTCCAGCACCGGGTTCACCTCCACCACATCCAGCGCCAGCATCAGGCCCGAATCGCCCGCCATCTCCATGGCCAGGTGCGCTTCCCGAAAAGTAAGCCCGCCCGGTACCGGCGTTCCCACGCCCGGCGCCTGTTGCGGGTCCACCGAATCCATGTCGAACGAAAGATGGAAGCCGGCCGTGCCTTCGGTGGCAAAGCGCAGGGCGTCCATCATCACCGGCTTCAAGCCGCGCTCATCGATATCGCGCATGGTGAAGATGTGGACACCGGACTCGCGCACCATCTGCCGCTCCAATTGATCCACATCGCGCAAGGCCAGGATCACGGTATTTTTTGGCGAAACCTTGGGCGCGTAGTTATAGATGTGGGTGAGTTCCTTGGGACCGCGCCCTATAATGCAAGCCAGCGGCATGCCGTGGATGTTGCCCGACATGGAGGACTCAGGCGTGTTCATGTCAGCATGCGCGTCAATCCAGATCAGGCCGATCGGCTGCTTCTGCTTGCGATAGTGGCGCGAGACTCCGGACACGCTGCCCACCGCGAGCGAATGATCGCCGCCCAGCACCAGTGGGAAGTGGCCATCGGCGGCAGCTTTTTCCACGATGGCCGCCAGCCGCCGGCAGGTCTCGGCAATCTCCGGAAGGTAGCGCGCATGCGGATTGCCGGCGTCGCGCGATTCGGCCTGCACCACTTCCACGTTGCCGCGATCTTCAACCAGATACGATAGCC